>NZ_JBCITM010000106.1:0-211 GCF_039414295.1 Anoxynatronum sibiricum | reverse complement strand
TTGGCTCCAGAGAGAGGACTCGAACCTCCAACCTACCGGTTAACAGCCGGGTGCTCCACCATTGAGCTACTCTGGAATGTTAGGGTATTTAGAAGGTAAGGAGTCGCAGCGACCTACTCTCCCAGGACTTCACGTCCCAGTACCATCAGCGCTGAAGGGCTTAACGGCTGTGTTCGGGATGGAAACAGGTGTTTCCCCTTCGCTGTAGCCA
>NZ_JBCITM010000105.1:0-229 GCF_039414295.1 Anoxynatronum sibiricum | reverse complement strand
CATTCGAATCACCCCTTATATCTATATTCGACATCAAGGGGCGAATCTCCTTTTTGATTGCAAGAAAAAAAGCCTATTTTCATAGACTTTTTCAACAACCTCAGGACAGCTCAAACTGAGCTGTCCTGAGGTTGTCGAAAAAGTCATGTTTTAGAGATGAAACATGGCTTTTTTGCGCTTAGAATCAGTTTTGAGGGGTGATATTGCTTTGAGAAAGGTATTCCTATCC
>NZ_JBCITM010000104.1:0-234 GCF_039414295.1 Anoxynatronum sibiricum | reverse complement strand
ACACGCCTTCTGTTACCGGCTCCTGGCAGGTGGGCGTTCGGGGTAGAATGCCAGGCTCTACTCAATGGGTTGACCATATCCGGGATCACCAGGTTTCCTCTGCATCCATTACCTCTGTTCAGGTGTCCGTTGATCAGGGCTCTTCTTCAACTGTTAACCAAGCCATTACTTTAAGGGCTTCCAGCAACCCTCCAGGGGCTGAGTTTGAGTTCTGGGTTCGTCCCCCTGGTCAAA
>NZ_JBCITM010000103.1:0-253 GCF_039414295.1 Anoxynatronum sibiricum | reverse complement strand
ATTCTCATATGTTAATGTTCACAGGGAAAAGTTATCGTATGGCCAATTCATTAATGAAGTAATTTTGGTAACGCTGGTAATTGCATTTTTGACTGCCAAAAGTTGTATTTCTCTATTGCCAAAAACAATAGGTGGAAGAGTTGTGGATATCGGCTACGATATAAAAGGTCACTTGGAAGGAATGCTGGAATCGACAGTTCCGGTACAAACAAAAATAGCGTATGCTTCACTAAATAACGACGAAGTCATTTAT
>NZ_JBCITM010000102.1:0-254 GCF_039414295.1 Anoxynatronum sibiricum | reverse complement strand
AGTGAGAAAAGCCATCAAAGAAGAAGATGCTGAACTGGTAAGCATAATGCATGACGTTGTGGAGAAGTTGGGATTTACTTTGGCAAATATATGTGTCTTGTTGGATATTGAGCAGATCATAATAGGTTGTATTTGGTAATCTAAAAATACAATGAATGGCAATCAAAAATACAAAAAGTAATTGCCAGTACAAACCTTAAACAATACCCTATTAAGTGACTAAGCTTTATAGGGGAGGAAAGGAAGTGCTGACA
>NZ_JBCITM010000101.1:0-255 GCF_039414295.1 Anoxynatronum sibiricum | reverse complement strand
CTGAGAGACCGAAAAGAAGATATCGAAGGATTGACAGATTACTTCATTGCCAAGTACAACAGCCAACTGAAGCTGTCAGTGACTGGTATGGACTCAGAGTGTTTGGATGCTTTCATGAACTATCCCTGGCCTGGCAATGTACGTGAGCTCGAAAATGCCATCGAAGGTGCCATGAACCTGAGTATTGGAGAATCACTCCTGATGCGTGACAGTTTTCCTGAATATATTTTCAGAGAAGCTGAGAAAAATTTTGCA
>NZ_JBCITM010000100.1:0-255 GCF_039414295.1 Anoxynatronum sibiricum | reverse complement strand
CAGCAAGGAAATGAAGCTTCCACAAGCTTCTCAATGTTTTCAACTTCTTCCACATTAAACCAGCTCTGTGTCATCAGCATTTTTCGGGTTTTTTGATTCACTGATCCTGGCACACCCATGGTAATTCGCTTCAAGTAATGGTGATGTATCTCATTTTGATTCAGCAGGTTTTTAATGGATTCGATGATTGCATCGAACAAGGCCAAGCTGTTTTCATAATTCAAGGTGAACATTTCTTCTTTTCCAATGATGTCA
>NZ_JBCITM010000099.1:0-255 GCF_039414295.1 Anoxynatronum sibiricum | reverse complement strand
CATGAAAAAGGAAATGTTGAGAACAAGGTTGGCACTATCAGAAGGAACTTGTTTGTGCCAGAACCGACCATTAACCATCTGGGAACGTTTAACCTCGATCTGCTAAAAAAATGTTCCGAACGAAATCTGGGGCAACACTACCGGTTAAAAAAATCGATTGATGCACTCTTTGAACAAGAGAAACTCTTGATGGCACCTGTCAATAAAATACCCTTTGACACAGCCAGGTATGAAAGCAGAAAGGTCAATAAGTTT
>NZ_JBCITM010000098.1:0-255 GCF_039414295.1 Anoxynatronum sibiricum | reverse complement strand
CCAACAATTCAACAGCAGCAGATTTGCGAACGGGTTTAGAATGATACACTGACCGAGGCTTTTGTTCCAGCAAGGGCAGATAATGCTCCAACTGAAAAAAGGTGTCTGATCGACCATAACTGCGTGTATGATGGGCAACCTTTTCTGCATTGTGGTAACAGGCAATATGATTGCCGTAAGCTTTAACGCTTATCTGACGACCAACCAGTTCGACTGGTACTGAGTAACGGTTTCGGTCAAACTGGACAGTACTGT
>NZ_JBCITM010000097.1:0-255 GCF_039414295.1 Anoxynatronum sibiricum | reverse complement strand
GGTCCCGGCGCAACATACTGGTGCCAGTACCACGGGTTGAAACCATTGAAAAATTAAACAATACCCTACTGGCCGGCTGCCTGGAGTACCGTCATCATCAAATACAGGGCAGAAGCCAAACCGTAGGTCAGCAGTCAGAAACAGACTGCTTTGCGCTTCACCGACTCCCAGCCTATGTTTTTGATACCAGTAAAAGTGTACCAGCACGTGTATATGATGACAGTACTGTCCAGTTTGACCGAAACCGTTACTCAG
>NZ_JBCITM010000096.1:0-255 GCF_039414295.1 Anoxynatronum sibiricum | reverse complement strand
TTGAAGGCATCGACGAGTATATTCCCCAGCCAGAGCGAGACGTGGACAAACCCTTCCTGATGCCCGTAGAAGACGTCTTCTCCATCACCGGCCGAGGCACAGTTGCCACCGGACGTGTGGAAAGAGGAACCGTTAAAGTGCAGGAAGAAGTGCAACTGGTAGGCCTCTCAGAAGAGCCCCGCAAACTGGTGGTAACCGGCGTTGAAATGTTCCGCAAACTGTTGGATTTCGCCCAGGCGGGCGACAACATCGGCC
>NZ_JBCITM010000095.1:0-255 GCF_039414295.1 Anoxynatronum sibiricum | reverse complement strand
ACTTCCCCGGCCGGGCAGAAGAACTGGGCCACCTTTTCAGAAGCCGGCTGAACAAGATGAAAGACACCTATTCCCTCATCGGCGATGTACGGGGCCGGGGGGTCATGCTGGCCCTTGAGCTGGTGAAGGACCGCACCACCAAAGCTCCCGCCAAAGACGAAACCGCCGCCATCATCAAAGAATGCTGGGAGAACGGCCTGGTGCTCCTCAGTGCCGGGGCCCGGGGCAATGTGATTCGCTTCCTGGTACCCCTGG
>NZ_JBCITM010000094.1:0-255 GCF_039414295.1 Anoxynatronum sibiricum | reverse complement strand
TCTTCAACTGTTAACCAAGCCATTACTTTAAGGGCTTCCAGCAACCCTCCAGGGGCTGAGTTTGAGTTCTGGGTTCGTCCCCCTGGTCAAAGTTGGCGTGTTGTCCGGGCTTATGGCCCCTCCAGCTCTTTCTCTTACACGCCTTCTGTTACCGGCTCCTGGCAGGTGGGCGTTCGGGGTAGAATGCCAGGCTCTACTCAATGGGTTGACCATATCCGGGATCACCAGGTTTCCTCTGCATCCATTACCTCTGTT
>NZ_JBCITM010000093.1:0-255 GCF_039414295.1 Anoxynatronum sibiricum | reverse complement strand
AAGTTTCAACCGACATCAATCAGAACTATTATTCAAAGTCATCTCTGACCGGGCGGAAAAAAGTAGTGTTATGATCAGCAGCAATCTTGAATTTTCAAGATGGACAGAGCTTTTCGAAAACCCAACATTGATTACGGCATTGGTGGATCGACTTACTTTTCGGTCCCACATCCTTAATATGAACAACCCATCTTATCGAATGGAGCAGGGGTGACAGGCTATTAAGTTGCTGCAATTGTGGATTCTATGGATAAC
>NZ_JBCITM010000092.1:0-255 GCF_039414295.1 Anoxynatronum sibiricum | reverse complement strand
CATTATCACCTGAAGCGATTGCCATTACGTTTAAACGATTAAAGGAAAACCGACTGATCTATGACGGTGCCATTGTATTTTCTTCCGATCTGCCATCATATGAAGTTGATACTTCTGAGTACAACTACTTGATGGGAGGCGGCAACCAGTGAACAAAGACATTGAGCAGTATCAACGAAGGCTTAAGCTTTCCAATGCACTCATGGAAATTTATCCCAAAATCGATGCCCGAACCAATGAAGAATTCTTGCTCAA
>NZ_JBCITM010000091.1:0-255 GCF_039414295.1 Anoxynatronum sibiricum | reverse complement strand
CTTCGACGAAGCCTTAAGCATTGCCCAGACCAACCTGGAACTGGAAGGCAAGGGCCACAGCGCCGCCCTCCACTCCCATAACGATGCCCATATCAAAGAGGCCGGCCTGGCCTTAACCGTCAGCCGCCTGGTGATCAACCAACCCAGCTCCACCTCTGCCGGCGGCAGCCTCTTTAACGGCTTTGCCCCCACCACCACCCTGGGCTGCGGTACCTGGGGCAACAACATCATCTCTGAAAACTTCACCTACAAGCA
>NZ_JBCITM010000090.1:0-255 GCF_039414295.1 Anoxynatronum sibiricum | reverse complement strand
GTTATCCATAGAATCCACAATTGCAGCAACTTAATAGCCTGTCACCCCTGCTCCATTCGATAAGATGGGTTGTTCATATTAAGGATGTGGGACCGAAAAGTAAGTCGATCCACCAATGCCGTAATCAGTGTTGGGTTTTCGAAAAGCTCTGTCCATCTTGAAAATTCAAGATTGCTGCTGATCATAACACTACTTTTTTCCGCCCGGTCAGAGATGACTTTGAATAATAGTTCTGATTGATGTCGGTTGAAACTT
>NZ_JBCITM010000089.1:0-255 GCF_039414295.1 Anoxynatronum sibiricum | reverse complement strand
GTCAGACCATCTTCGAAGGCGGCATGACCGCCAAAGACGTGGTGGGCCAGTCCGTGGCCACCATTGCCCGGCTGGCAGACCTCCCCATCCCCGAGGGCACCAAGGTCATTCTGGCCAAAGCCGACGGCCCGGGAGAAGCCGACCTTCTCAGCAAAGAGAAAATGTGCCCCGTCATGGCCGTGTACGGCTACACCACCTTCGACGAAGCCTTAAGCATTGCCCAGACCAACCTGGAACTGGAAGGCAAGGGCCACA
>NZ_JBCITM010000088.1:0-255 GCF_039414295.1 Anoxynatronum sibiricum | reverse complement strand
AACTGCGTGTGTGATGGGCAACCTTTTCTGCATTGTGGTAACAGGCAATATGATTGCCGTAAGCTTTAACGCTTATCTGACGACCAACCAGTTCGACTGGTACTGAGTAACGGTTTCGGTCAAACTGAACAGTACTGTCATCATATACACGTGCTGGTACACTTTTACTGGTATCAAAAACATAGGCTGGGAGTCGGTGAAGCGCAAAGCAGTCTGTTTCTGACTGCTGGCCTACGGTTTGGCTTCTGCCCTGTA
>NZ_JBCITM010000087.1:0-255 GCF_039414295.1 Anoxynatronum sibiricum | reverse complement strand
GATTTAAAGACGCGAAGGTGTATGAAAGCATTATGAACGAAGTGGTCCTAATGGCAATGGAAAACAAAATGGTGTCAGGAAAAATTTTTTACACCGATTCAACCCATATTCGGGCCAATGCGAGCAACTCAAAATACACAAACGAAGAAAAAGAAATGACCATCTCGGAAGACGAGTCCTTACTCGCACTGGTTAATGACAAAAGAGAAAGCAAAGGACAGAAACCTTTAAAGGCGGCAGCCGATAAAGTTGTCC
>NZ_JBCITM010000086.1:0-255 GCF_039414295.1 Anoxynatronum sibiricum | reverse complement strand
GATTTAAAGACGCGAAGGTGTATGAAAGCATTATGAACGAAGTGGTCCTAATGGCAATGGAAAACAAAATGGTGTCAGGAAAAATTTTTTACACCGATTCAACCCATATTCGGGCCAATGCGAGCAATTCAAAATACACAAACGAAGAAAAAGAAATGACCATCTCGGAAGACGAGTCCTTACTCGCACTGGTTAATGACAAAAGAGAAAGCAAAGGACAGAAACCTTTAAAGGCGGCAGCCGATAAAGTTGTCC
>NZ_JBCITM010000085.1:0-258 GCF_039414295.1 Anoxynatronum sibiricum | reverse complement strand
TTGCATCATGAGGAAAGGTTTTTCCCCAGTCCAACAATTCAACAGCAGCAGATTTGCGAACGGGTTTAGAATGATACACTGACCGAGGCTTTTGTTCCAGCAAGGGCAGATAATGCTCCAACTGAAACAAAGTGTCTGATCGACCATAACTGCGTGTGTGATGGGCAACCTTTTCTGCATTGTGGTAACAGGCAATATGATTGCCGTAAGCTTTAACGCTTATCTGACGACCAACCAGTTCGACTGGTACTGAGTAAC
>NZ_JBCITM010000084.1:0-260 GCF_039414295.1 Anoxynatronum sibiricum | reverse complement strand
TCCTGGGAGAGTAGGTCGCTGCGACTCCTTACCTTCTAAATACCCTAACATTCCAGAGTAGCTCAATGGTGGAGCACCCGGCTGTTAACCGGTAGGTTGGAGGTTCGAGTCCTCTCTCTGGAGCCAAGTTTATGGCCCCTTGGTCAAGCGGTTAAGACACCGCCCTTTCACGGCGGTAACAGGGGTTCGATTCCCCTAGGGGTCACCAATGTGGGAGCATAGCTCAGCTGGGAGAGCACCTGCCTTACAAGCAGGGGGTC
>NZ_JBCITM010000083.1:0-261 GCF_039414295.1 Anoxynatronum sibiricum | reverse complement strand
TGGACGTGGTGGTGGCCACCGGCGGCGGTGCCATGGTGAAAGCCGCCTACAGCAGCGGCAAGCCCGCCTACGGCGTGGGCCCCGGCAACGTTCAGTGCATCATCGACAAAGACAGCACCTACGAAGAGGCCGTACCCAAAATCATCACCGGCCGCTGCTTCGACAACGGCATCATCTGCTCTGGGGAACAAAGCGTCATCGCCCCCGCCGAAGACCTGGACGCCATTTTGGAGCTGTTCAGACAAAACGGTGCCTGGATTG
>NZ_JBCITM010000082.1:0-263 GCF_039414295.1 Anoxynatronum sibiricum | reverse complement strand
GCAAAGACAACCAGGATGTTGGCTTAGAAGCAGCCATACATTTAAAGAGTGCGTAATAGCTCACTGGTCCAGGGATCCTGCGCCGAAAATAACCGGGGCTAAAACATACCACCGAAGTTTTGGATGCACTATACGTGCATGGTAGGCGAGCAATGTGTGCGGGGAGAAGTTTAACTGTAAAGTTAGGTGGACTGCACACAAGAGAGAATGTTGGCATGAGTAACGAGAGGCAGGTGAGAAACCTGCCCGTCGAAAACCCAAGG
>NZ_JBCITM010000081.1:0-266 GCF_039414295.1 Anoxynatronum sibiricum | reverse complement strand
CATAATCGGCATGGCCGGGGCAGTCAACGTGGGCGTAGTGGCGGTTCGGAGTTTCGTACTCAACATGCGCTGTTGAGATGGTGATGCCTCTTTCTCTTTCTTCAGGCGCTTTGTCGATCATGTCAAAAGCCACTGCTGCTCCGGTACCAAATCGCTTGTTCAGTACTGAGGTGATGGCCGCTGTCAGCGTGGTTTTGCCATGGTCAACGTGACCAATGGTTCCAATGTTTACGTGGGGTTTTGTTCTTTCAAATTTTGCTTTTCCC
>NZ_JBCITM010000080.1:0-270 GCF_039414295.1 Anoxynatronum sibiricum | reverse complement strand
AGGGTTTGTCCACGTCTCGCTCTGGCTGGGGAATATACTCGTCGATGCCTTCAAACATTTCAACGATTTTATCTGCCCATTCGCTGTCCGGATCTTCCAGTGCTTTTAATGCGCTGCCTTTGAAGATGGGGGTGTCGTCACCAGGGAACTCGTATGCACTCAGCAGGTCGCGGATTTCCAGCTCCACCAGTTCCAGCAGTTCTTCGTCATCCACCATGTCGCATTTGTTCATGAAAACGACGATGTAGGGTACGCCTACCTGTCTGGACA
>NZ_JBCITM010000079.1:0-290 GCF_039414295.1 Anoxynatronum sibiricum | reverse complement strand
GCAGGTGGGCGTTCGGGGTAGAATGCCAGGCTCTACTCAATGGGTTGACCATATCCGGGATCACCAGGTTTCCTCTGCATCCATTACCTCTGTTCAGGTGTCTGTTGATCAGGGCTCTTCTTCAACTGTTAACCAAGCCATTACTTTAAGGGCTTCCAGCAATCCTCCAGGGGCTGAGTTTGAGTTCTGGGTTCGTCCCCCTGGTCAAAGTTGGCGTGTTGTCCGGGCTTATGGCCCCTCCAGCTTTTTCTCTTACACGCCTTCTGTTACCGGCTCCTGGCAGGTGGGCG
>NZ_JBCITM010000078.1:0-297 GCF_039414295.1 Anoxynatronum sibiricum | reverse complement strand
CGTGGCTTTTCGCAGCTTACCACGTCCTTCATCGGCTCCCGGTGCCAAGGCATTCACCCTTTGCTCTTTCTTCCTTGACCTTGCTTTACTTTGCCTTTACGATCATGCAGTTTTCAAAGAACAATTTACCATATAAAGAATCATCCAGAGAGGCTGAACATAAAAAAGCGCTCTCAAAACCAAACAGCAGAAAGTTGCCACCCGGAACCAGCGGGTGTCTTGCTTCGTTACTCCTTAGAAAGGAGGTGATCCAGCCGCACCTTCCGATACGGCTACCTTGTTACGACTTCACCCCAG
>NZ_JBCITM010000077.1:0-335 GCF_039414295.1 Anoxynatronum sibiricum | reverse complement strand
ACACATTACGGCTTTTCAATCAAATTCTGTAACCCGGGCAGCGGACATGAAAAAGGAAATGTTGAGAACAAGGTTGGCACTATCAGAAGGAACTTGTTTGTGCCAGAACCGACCATTAACCATCTGGGAACGTTTAACCTCGATCTGCTAAAAAAATGTTCCGAACGAAATCAGGGGCAACACTACCGGTTAAAAAAATCGATTGATGCACTCTTTGAACAAGAGAAACTCTTGATGGCACCTGTCAATAAAATACCCTTTGACACAGCCAGGTATGAAAGCAGAAAGGTCAATAAGTTTGGTCTTGTTGAGTTTGGAGGCTGTCGTTACTCAGC
>NZ_JBCITM010000076.1:0-335 GCF_039414295.1 Anoxynatronum sibiricum | reverse complement strand
ACACATTACGGCTTTTCAATCAAATTCTGTAACCCGGGCAGCGGACATGAAAAAGGAAATGTTGAGAACAAGGTTGGCACTATCAGAAGGAACTTGTTTGTGCCAGAACCGACCATTAACCATCTGGAAACGTTTAACCTCGATCTGCTAAAAAAATGTTCCGAACGAAATCAGGGGCAACACTACCGGTTAAAAAAATCGATTGATACACTCTTTGAACAAGAGAAACTCTTGATGGCACCTGTCAATAAAATACCCTTTGACACAGCCAGGTATGAAAGCAGAAAGGTCAATAAGTTTGGTCTTGTTGAGTTTGGAGGCTGTCGTTACTCAGC
>NZ_JBCITM010000075.1:0-337 GCF_039414295.1 Anoxynatronum sibiricum | reverse complement strand
CCAGATGGTTAATGGTCGGTTCTGGCACAAACAAGTTCCTTCTGATAGTGCCAACCTTGTTCTCAACATTTCCTTTTTCATGTCCGCTGCCCGGGTTACAGAATTTGATTGAAAAGCCGTAATGTGTAGAAAACCTCGTTACGAAATCAGATGCCTTCAGAATGCCCTTGTCATCTCTGGTTCTTAGCGCAGCCGAAGACATCTGATCAAACCAAATGGATCGGGGCACGCAGCCTATGTAGTTAAAAATGACTGCCAAGCCTTCTAGAAGTGCCTCTCTGGTTTCGCTCTTTGTGGCAACAGCAAACCCGGCATTTGATTTTGGAAAAGAGAGAAT
>NZ_JBCITM010000074.1:0-338 GCF_039414295.1 Anoxynatronum sibiricum | reverse complement strand
TCTTCGTAGGTGCTGTCTTTGTCGATGATGCACTGAACGTTGCCGGGGCCCACGCCGTAGGCGGGCTTGCCGCTGCTGTAGGCGGCTTTCACCATGGCACCGCCGCCGGTGGCCACCACCACGTCCACGGCCTGCATCAGTTCGCCGGTGAGTTCAATGCTGGGTTCTTCGATGATTTGAATCAGGTGTGCCGGTGCTCCCAGGGGGTAAATGGCATCGTTCATCATTTCCACTGTCACCCGGCTCACGTTCTTCGCCCGGGGATGGGGAGCGATGATGATGGCATTGCCGCCCTTCAGGGCAAACATGGCGTTGCTCATGGCGGTGACGGTGGGATT
>NZ_JBCITM010000073.1:0-346 GCF_039414295.1 Anoxynatronum sibiricum | reverse complement strand
TCCTGCCATGATGAAGGTAACAGCGTGTAGATCCCCGAGTACTTTAGAGCATTCGGCCTTGCCTTGATCATATCTATAAAGTCAATGTAATGGATGGATTCATCGCCCGTGGCAAACAATCTTGGATGCTTCGCAATGGGCGATAGATCCTTTGACAGGATCTGTATCTCATGAGCCATAACTTTTAGGGTAACTGACTGTCCAACGTATTTAGGGTTGGCTGAGTAACGACAGCCTCCAAACTCAACAAGACCAAACTTATTGACCTTTCTGCTTTCATACCTGGCTGTGTCAAAGGGTATTTTATTGACAGGTGCCATCAAGAGTTTCTCTTGTTCAAAGAGTG
>NZ_JBCITM010000072.1:0-347 GCF_039414295.1 Anoxynatronum sibiricum | reverse complement strand
TGATGGCAGATCGGAAGAAAATACAATGGCACCGTCATAGATCAGTCGGTTTTCCTTTAATCGTTTAAACGTAATGGCAATCGCTTCAGGTGATAATGCATCGTGCTTCCTGGTTTCTTGTAGCACTATATCCGCATACTCCATGTCTTCTTCAAGGAGGATTGCTTTTAAGACATGAAATGCATTGCGAAATGATTCTTTGTCTAATGTATGCAGGTACTCCTGCCATGATGAAGGTAACAGCGTGTAGATCCCCGAGTACTTTAGAGCATTCGGCCTTGCCTTGATCATATCTATAAAGTCAATGTAATGGATGGATTCATCGCCCGTGGCAAACAATCTTGGAT
>NZ_JBCITM010000071.1:0-348 GCF_039414295.1 Anoxynatronum sibiricum | reverse complement strand
TTGCCCCGGGCATCCACCGGGCCCTGTACCCCTACTGCTACCGCTGTCCCTATGACAAAGAAAGAGCCACCTGCGGCCTCTACTGTGCCGGCCAGTTTGAAGCCTTCTTCCTGGAAGAAGTGGATCCCACCGATGTGGCGGCCATCATCCTGGAACCCATTCAGGGTGAAGGCGGCTTTGTGCAGATCCCCGATGAGTACATCACCGTCTTAAGAGACATCTGCGACACCCACGGCATCATTCTCATTGCCGATGAAATTCAAACCAGCTTCGGCCGTACCGGCAAGCTCTTTGCCACCGAACACTGGCCTGCCGCTCCCGACATGTGGACCACCGCCAAATCCATTG
>NZ_JBCITM010000070.1:0-348 GCF_039414295.1 Anoxynatronum sibiricum | reverse complement strand
CAATGGATTTGGCGGTGGTCCACATGTCGGGAGCGGCAGGCCAGTGTTCGGTGGCAAAGAGCTTGCCGGTACGGCCGAAGCTGGTTTGAATTTCATCGGCAATGAGAATGATGCCGTGGGTGTCGCAAATGTCTCTTAAGACGGTGATGTACTCATCGGGGATCTGCACAAAGCCGCCTTCACCCTGAATGGGTTCCAGGATGATGGCCGCCACATCGGTAGGATCCACTTCTTCCAGGAAGAAGGCTTCAAACTGGCCGGCACAGTAGAGGCCGCAGGTGGCTCTTTCTTTGTCATAGGGACAGCGGTAGCAGTAGGGGTACAGGGCCCGGTGGATGCCCGGGGCAA
>NZ_JBCITM010000069.1:0-353 GCF_039414295.1 Anoxynatronum sibiricum | reverse complement strand
TTTCGCAGCTTACCACGTCCTTCATCGGCTCCCGGTGCCAAGGCATTCACCCTTTGCTCTTTCTTCCTTGACCTTGCTTTACTTTGCCTTTACGATCATGCAGTTTTCAAAGAACAATTTACCATATGAATAAAAAATGGTGGGCTCAAGTGGACTCGAACCACCGACCTCACGCTTATCAGGCGTGCGCTCTAACCACCTGAGCTATGAGCCCGCCTTGCATTTCGAGAGAACACTTTCTCTCAAAACCAAACAGCAGAAAGTTGCCACCCGGAACCAGCGGGTGTCTTGCTTCGTTACTCCTTAGAAAGGAGGTGATCCAGCCGCACCTTCCGATACGGCTACCTTGTTAC
>NZ_JBCITM010000068.1:0-353 GCF_039414295.1 Anoxynatronum sibiricum | reverse complement strand
TTTGACATGATCGACAAAGCGCCTGAAGAAAGAGAAAGAGGCATCACCATCTCAACAGCGCATGTTGAGTACGAAACTCCGAACCGCCACTACGCCCACGTTGACTGCCCCGGCCATGCCGATTATGTGAAAAACATGATTACCGGAGCCGCTCAAATGGACGGAGCCATCCTGGTGGTATCCGCAGCCGATGGTCCCATGCCCCAAACCCGAGAGCACATCCTGCTGTCCAGACAGGTAGGCGTACCCTACATCGTCGTTTTCATGAACAAATGCGACATGGTGGATGACGAAGAACTGCTGGAACTGGTGGAGCTGGAAATCCGCGACCTGCTGAGTGCATACGAGTTCCC
>NZ_JBCITM010000067.1:0-363 GCF_039414295.1 Anoxynatronum sibiricum | reverse complement strand
GGGCCATCGCCAAAGTCGTCTACGACAATGCCGAAGCCCTGGCGAAAATGGCCGTGGAAGAAACCCGCATGGGTGTGTACGAAGACAAGGTGGCCAAGAACAAGGGCAAGTCCAAAGTCATCTGGAACGACCTGAAAGACAAGAAGTCTGTGGGCGTTCTGCGGCATCTGGAAGAAGAAGGCCTTGTGGAAATCGCCAAGCCCATTGGCGTCATTGGGGCGGTGGCCCCCACCACGAATCCCACCGTCACCGCCATGAGCAACGCCATGTTTGCCCTGAAGGGCGGCAATGCCATCATCATCGCTCCCCATCCCCGGGCGAAGAACGTGAGCCGGGTGACAGTGGAAATGATGAACGATGCCA
>NZ_JBCITM010000066.1:0-389 GCF_039414295.1 Anoxynatronum sibiricum | reverse complement strand
GTAACAAGGTAGCCGTATCGGAAGGTGCGGCTGGATCACCTCCTTTCTAAGGAGTAACGAAGCAAGACACCCGCTGGTTCCGGGTGGCAACTTTCTGCTGTTTGGTTTTGAGAGAAAGTGTTCTCTCAAAAGAAACATCACAAGAAACAACATAGGGAAAAGCATAATGGGGGCGTAGCTCAGTTGGGAGAGCACCTGCCTTGCAAGCAGGGGGTCAGGAGTTCAAATCTCCTCGTCTCCACCAGCTCAAACCCCATTGACAAAATTGTTCTTTGAAAACTGCATGATCGTAAAGGCAAAGTAAAGCAAGGTCAAGGAAGAAAGAGCAAAGGGTGAATGCCTTGGCACCGGGAGCCGATGAAGGACGTGGTAAGCTGCGAAAAGCCACG
>NZ_JBCITM010000065.1:0-393 GCF_039414295.1 Anoxynatronum sibiricum | reverse complement strand
CCTTGGGTTTTCGACGGGCAGGTTTCTCACCTGCCTCTCGTTACTCATGCCAACATTCTCTCTTGTGTGCAGTCCACCTAACTTTACAGTTAAACTTCTCCCCGCACACATTGCTCGCCTACCATGCCAATGAAATGAATCACACTCTGAATCGATGGTGCGTTCTTATCTTCAAAGGTTATTTTAGTGCAAGCTTCCAGCTGACTAAAACCATTGTCAGCTTACACTGCAATACGCTTCTTTTCAGAACATGATTCATTTCATTGGCATCCAAAACTTCGGTGGTATGTTTTAGCCCCGGTTATTTTCGGCGCAGGATCCCTGGACCAGTGAGCTATTACGCACTCTTTAAATGTATGGCTGCTTCTAAGCCAACATCCTGGTTGTCTTTGC
>NZ_JBCITM010000064.1:0-398 GCF_039414295.1 Anoxynatronum sibiricum | reverse complement strand
TGCGACACCCACGGCATCATTCTCATTGCCGATGAAATTCAAACCAGCTTCGGCCGTACCGGCAAGCTCTTTGCCACCGAACACTGGCCTGCCGCTCCCGACATGTGGACCACCGCCAAATCCATTGCCGGCGGCATGCCCATCTCCACCGTCACCGGCCGGGCCGACATCATGGATGCCTCCCACATCGGCGGCATTGGCGGCACTTACAGCGGCAATCCCGTGGCCGCCGCTGCAGCCCTGAAGGTGATGGAGATCATGGAGCGGGACAACTTCCCCGGCCGGGCAGAAGAACTGGGCCACCTTTTCAGAAGCCGGCTGAACAAGATGAAAGACACCTATTCCCTCATCGGCGATGTACGGGGCCGGGGGGTCATGCTGGCCCTTGAGCTGGTGAA
>NZ_JBCITM010000063.1:0-471 GCF_039414295.1 Anoxynatronum sibiricum | reverse complement strand
TGTCCAGACAGGTAGGCGTACCCTACATCGTCGTTTTCATGAACAAATGCGACATGGTGGATGACGAAGAACTGCTGGAACTGGTGGAGCTGGAAATCCGCGACCTGCTGAGTGCATACGAGTTCCCCGGTGACGACACCCCTATCTTCAAAGGCAGCGCATTAAAAGCACTGGAAGATCCGGACAGCGAATGGGCAGATAAAATCGTTGAAATGTTTGAAGGCATCGACGAGTATATTCCCCAGCCAGAGCGAGACGTGGACAAACCCTTCCTGATGCCCGTAGAAGACGTCTTCTCCATCACCGGCCGAGGCACAGTTGCCACCGGACGTGTGGAAAGAGGGACCGTTAAAGTGCAGGAAGAAGTGCAACTGGTAGGCCTCTCAGAAGAGCCCCGCAAACTGGTGGTAACCGGCGTTGAAATGTTCCGCAAACTGTTGGATTTCGCCCAGGCGGGCGACAACATCGGCC
>NZ_JBCITM010000062.1:0-482 GCF_039414295.1 Anoxynatronum sibiricum | reverse complement strand
TACTCGATGATCTGAGCGACAACACCGGCACCTACTGTTCGGCCGCCTTCGCGAATGGCAAATCGCAGGCCTTCTTCGGTGGCGATGGGGCTGATCAGTTCGATGTCCATGGTGATGTTGTCACCAGGCATGACCATCTCTACGCCATCCGGCAATTTGATGCTTCCGGTAACGTCGGTGGTTCTGAAGTAGAACTGGGGACGGTAGCCGTCAAAGAAGGGGGTGTGTCGGCCGCCTTCTTCTTTTTTCAGTACGTAGACTTCTGCTTTGAACTTGGTGTGGGGGTGGATGCTGCCGGTCTTGGCCAATACCTGTCCACGCTCAATTTCTGTTCGCTGGATGCCGCGAAGCAGCAGGCCGATGTTGTCGCCCGCCTGGGCGAAATCCAACAGTTTGCGGAACATTTCAACGCCGGTTACCACCAGTTTGCGGGGCTCTTCTGAGAGGCCTACCAGTTGCACTTCTTCCTGCACTTTAACGGT
>NZ_JBCITM010000061.1:0-504 GCF_039414295.1 Anoxynatronum sibiricum | reverse complement strand
TTGAGCAAGAATTCTTCATTGGTTCGGGCATCGATTTTGGGATAAATTTCCATGAGTGCATTGGAAAGCTTAAGCCTTCGTTGATACTGCTCAATGTCTTTGTTCACTGGTTGCCGCCTCCCATCAAATAGTTGTACTCAGAAGTATCAACTTCATATGATGGCAGATCGGAAGAAAATACAATGGCACCGTCATAGATCAGTCGGTTTTCCTTTAATCGTTTAAACGTAATGGCAATCGCTTCAGGTGATAATGCATCGTGCTTCCTGGTTTCTTGTAGCACTGTATCCGCATACTCCATGTCTTCTTCAAGGAGGATTACTTTTAAGACATGAAATGCATTGCGAAATGATTCTTTGTCTAATGTATGCAGGTAATCCTGCCATGATGAAGGTAACAGCGTGTAGATCCCCGAGTACTTTAGAGCATTCGGCCTTGCCTTGATCATATCTATAAAGTCAATGTAATGGATGGATTCATCGCCCGTGGCAAACAATCTTGGAT
>NZ_JBCITM010000060.1:0-515 GCF_039414295.1 Anoxynatronum sibiricum | reverse complement strand
AGAACATAGAAATAAACTGATAAAGGAATTCAAGAAAAAAGGGCTATCCATACGTCAGATAGAAAGATTGACGGGGGTTAGTTTTGGTGTGATAAGAAGACTATAAGCATGCACAAAAGAACCGTCCTCCTGTGCGCTCACGAGAGGACGGTTCTTTTGTGTTGAGCTAACTCTTGCTTCATGCTAAGATGAACATGAGGTGATCATTTTGCCAAGGAAAGAACGAAAGAAAAGCCATGCAGGAATATACCATGTCATGCTAAGGGGAATCAACGGCCAAATCATATTTGAAGATCGGGTGGGTATTCTTTTCCGATAGATCCACCAGTGTGAAGAATTAGAGCCACGTTGTGCTTGATCTGAATCCCTTGGAACGGACATATCGGTGGCTCAAACAGCAAATGAGAATTTCTTTTCTAGCTCTGATCTTTTTTCTGCAGGAGTCATTCGGATTGATGGCTCTTTTTCATCGTTGTAGACACTTCACTTCACGGAGTTCCACAAAAACTTCATAA
>NZ_JBCITM010000059.1:0-567 GCF_039414295.1 Anoxynatronum sibiricum | reverse complement strand
TGAGGTTGTTGAAAAAGTCTATGAAAATAGGCTTTTTTTCTTGCAATCAAAAAGGAGATTCGCCCCTTGATGTCGAATATAGATATAAGGGGTGATTCGAATGATGACAAAGAGAGACCATGTTCAGCTAAAAGCCGAATTAGTGATATTGGAGCAGTTGGTAAAAGAAGACCACTTACTGAGAAAAATTGATAAGCACATATCATTGGGGTTTATCTATGACCTTGTAGATGAGTATTATGCCGATACCATGGGCCGACCATCCATTGATCCAGTGGTGCTGTTCAAGATGTCTCTAATCCAGGCACTCTACGGAATACCTTCAGAAAGAAGGCTGGCCGAAGAAATCCATCACAACATGGCCTACCGCTGGTTTTTAGGTTACGGCATCACCGATACCATCCCCGACCACAGCACGATTAGTTACAACAGAACCCAGCGATTTAAAGACGCGAAGGTGTATGAAAGCATTATGAACGAAGTGGTCCTAATGGCAATGGAAAACAAAATGGTGTCAGGAAAAATTTTTTACACCGATTCAACCCATATTCGGGCCAATGCGAGCAA
>NZ_JBCITM010000058.1:0-584 GCF_039414295.1 Anoxynatronum sibiricum | reverse complement strand
ACCTATTATGATCTGCTCAATATCCAACAAGACACATATATTTGCCAAAGTAAATCCCAACTTCTCCACAACGTCATGCATTATGCTTACCAGTTCAGCATCTTCTTCTTTGATGGCTTTTCTCACTTCTTCGATGTTGAGGGCATTTTTGTCTTGTGAAAGAAAACGTATGCCTCTATCGTCTTTATTAAGCAATTTGTTGTCTTTAATCTGTTGAAGTATCGACCGAATAGACGTCTCTTCCTCTAAATTGCGGGAAGTTCCACAGCAGATTTTTGAATATCCAATTTCTCCCGAGGCAAACCGACTTCCTTCATACAGTTTTCCCTCCAGAATGATTCCTGCACCCACGCCCATGTCAACACTGACATAAATCAGATTTTTATAGCCTCTGCCAATGCCATATCTCATTTCTCCTGTGGCTGCCAGGTTGATATCATTTTTGATGATGGTTGTACAGCAAGGAAATGAAGCTTCCACAAGCTTCTCAATGTTTTCAACTTCTTCCACATTAAACCAGCTCTGTGTCATCAGCATTTTTCGGGTTTTTTGATTCACTGATCCTGGCACACCCATGGTAATTC
>NZ_JBCITM010000057.1:0-610 GCF_039414295.1 Anoxynatronum sibiricum | reverse complement strand
GTCCCTGTATCACCGTTACGCTGGCTCCAAGCACTTGCCCAGAAGAAAATTCAACATCTTATCATGTTCTTGTATACTGGAAACAGCACGGGTGAGCATTCATGAGTATAAAGGTTACTGTGGTCGTTCATATAAAGAGGACAGCAACCCTTCTCAGAAGATGCCTTTTTCACAAACACCAGCTTCCTTATATCAGAAACTTGATATATGAAGTATATCATGAGTGGATACAGTTGAGAAATCAGGTGCGTATCTCTTCCTTCAGCGTGACGCGCCTGCACACAAAAGCAACTACCATCATCATCACACCGGCCACCCATCCGCCAAGGCTGAAGACGGGAGGCCCGTACAACCCGATACCCAAACCGGCCAAAACCAGCAGCGCCGCTAACACTCCGTAGATTTTCATCCTGTAAAGGGTCATGAAGGGCAGATAATGAGAGCCCACAATAATCATCGCCGCCGGATAAAACCACATCGGTCTGTAAAGAATCACCGCGCCCACCAACAGAAAATTGATGGGAACTGTAAAAGCCACCTGAGCACCCAGGGCCCATAATCCGTTTCCTGAACCAACCCTGGCAGATCGCCCCATGATCCGCAGGGTCAG
>NZ_JBCITM010000056.1:0-739 GCF_039414295.1 Anoxynatronum sibiricum | reverse complement strand
ATGTCCCCTGGGAGCGCAAACCCTATGAACGAATATCATCCGTTGTGACGGAAGAAATCCGCGCTTTCATCCAAGAGTGCCTGGATCAGGATGAAGCGGAAGGTTTGAAAAAGCAAAGTCATACAGCCAGGCGAATCTATCATCGTCTAAAACATGAAAAAGCCTTTACCGGTGGCGAATCCACCATTCGAAACATTGTCAATGAAATGAGACCCAAACACAAAGAAGCTTTTATGCCGCTGGAATTTGATCCAGGTGAAGCTGCCCAAGTGGACTGGGGAGAAGCAACAGCTTACATCAAAGGCATCAAAACAAAAGTACAGTTATTCTGTTACCGTCCCTGCTACAGCGCAGATATTTTTGTCAAAGCCTTCTATCGCCAGAATCAAGAATCATTTCTGGAAGGCCATGTAGATGCCTTTACCCATTTTAACGGCGTGCCAGGAAAAATCATCTTCGACAACGCACGAGTAGCCGTTAAAGAAGGATTTGGACTTTACGCCAAGCCCCAGGCTGCCTATCAGGCACTCAGTGCACACTATGCTTTTGCAATGCATTTTACCAACATTAACAGCGGAAACGAAAAATCCCTGGTGGAAAACCTTGTGGGTTGGTCCCGGCGCAACATACTGGTGCCAGTACCACGGGTTGAAACCATTGAAAAATTAAACAATACCCTACTGGCCGGCTGCCTGGAGTACCGTCATCATCAAATACAGGGCAGAAGCCAAACCGTAGG
>NZ_JBCITM010000055.1:0-742 GCF_039414295.1 Anoxynatronum sibiricum | reverse complement strand
TGGACGTGGTGGTGGCCACCGGCGGCGGTGCCATGGTGAAAGCCGCCTACAGCAGCGGCAAGCCCGCCTACGGCGTGGGCCCCGGCAACGTTCAGTGCATCATCGACAAAGACAGCACCTACGAAGAAGCCGTGCCCAAAATCATCACCGGCCGCTGCTTCGACAACGGCATCATCTGCTCTGGGGAACAAAGCGTCATCGCCCCCGCCGAAGACCTGGACGCCATTTTGGAGCTGTTCAGACAAAACGGTGCCTGGATTGCCGAAAGCGAAGCCGATAAAGCCAAACTGCGTCAGACCATCTTCGAAGGCGGCATGACCGCCAAAGACGTGGTGGGCCAGTCCGTGGCCACCATTGCCCGGCTGGCAGACCTCCCCATCCCCGAGGGCACCAAGGTCATTCTGGCCAAAGCCGACGGTCCGGGAGAAGCCGACCTTCTCAGCAAAGAGAAAATGTGCCCCGTCATGGCCGTGTACGGCTACACCACCTTCGACGAAGCCTTAAGCATTGCCCAGACCAACCTGGAACTGGAAGGCAAGGGCCACAGCGCCGCCCTCCACTCCCATAACGATGCCCATATCAAAGAGGCCGGCCTGGCCTTAACCGTCAGCCGCTTGGTGATCAACCAACCCAGCTCCACCTCTGCCGGCGGCAGCCTCTTTAACGGCTTTGCCCCCACCACCACCCTGGGCTGCGGTACCTGGGGCAACAACATCATCTCTGAAAACTTCACCTACAAGCA
>NZ_JBCITM010000054.1:0-753 GCF_039414295.1 Anoxynatronum sibiricum | reverse complement strand
CATACAGGAATATACCATGTCATGCTAAGGGGAATCAACGGCCAAATCATATTTGAAGATCGGGAGGATTCCATCAAACTATTAGAGACAATTAAATACTACAGAGAAGAAAGTGGTTACGAAATCTACGGGTATTGCCTTATGAATAACCACATCCATTTATTAATCAAAGAAGGATGTGAAGAACTGGGCACAGTCTTTCGAAGAATCGGTGCCAGATATGTCTACTGGTATAACCGAAAATACGGCCGAAGAGGACATTTGTTCCAGGATCGGTATAAAAGTGAAGTGGTGGAAAATGATGGTTATCTACTAACAGTACTGCGATACATCCATCAAAATCCCCTTAAAGCATGCATTGTCAAAAACATCGAACAATACCCATGGAGCAGTTATCAGGAATACATTGGAAAGAAAGACATCTGCGAAACAGCGTTTCCACTTAGTATTTTTTCGAAGGACAACAAAAAAGCCGTAAAACTATTTAAAGACTTTCATGCAAAAGAGAAGCAGGACCACTGCTTGGATTATGAAGAAACATTCAGGATCAATGATCTGGAAGCGGCAGAAATAATTAAAAAATCAGCAGAGATTGACAGCACCAATAAAATACAAAGCTTCGATCAAGAACATAGAAATAAACTGATAAAGGAATTCAAGAAAAAAGGGCTATCCATACGTCAGATAGAAAGATTGACGGGGGTTAGTTTTGGTGTGATAAGAAGACTATAAGCATGCACAAAAGAACCGTCC
>NZ_JBCITM010000053.1:0-799 GCF_039414295.1 Anoxynatronum sibiricum | reverse complement strand
TTTTGGCAATAGAGAAATACAACTTTTGGCAGTCAAAAATGCAATTACCAGCGTTACCAAAATTACTTCATTAATGAATTGGCCATACGATAACTTTTCCCTGTGAACATTAACATATGAGAATGATGCACTAATCGGTCTACGATTGCAGCTGTCAGCTTTTCGTCAAAAAGAAATCCTTTCCATCTACCGAACTCAATGTTGGTGGTTATGATGATGCTTTTTGCTTCGTAGCAAGCTGAGATAATCTCGAACAACATCCTTGCACCTTCTTGATGGAGCGGTAGATATCCCCATTCATCAAGGATGAGTAAATCGGCCTGATGGATTTTCTTGTGAACCTTGCTCACTTTCTTAGGGTCATCATCTTCTAATTGGTTTATCAGGTCATGAACTCGAAAAAAGACGGCTTTCTTACCCTGAGCGATTGCTTGAACACCTAGAGCAACCGACAAATGTGTTTTACCAGTACCTACAGAACCGTAGAGAATCAGATTTTCTTTCTTTTCAAGAAAGGACAAAGACGCCAACTTTTCTTGCCCCATCTTGTCGGGAAACTTGATCTGAGAGTAATCGTAGCCCTCTAACGATTTCACAACCGAGAAACCTGCACTGTTAAGATTGCGAATTCGTCTTTTTTCTTCACGGTCTTCGGTTAGCGATCTAAGCAGCTTGAGCAAGAATTCTTCATTGGTTCGGGCATCGATTTTGGGATAAATTTCCATGAGTGCATTGGAAAGCTTAAGCCTTCGTTGATACTGCTCAATGTCTTTGTTCACTGGTTGCCGCCTCCCATCAA
>NZ_JBCITM010000052.1:0-870 GCF_039414295.1 Anoxynatronum sibiricum | reverse complement strand
CCGCTTGGACAACGCCTCTGGCGTTGACCACATCTTAACAGCCTCGACGACGAACTTTTTGTGTTACTTAGTCAAAGATCAAAAGCAAAGACAGTAACGAAGCTATTGGCTCACAAATTGGCGAGCATAATGGCTCAAAAATTCATCAGCGCGCGGCTCAGAAATTCATTGACATTCGGACTCTATCCACCGGATAGGAAAAGAGCATGTATATTCGATTACTACCATATTCTTGTATTATGAATTTACTATACATAACAGATGAAAGGATGCTAAAGGATACCAGGCTCAAAGCTCCGCAAACCATTAAAAGGTTGTGAAATTCTCTAAATATCTTCATGTCTGGATCATTGTCAATCGTAGGAATGTATGCAAAAAGATATATCAGTGTAAAGAGTACTATGGCAATCACTGCACTTGCATGAACATATGTATTGATTTTCTGTTTTTTAAATTCAAGCCTCATCCATTTAAGCATTACTCTGTCCTCCATCCATAATATTAAAGAAGTAATCCTCTAAGCCGTTGGGATATTTATTTTTAATGGTTTCTAAAGGAACCTCCTCAACAATAGTTCCTTTTACCATAACTCCGATCGTATCGGCAATACATTGGATCTCATTCAAAATATGACTGGAGATTAATATTGTCATGTTTTCTTCTTTTACTAATTTTAAAAATAATTCTCTCATTTTACGAATTCCCATTGGATCAAGACCATTAGTCGGTTCATCTAATATTAATAACTCAACTTTCCCACCCAAGGGAAAGCAAAAAAACCTTGAAAATCGCTAATAAACATTCGTGAAAAACATATAGAGAACCCCCTGTAAGTGGTATAATAGAAGTATCCAAGTCCCACTAATACCA
>NZ_JBCITM010000051.1:0-874 GCF_039414295.1 Anoxynatronum sibiricum | reverse complement strand
TGGTGATCAACCAACCCAGCTCCACCTCTGCCGGCGGCAGCCTCTTTAACGGCTTTGCCCCCACCACCACCCTGGGCTGCGGTACCTGGGGCAACAACATCATCTCTGAAAACTTCACCTACAAGCACATGATCAACATCTCCCGCATCGGCTACTACCTGAAAGACAAACCCGTGCCCACCGACGAAGCCATCTGGGCCGACTAACCAAAGGAGGAAACCCCCATGCCACTGCAAGGCCCCCGTATCACCACCCCCGTACCCGGCCCCAAAAGCCAGGAACTGTTAAAGCTAAGGGAAGCCAATGTCCCCGCCGGCGTCTCTGTCAACACCCCCGTCTTTGTGGAAAAGGGCGAAGGTGCCCTGTTCCAGGATGTGGACGGCAATGTGTTCTTAGACTTCGTGGGCGGCATCGGTGTACTGAACATCGGCTACAGCCACCCGGAAGTCATTGACGCCGTGAAAGACCAGGCAGAGAAATTCTTCCACACCAGCATCAACGTGGTCCTCTACGAAGACTACATGCGGGTGGCAGAAAAGATGAACCAGCTGTTGCCCGGTGACTTTCAAAAGAAAACCATGCTGGTGAACAGCGGCGCCGAAGCCGTGGAGAATGCCATTAAGATCGCCCGGAAATACACCGGCCGCTCTGAGGTCATCGTCTTCACCGGTGCCTTCCATGGCCGCACCAACCTGACCATGGGCATGACCAGCAAGGTCAAACCCTACAAGTTTGGCTTTGGCCCCTTTGCCCCGGGCATCCACCGGGCCCTGTACCCCTACTGCTACCGCTGTCCCTATGACAAAGAAAGAGCCACCTGCGGCCTCTACTGTGCCGGCCAGTTTGAAGCCTTCTTCCTGGAAGAAGTGGATCC
>NZ_JBCITM010000050.1:0-913 GCF_039414295.1 Anoxynatronum sibiricum | reverse complement strand
GGTATTCCTATCCTCTATTATCAAGGATAGTGGCGATTTTTTTCACATTAAGCGCAGTCGCCGTTAACAGCGCCTGTGCCTTAACTCCCTCTGACCCACGATAGTGAGCGTACCTCATGCCACTTAGCTCCTTCATATCTGCAAAGACCCGTTCAATAGTCTCCTTACGCCGCTGGTACAGAGCCTTCCCCTCCGGGGTCTTCATGAAGGCTCTCACTTCATCGGCATAGTGTTCTTTGATGTGACGCCTGATGGTCCGTGATTGGTTTTCTTCTATGACGCCATCGGTATTGCTTTCATAAAGGCATTTTTCCCGTTTGGGACACTTTCTGCACACTTCCGGATCACTCCGGTACTCCACATATCCTTCCCGTGTGGTGGTGACATACCTGAGTACCTGTCCTTCAAAGCAGGTGTATTCATCCCGTTCGGGGTCATACTCAAACCAATACTTGCTTTTCTTACCCTTTTTACCGGCATATTTCCTTGGTCCAATGACAGGTGTCAGGTTTCTTTCCGCCAGGGCTTCTAATACGTTAAGGTTAAAATAGCCTGCATCTGCTCCCACATAGGTGGGGATGATTTCCAGTGTTTCAAATATTTCATCCAGGTTATCGATGTAAACCGTGGAATCATGGACGTTGCCGGGTGTGACGTTGATTCCCAGGATGATGTTGTTCTCGCCATCAACGGTGCCGTGTATTAAGTGGTAAAAGCCGACAGGTTTGCGATCTCTGTGCATGTATCCGCTGGAAGGGTCGGTCTTGCTGATTTTGGTGTTCTTTCGGACAACTTTATCGGCTGCCGCCTTTAAAGGTTTCTGTCCTTTGCTTTCTCTTTTGTCATTAACCAGTGCGAGTAAGGACTCGTCTTCCGAGATGGTCATTTCTTTTTCTTCGTTTGTGTATTTTGA
>NZ_JBCITM010000049.1:0-1261 GCF_039414295.1 Anoxynatronum sibiricum | reverse complement strand
GCATCCAAAACTTCGGTGGTATGTTTTAGCCCCGGTTATTTTCGGCGCAGGATCCCTGGACCAGTGAGCTATTACGCACTCTTTAAATGTATGGCTGCTTCTAAGCCAACATCCTGGTTGTCTTTGCGATCCCACATCCTTTTCCACTTAACATACACTTTGGGACCTTAGTTGTTGGTCTGGGCTGTTTCCCTCTCGACTACGGATCTTATCATTCGCAGTCTGACTCCTGGAGCGGCTGCTTTGGCATTCGGAGTTTGATAGGTGTTGGTAACCGGTGAAGGCCCCTTGACCATTCAGTGCTCTACCTCCTAAGCAGTTCTTCTCCAAGGCTAGCCCTAAAGCTATTTCGGCGAGAACCAGCTATCTCCGTGCTCGATTGGAATTTCTCCCCTACCCACAGCTCATCCAATGACTTTTCAACGTCACCTGGTTCGGTCCTCCACGAAATTTTACTTCCGCTTCAACCTGGCCATGGGTAGATCGCACGGTTTCGGGTCTGCAACCGGTAACTTATTCGCCCTTTTAAGACTCGCTTTCGCTGCGGCTCCGTTCCTTAAGAACTTAACCTTGCTACCAATCGCAACTCGTTGGCCCGTTCTACAAAAAGTACGCGGTCACATTCGTTAAAAATGCTCCCACAGCTTGTAAGCAAAGGGTTTCAGGTTCTTTTTCACTCCCCTTCCGGGGTTCTTTTCACCTTTCCCTCACGGTACTATTCGCTATCGGTCACCGGGTAGTATTTAGCCTTGGGGGGTGGTCCCCCCTCATTCCCACGGGGTTTCTCGTGTCCCGTGGTACTCTGGGTCATCTCCCAGCTCTTTCGCCGTTTCGTTTACGGGGCTCTCACCCTGTTTCGCCAGCCTTCCCAGACTGTTCAACTACAGCTACTTAACCTGTATTGAAGATGCCCGAACCCCACACAGCCGAAACTGCATGGTTTGGGCTCTTCCCCTTTCGCTCGCCGCTACTCAGGGAATCGATGTTTCTTTCTCTTCCTTGGGGTACTTAGATGTTTCAGTTCCCCCAGTTTCCCTTCCGCAGACTATGGATTCATCTACGGATATGCAGGGTTCTCCCTGCATGGGTTTCCCCATTCGGACATCCACGGATCAACGCTTGCTTGCAGCTCCCCGTGGCTTTTCGCAGCTTACCACGTCCTTCATCGGCTCCCGGTGCCAAGGCATTCACCCTTTGCTCTTTCTTCCTTGACCTTGCTTTACTTTGCCTTTACGATCATGCAGTTTTCAAAGAACAATTT
>NZ_JBCITM010000048.1:0-1360 GCF_039414295.1 Anoxynatronum sibiricum | reverse complement strand
GGTCCCGGCGCAACATACTGGTGCCAGTACCACGGGTTGAAACCATTGAAAAATTAAACAATACCCTACTGGCCGGCTGCCTGGAGTACCGTCATCATCAAATACAGGGCAGAAGCCAAACCGTAGGCCAGCAGTCAGAAACAGACTGCTTTGCGCTTCACCGACTCCCAGCCTATGTTTTTGATACCAGTAAAAGTGTACCAGCACGTGTATATGATGACAGTACTGTCCAGTTTGACCGAAACCGTTACTCAGTACCAGTCGAACTGGTTGGTCGTCAGATAAGCGTTAAAGCTTACGGCAATCATATTGCCTGTTACCACAATGCAGAAAAGGTTGCCCATCACACACGCAGTTATGGTCGATCAGACACCTTTTTTCAGTTGGAGCATTATCTGCCCTTGCTGGAACAAAAGCCTCGGTCAGTGTATCATTCTAAACCCGTTCGCAAATCTGCTGCTGTTGAATTGTTGGACTGGGGAAAAACCTTTCCTCATGATGCAAAAGATACAGTTAAGTTACTCAAGCTAAGTGTTGAGTTCGGTGTTAACCGTCTCTTAGCCATTCGTGACCAGCTGCCAGCAGGTATTAAGCCCTCAATTGAACTGATCAGAAGCGAACTAAACCCGCCCATTGAACCAATACCACACCTCACTGGGGATATCTCAGTGAACACCATCGACCTTGCAGCCTATGACCGCAAATACAAGGTGGTGGGACAATGAACGGGAAGAAAGAAATCATTGCCCTGTATGCAAAACAACTGCGTATTCCCAGTTTTTCACGGTATCAGGAAATCCTGCGTCAGAGTGAACAGGTGGGCTATGAAGATTTCCTGGTAGCCATGATGAAGCAAGAGCTGGAATCCCGTCGAATCAATCAGCAAAAACGACGTATTAAAGCAGCTGGCTTTCCACATCAAAAAACACTGGAGGAACTTGATTTAAACCGACTTCTGCACGTTGAAGATGCCTTCATTCATGAACTGGCCTGCTGTGATTTCATCCGGAATCGGCAAAACATCGTTATGATCGGCAATTCAGGTGGTGGTAAAAGTCATACAAGCATTGCCCTTGGTCTAAAAGCCTGTGAAGCGGGATTTAGGGTAAAGTTCTTTACAGCTGCTACTTTGGCCACCATGTTGGTGGAGGCAAAAGATCAACGCGAACTACAGAAGCTTGAAAAGCAACTCAAGAAAGTTGAACTCCTCATCATTGATGAACTATCGTATTTAAGTTTCAACCGACATCAATCAGAACTATTATTCAAAGTCATCTCTGACCGGGCGGAAAAAAGTAGTGTTATGATCAGCAGCAATCTTGAATTTTCAAGATGGACAGAGCTTTTCGAAAACCCAACA
>NZ_JBCITM010000047.1:0-1518 GCF_039414295.1 Anoxynatronum sibiricum | reverse complement strand
GTATAGGAGTTTGGATTAGGTGGCTCACTTTTTCATCAGCACAACTTATCTGGTGATTTTGGAGAGTGGCTCACTTTTTCATCAGCACAAAGCTTGTTTTTGGCTCACTATCAGATTAGCATAGGCAGAAAGCCAAAAGCGAGAACCCCAACCGCTGGAGCCGTCATACCCGAAACTGGTCCATTGCCAAAGAAGTATGGTTAAACCCTGTTTCTGAAAAAAACACTACGGTTCAACCGACGATAAACTGAGCGTTTATGTCGCGAAAGCGCCTTGACAGTGAGTGGCGGCATGGTAGGCTGGCCACCAGGCGTCGCCGACCCACAGAGACGTTCTTCCTTGACCACAAGGGGATGTCTGTGATGCCAGCACCCATACCGCCAAGAGGCTCGTTGTCAAGGTGACCGTGAAATAAATGCGTTTTCAAAGACCAGTATTCCAGGAGGCGTTGCTCCTGATCAAAAGAGCTAACGACGAAGCGAATACATTGAACGGTTGTTCAGTTGACCCGGAAACTCTACTTTAATTTGGAAGGTTTTTTGGACAACTATCTTGACAATTACCGCCATCTCCCAGGAAACCGGCCTGTCAGAAGGCACCCTGTTCAAATGGGAGAAAGAAGCCAAAACCAAAGGCTTTGTCATCACTGATGGGGAATCCAGCAGTGATGACTGGGGCAGCGAAGATAAGTTCCAGATCGTGCTTGAAACCGCTGCCTTGAATGAAGCAGGTCCGGCAGTTCATGATGGATCTTCAGGCAAGACTTACACTGGAGTCTGCGGATACGAAGCACCTTCTCTTGAAGGTCTCCGTTGGTCTCATGCGTCTCAAGGACCTTCCGATTTCGGCTTCCAATGACCTTTCTTTCTGAAGAATGGCAGCAGGGACAGAAAAATGGCTCCAAACTCCTAACAAAAAACACCGGTTTCAGGGTTTTCATCCAGCTCATAATCTGATAGAATGACCATATCAGTTGTGTTGGACGTCCCTGAGACTCGCTGTCGGAAGCAGTCTGTTAAACAGGGACGTCTTTCCTTTCTCAAGATTTGTTATGGTCATTATATCCGGATATCCGGCAATTTTCGGACAGGCAAGTCCGTCAGCTTTTGCTGTAAGCCTTGGTTACTCCTAATCTGAAGGTTATTCTTTGTTCGATATTCTCTTAGTACACTTTGTATAGTTGTTCTGCCGATTTTAAGTTGATTCGCCAGTGCACGTGTTGAGATTTTTTCTTCATATGACAATCGGATGATTTCATTCTTTGTTGCTTGCTCTAATCGACGTCCCATATCATACGCCCCCTCTTGATTACAGTATACACCTAATTTTTTTCAGGTCCACTGTCCGTTATATGGGGGGCAGTTCAAGTTGAAGAAGAGCCCTGATCAACAGACACCTGAACAGAGGTAATGGATGCAGAGGAAACCTGGTGATCCCGGATATGGTCAACCCATTGAGTAGAGCCTGGCATTCTACCCCGAACGCCCACCTGCCAGGAGCCGGTAACAGAAGGCGTGT
>NZ_JBCITM010000046.1:0-1553 GCF_039414295.1 Anoxynatronum sibiricum | reverse complement strand
TGGCTACAGCGAAGGGGAAACACCTGTTTCCATCCCGAACACAGCCGTTAAGCCCTTCAGCGCTGATGGTACTGGGACGTGAAGTCCTGGGAGAGTAGGTCGCTGCGACTCCTTACCTTCTAAATACTGTTCTTCCATATAGTGTTTTTATATGTTGAACATACAAAATGATGACGCGGGGTGGAGCAGCTGGAAGCTCGTCGGGCTCATAACCCGGAGGTCGCAGGTTCGAATCCTGTCCCCGCAACCATTAGTTTATATGTCTATTTTTTTGTGCCCATAGCTCAGTTGGATAGAGCAACGGCCTTCTAAGCCGTGTGTCCGGGGTTCGAATCCCTGTGGGCACGCCATACCTATGATGGGATATAGCCAAGTCGGTAAGGCAGCGGACTTTGACTCCGTCATGCGCAGGTTCGAGTCCTGCTATCCCAGCCACCTGACCCATTAGCTCAGTCGGTAGAGCACCTGACTTTTAATCAGGGTGTCCCGCGTTCGAGTCGCGGATGGGTCACCAGATTTTTTTTATAAAATGCAGACAGAGGCTCATGAGGTGTGATACAATAATCCTGTTGACTGACCTCAGAATGCCATCGGATTACTTGGAGAGGTGTCCGAGCGGTTTAAGGAGCTGGTCTTGAAAACCAGTGACTCCGAAAGGGGCCGTGGGTTCGAATCCCACCCTCTCCGCCATCAAAACTTCATAGCTCTAAATGGTAGATGCCCACATAATATTATGGAGAAGTACTCAAGCGGCTCAAGAGGACGGTTTGCTAAACCGTTAGGTCGTGTATGCGGCGCGCGGGTTCGAATCCCGCCTTCTCCGCCATTTTTCAAAATGGTCTCCGGGTGTAGCGCAGTTTGGTAGCGCGCATGGTTCGGGATCATGAGGTCGGGGGTTCAAATCCCTCCACCCGGACCACTTATAGGCAATGCTTGTCAAACGCTCGGGCCTTTAGCTCAGTTGGTTAGAGCATCCGGCTCATAACCGGGCGGTGCGGGGTTCGAGTCCCTGAAGGCCCACCAGATTTTCATTTAAACCAGCATAGGGGTGTAGTTCAGTCTGGTAGAACGACGGTCTCCAAAACCGTATGTCGTGGGTTCAAATCCTGCCACCCCTGCCATCTTCAACATAAAGTCAGAGGCTACAGTGACAGACAGTAATCACCTGATTCAGGCGTGCTGCATGCAGACTCTACTTAAAACACACTATCCGGGTGTAGCGCAGTTTGGTAGCGCACATGGTTTGGGACCATGGGGCCGGGGGTTCAAATCCCTCCACCCGGACCATTAGGGCTCATAGCTCAGGTGGTTAGAGCGCACGCCTGATAAGCGTGAGGTCGGTGGTTCGAGTCCACTTGAGCCCACCAGAAAAAACTTTACAAAATCTTCACAAAATGATTGACAGGCAAGATGAAAGATGGTAAAGTATAAAAGTCGCACGGAGCAAGACAACATAAGGCAAGGCAAGGGATGCGACGAACACGTTCTTTGAAAACTGAACAGCAGGAAGAAGCGAAGAGAACCAAAAGAAGCCAGAATCTGAAAAGAGACTG
>NZ_JBCITM010000045.1:0-1580 GCF_039414295.1 Anoxynatronum sibiricum | reverse complement strand
ACTCAACTTTCCCACCAGTTTTTGACAGATAATCCGTCCGAAATCGGCTGAAAGTTATGTACTTGCAAATAACCTACATCTTAGCGTATCGGGAACTGCATTTAAGAATACATTCATAATCTGATCTACAACTGCTATGCTGATTAAAGGTGATTGTTTGAGAGCCGCCTTTAAAGCATCCATGATGCGTATCAGGGCTTGAATAAACACGATGTCTTTCATTTCATCTTTTAGCTGATAAAACAGCTCGCACACCGTTCTGTCATCCGTGGCCTCCCTGACTTGCATGGCCAGCATGGCGTACCGTAGAAAAACAAGGGAAGTGGCAGCCACCTGCAGGTCATAGCTGCGACCTTGGTATTCTTTTGTTAAAGCCAGATAAGATTTGCATACTTTAAAGAACACTTCAATATCCCACCGTTTGCCATAGATGCGGATGATTTCTTCTTCTGACAGATTTATGTCAGTGCATAAAAGAGCTGCCGTTGTGTGGGCACGCAGGTCTTTGACAAAAACAATGCGGGCATCAACATAGTCTTGTGCATCAGCGTTTTTATGCTCCCGCAGCCTGACACATGCGGATCCAACAACACGTTTTCCTTCCACCAGGGTATTCAGAGGTACCTGTTGATAGATTTCTTTAACGTTTTGCCACCGTTCCTGAAACTGGTAATGGATTTTTTCTGTGAGGCGGAGCATGCCGATAACATCACGCTTTTCTTGCTTCACCCGTACAACGGTTTTGGGCGTGGTAAACCAGCTGTCAAAGAGGACAAACCTAGCTGGCAAATGCTTGGCTGATTTCAACATTTCGATTAATACATCTGTCGTGGATGAACACGCCCGCTTGCGGCGTTTGGATGCCAGAGTTCTACCATCAACCTTTTTTGCAGGCGAGAGAATATTTTCTTCCTTCTGCGAACTAAGCAGCTGGAATGACACGGGTAGAAATGTATTGCCGTCTGACCAGCCTAGCGTTAGCATCCGATAACCACGATAGTACCTGTGAGTGGTATGGTCATACACCTTTGCTAAGAGTTCTACTTGTTTACTTCGGTTTCGACTGAAAAGAGAGTCATCCAGAATCAGCACCGATTCCCGATCATTGCCGGTAAGACTGTCAATGTACGCCACCAGCTGGCTGGCAATCAACAACAGGAGTTTTTCCCAGTTGTGGTACGCTGCATTCAGAAATCGGTAAGCCGTGTTTTTTCTAAAAGGCAACCCATCACATGTTTCAAGAGTACGGTACAAATTCTTGCCGGTAAAGACCAAACCAAACAACTCTTTCAAAACAGTGATGCAGGGCACGCCTGATTCTTTATAAAAATTGCATCGCTGCAACAATTTGGAAAGCTGAAACCGGTTAAAAAAGAAGCCTATTTGTGTTTGAACCTGCTGGTCAATTGAAGTGTCATCTGATATAATACGAATCATAGGGAACCTCCTAATGGTTGGTATTAGTGGGACTTGGATACTTCTATTATACCACTTACAGGGGGTTCTCTATATGTTTTTCACGAATGTTTATTAGCGATTTTCAAGGTTTTTTTGCTTTCCCTTGGGTGGGAAAGTTGAGT
>NZ_JBCITM010000043.1:0-1725 GCF_039414295.1 Anoxynatronum sibiricum | reverse complement strand
GCTGTATGACTTTGCTTTTTCAAACCTTCCGCTTCATCCTGATCCAGGCACTCTTGGATGAAAGCGCGGATTTCTTCCGTCACAACGGATGATATTCGTTCATAGGGTTTGCGCTCCCAGGGGACATGGTTGCCTTCGCAGTATTTCTTGACTGTATTTCTGGAGATGCCTAATGTTCGGGAAATTGCTCGTTGTGTCATACCTTCCTGGGTAAACATATGTCTGATTTGACCATACAGATCCACGTCCACGATCACACCTTTCACACTCCAATCAATTGATTTGATGCTTTCAATTGTATAGGAGTTTGGATTAGGTGGCTCACTTTTTCATCAGCACAACTTATCTGGTGATTTTGGAGAGTGGCTCACTTTTTCATCAGCACAAAGCGTGTTTTTGGCTCACTATCAGATTAGCATAGGCAGATAGAGGAAAAATATTCTTTGCTAAGGTGTTAAGTGTTTTCTTATTTATAGTAGCAGCAGTATTTATTTGTAACACTACGGTGTTTATAATTTTTGCTCTTACAGAATCATTCTTTTATTTGATGGAGGATAGATTTACTGTTGAATTACTACTTAAGACAATACAAGTATCAATTGTTATGGCTGTTATATCTGCTACGATAGGGATTATTGCCATGGGAATAGGATATACTAAAAAATCTGTGCCCACTACTATTATATCTGCTGTGCTGCTAGCTTCTTTATATAGTAATATAGCCTTCGTAAACATAGACAATGCTGCTGGTGCAGATCTGTTTTTAATGATATTCATGGGAATAACAATTACAGCAGGAAGTATTACCACCACTGTGCTTATAAAAAAAGTCAATCATATGGAGGCTGAATAAGATGGAACAGAAATTTGAACGTTTTATTGATAATGCGCTGGATAGAATTTTTGGTGGTTTTGAGCCACAACTTCTTTTATTCAATGTAGGTTTAAGTGTGCTTTTTATCGTTTTTGGAGTATTTCTTTTGAATAAGAAGGCCTCTAAAAATATAAACATCATAGGTTGGACCTGCTTTACAATTGGGAGTTTAGGCATGATCAGTGGAATAGTACAATTCATAACCGCGTGATGAAAGAACTGCTTACTATACCTGTGAAACAGTGCTTGACCCTCATCAACCATCACTTGTGGTAAACTAAGTCATAAACATTACTTATTGGAAGGATGAAGTCAAGACCATGCGAATGATTCATTCTCCGGCGAAAGCCATGCAGACAGCCAGCGATGTCTTTTTATATCAACAGCTTCCTGAGCATGTAAGAGGCGGTTTCCTTCGCGAAAAGCCGAGGGGTCAAGGAGGGATAATCTGCGCAGAAGTCCTGCGTCCACCACATAAAGTTTGAAAGCTGATCAGCTTAGCGTCACAAAACCATTGCAGGGCATCTTCATATTCTCTGGCCCGGGCACTCATAAAAGTCGGCAAGTGCCAGGTTCTGTGATGGGACTGCCCCGTGGTTTTCCCGGACAGCTTGTGTAAGGGCTCATTTGGATCATTTCTGCTGCCATCAGTGTGCTAAGCAGTCCGCTGCATGGTATGCTGTTTTTGTTTTTTGGATGTATGGGAATTTTTCCGCTGACCCAGCTGACCCTGCGGATCATGGGGCGATCTGCCAGGGTTGGTTCAGGAAACGGATTATGGGCCCTGGGTGCTCAGGTGGCTTTTACAGTTCCCATCAATTTTCTGTTGGTGGGCGCGGTGATTCTTTACA
>NZ_JBCITM010000042.1:0-1891 GCF_039414295.1 Anoxynatronum sibiricum | reverse complement strand
TTTAGAAGGTAAGGAGTCGCAGCGACCTACTCTCCCAGGACTTCACGTCCCAGTACCATCAGCGCTGAAGGGCTTAACGGCTGTGTTCGGGATGGAAACAGGTGTTTCCCCTTCGCTGTAGCCACGACTCCTTTTGTTCCCTCAAAACTGCATGATCGTTGTTAAAGGCTTTTGGTCAAGTCCTCGTACCATTAGTATCGGTCAGCTCCATGCATTGCTGCACTTCCACCTCCGACCTATCAACCAGATCGTCTTTCTGGGGTCTTACCTACTTTCGTAGTGGGAAATCTCATCTTGAGGCGGGCTTCGTGCTTAGATGCCTTCAGCACTTATCCCTGCCATACGTAGCTACCCAGCGATGCCCTTGGCAGAACAACTGGTTCACCAGCGGTATGTCCATCCCGGTCCTCTCGTACTAAGGACAGACCCTCTCAAATTTCCTGCGCCTGCGACGGATAGGGACCGAACTGTCTCACGACGTTCTGAACCCAGCTCGCGTACCACTTTAATGGGCGAACAGCCCAACCCTTGGGACCTACTTCAGCCCCAGGATGTGATGAGCCGACATCGAGGTGCCAAACCTCCCCGTCGATGTGGACTCTTGGGGGAGATAAGCCTGTTATCCCCGGGGTAGCTTTTATCCGTTGAGCGATGGCCCTTCCACGCGGTACCACCGGATCACTAAGTCCGACTTTCGTCCTTGCTCGACCTGTATGTCTCGCATTCAAGCTCCCTTATGCCTTTACACTCTTCGCACGATTTCCGACCGTGCTGAGGGAACCTTTGAGCGCCTCCGTTACTCTTTGGGAGGCGACCGCCCCAGTCAAACTGCCCGCCTGACAGTGTCCCAGTACCGGTTTACGGTACTTGGTTAGAATTCCAGTACTCAAAGAGTGGTATCCCAACGTCGACTCCACCGAAACTGGCGTTCCGGCTTCTCAGTCTCCCACCTATCCTGTACATTCAGTACCAAAATCCAATGTCAGGCTGCAGTAAAGCTCCACGGGGTCTTTCCGTCCTGTCGCAGGTAACCAGCATCTTCACTGGTATTACAATTTCACCGGGTCTATTGTTGAGACAGCGCCCAAATCGTTACGCCTTTCGTGCGGGTCGGAACTTACCCGACAAGGAATTTCGCTACCTTAGGACCGTTATAGTTACGGCCGCCGTTTACTGGGGCTTCAGTTCCGAGCTTCGGTTACCCTAACTCTTCCCCTTAACCTTCCAGCACCGGGCAGGCGTCAGCCCCTATACTTCGTCTTTCGACTTTGCAGAGACCTGTGTTTTTGCTAAACAGTCGCTTGGGCCTATTCTCTGCGGCCGGATGAGGCTTACTAAGTAAATTATTCACCTCTCCCGGCACCCCTTCTCCCGAAGTTACGGGGTCATTTTGCCGAGTTCCTTAACAATAGTTCTCCCGTTCGTCTTAGGATTCTCTCCTCACCCACCTGTGTCGGTTTGCGGTACGGGCACCTTCATTCTCGATAGTGGCTTTTCTTGACAGTGTGGATTCAACCGCTTCGCTACTCTAATTTCGCTCCCCATCACTTCTCAGGATATGACCCGGCGGATTTGCCTACCAGATCTCCCTACCAGCTTGGACGCGCTCTACCAACCGCGCGCTCGGCCTATCCTCCTGTGTCCCCACTTCTCTCAAACGAATGTCGGTGGTACAGGAATCTCAACCTGTTGTCCATCGCCTACGCCTTTCGGCCTCGGCTTAGGTCCCGACTTACCCTGAGCGGACGAGCCTTCCTCAGGAAACCTTGGGTTTTCGACGGGCAGGTTTCTCACCTGCCTCTCGTTACTCATGCCAACATTCTCTCTTGTGTGCAGTCCACCTAACTTTACAGTTAAACTTCTCCCCGCACACATTGCTCGCCTACCATGC
>NZ_JBCITM010000041.1:0-2004 GCF_039414295.1 Anoxynatronum sibiricum | reverse complement strand
GCTCAAACAGCAAATGAGAATTTCTTTTCTAGCTCTGATCTTTTTTCTGCAGGAGTCATTCGGATTGATGGCTCTTTTTCATCGTTGTAGACACTTCACTTCACGGAGTTCCACAAAAACTTCATAAAGCCAAGGACGTGAAACAATATCATACCGATCATGGAGGGAATCCAGTTGAAAAGAGCATTAATCATCGTGTTTGCAATACTGCTGTTGCTGCCAATATCTGCCTGCAGTCATCAAGAAGAGGTGACATATGTTGGCGTAAACGCAGAGATTTTAGAAATCAGTAACGTGGTTCAAGGGTTGGTGGTGAAAGGATTGGACGACAACAGCATTTTGGGAGAAGTATGCTACATCAATTGCGAAAGCCCGGAGGTATACTTTCTTTATGTTGATTTTGACTCAAGCGAAGTGACAGAGATTCAGTTTCAGGATTTGGCAGTGGGTGACAGCATAACCGTGGATGTCAAAACAGTAGAAAACAAGCATGCCCTCACTTCGCGGGTTCAGCTGATCACCCAGAGAAGATGAAGCATGTTTCTTGAGTGCCCAGAAAGGCCATGGGAGTTCTAAGAAGCTCCTTTCTTTTGCCGGAAGTTATCTTTGCCAGAACGAGCTGCTTTCGGAGGCTGGGTTAGGGGTGTCGCGAACCCGAAAGGTTATGTGTACTAACGCTTCAAATGATTCCTGGAAAAAGAAAAGCGGGGTGAAATTAATGGAACACAGAAGGATCGCAATTGTCACTGGGGTCACTCGACTGAAGGGGATCGGTAGAGGGATTTGTGTTGAGCTGGCAAAACAAAAGATTGACATCTTTTTTACCTACTGGCGGCCTTATGACCATGCGATGCCGTGGGGCGTAAAGGATGATGAGCCGGAGATCATCAAAAAAGAGTTAATGGAGATGGGCGTTCGTTGTGATAGTTTGGAAGTTGATCTTTCCAACGAGAAGGCCGTCAAAGAGATCTTTGATACCGTCGAAAAAAGCTTGGGGACTGCCAGCATACTGATCAACAATGCAACCTACAGCACCATGACAGATATCAACACCATCACTTCCCAGGAACTGGATCAGCATTACTTTGTTAATTTACGGGCGCCAATGCTGCTGGCCGCTGAATTTGTCAAGCGGTTTGAAGGGAAATCTTTTGGCAGGCTGATTAATATAACATCTGGCCAGAGTCTCAGTGCCATGAGCGGAGAAGTGGCCTACGCTGTCACCAAGGGAGCCATGGATACATTTACCAGAACCATGCAACATGAACTGGCGTATAAAAACATCACCATTAATGCGGTTAACCCGGGTTTAACCGATTCAGGGTGGTTGGAATCAGGGTGGTTGAATGAACAACAAATCCACATCTTCAAAAAGAGATTTCCCAAAGGAAGATTGGGATTACCCGATGATGTGGCAAAGCTGGTGGGGTTTTTGGTGGATGAAAAGGCTGGATGGATAACGGGGCAGATCATTCACTCAGAAGGCGGCTTTGTAAGAGAAAACTATGATAGCTGAAGAATGACGATACAGAACCGGTTCGATAAAGGGAGGCACTACAAAGTGGATTTTTTACAGCTGGCAAAGCAACGATGTACGACACGCGGGTTTACGGAAAAGAGAATAGCGAAGGATGAGCTTGAAAGAATTCTGGCTGCTGGACGCTTGGCACCAACTGCTTGCAATCAACAACCACAGCGAATCATTGTTGTTCAGAAGCCTGACAATATCCGCAAGGTTCAAAAAGCCTATCAAACTTTCGGCTCTCAATGCGTTCTTATTGTATGTCAGGATAAAAGCAATCCGCTCATACGACCTTTTGACAACAAATGCTCAGGCGATTTGGATATTGGTATTATTTGTGACCACATGATGCTGGCTGCAAGGGAACTGGAAATTGGAAGCGTCATGGTGGGTTTGTTTGATCCAGAAATTTTAAGAAAAGAGTTTGACATACCGGAGTTTATTGAACCAACGGCATTGATTATCTTGGGTTATCCTTCCGA
>NZ_JBCITM010000040.1:0-2966 GCF_039414295.1 Anoxynatronum sibiricum | reverse complement strand
GCAAAAGCTGCTTTTACAGTATCAGACTTGTCACGCATTTGTAACAAGGCTGTAATGGTATTCACCCGAAGGGAAGGGTATAATGTTAGATAGCAGACGGGAAAGCAGAAGCGAGGGTAAGTGGAGAATGTAGACCGGCAGTTCATGTGCCCTACTTTACAATCCTGTTACAAACCCCGGCTTTTGGTTGACCCACTGCACCTGCGGGTGATATAATCACTCGTATGATGGAGGGTTGTGCAGTTCACCCTTCCTTTGGAGCCGGTTGAGAGGTGCTGCTTCCTGGTACTTCGCCGGAACCTTGAAGGAGAAGCTTCGAAACCTGGATCGAAAGGAGGGAGCCGAACCAATCACTCAACATCACATGGGCTGAAATCAAACAGCCCGCAGGCAGTACAGAACGACAACATCGAAAAGGAGGCAACAAATTAATGAGAAAGAATATCGCATTAGTACTTGCGCTCGTAATGATTCTGTCATTGATCCCAATGTCAGCATTTGCAGCCAGTACCAACAGAATGGTAAGTGTTCCTATGGTCCGTAAAGACCAAACGTTTGCACCTGTAGCATCAAGTGTTTATGCTCCTGCAGCTACTGCACTGTTAACTGGTGATCAAACAGCACCATTGCTGGGTATTGAGGAAAAAAGAAGTGACTTTACCTCAGTTGGAAACCCTGATGAAGTTGCTTTTAGACTGAGACTGAATGAAAATGCTGAATGGCCTTCAGCAGTAAATGGCAAGTTCTTTGATTTTGAAGGAAGACAGACAAACTCTAACGGACCCGTTAGCGTGTCTCGCTTAGGAAGCAAAGAAATCGAAGTCAGCTTTTCAGTTGCAGACTGGAATGCATGGATTGAGGACAATGATCGAGAACTACTTTTTCCGATCGTTGCCAAAGTAACAGGTACTGGCGACGCTGTTGTTACCATTGATCCATGGGACAACAAAATTACTGGTGGAAGCCTGACGTTTGCCACTGTTGGAACTGGCAAAACAACTTCAAGAGCTGTCACCAGCCCTAAGTTTACTGAGCGTGTGACACTAGGAAACATCATGATCGACGAAACTTCAATTGGAACTTTATCTGCTCAAGAAGAGTTCACATTGACACTTCCTCGTGGATTCTACTGGGCTAACTCTTCAGAAAGCACAGATTGGGACCAAGCTGGAACAGATAATGCTGTAAACCCTCAATTTAATGTAGCGGGCGGATTCAGAGGAAATTCTGTTACAGTAGAATCATTCATTCGCGGATCAGCAGGCGATAATGAAGAGAGAGGTGAAATCACACGAAACCCAAGAGTGCTTGTAGTTCAGGTTGATGGTCTTGCGGCTAACCAAGCTCGTGGAACATTAATTTTACAAGGACTTGAAATTGTCGCTGAGAGAGATGCGCGATTTGGTGATGTGGAAGTAACGATTGAAGGTTTAGGCCGCACAGATAACTATAACAACAACGTTTCAAGACAAAACTTTAAAGTAGCTGAAAGAGTTGATTGGCTGGTTAAGGTTTCTGTAGATGGCGATCCAACTGAAATTCTTGCAGGATACTTGCCAGTGCAAAACGACGGTGCGCTCTCAATGTACGATGATGAAATTAAAATGGCTACAATCATCATTGAAGAAGAAGTGCCTAATGCTTGGTTAGTACAACGCACTACAGTTGTTGAATTGCCGAGCTGGGCAAGCATTGCGAACCTGCGTGTAGAAGAAGTGAAAAACATGAATGTTCCTGCAGGTTACCAGGAAGATGGTGAAAGCCGAAATGCAGCAGCAGCAAGATATTTAGAGGAGCAACTTCTTAAAGATGGGGAAGACACAATCCTTAAAGACAATAAAATCGAATTTTCTTTCCCAGGTGGAGTCGTTGCAAATGAAAAAGGTTATGTTGAGTTGACTCTGTGGGTAACAGCAAGAGCCAATGCGGCTGGTGAGATCACAGCTCAAGTAACTGGCAGAAGCATGCCTCAAGAACAAACAGTTGTTATCGGAGAAGCTATTGCGCCTGTAATGGTAGAGGTTGAACCTCAAAATCTGGTAATTGGTATCCAAGATCAAATTCTTAACGATATCGTTATCACAGAAGCGCGTGCAGGTGCACTTAATGATGATGGCTATTTAGTACTTGCTCTTCCTTCAGGTCTAGGAACATGGAAAACTTTTGACACAATCCTTGTTGACAATCCTAATGAAGGCGTAGAGATTGATGAAGATGAAGTGACCATTGAAGGTAACATGATGTACATTCCTATCGAGAATGCTGGTTACGAAGCAAGTAAAGTTACTGTAGTTGGAGCAACTGTAACCTTGAACAGAACTCCTGCAAAAGGTGACTACAGCTTGAGCGTTGGTGGATTCTCGCTGGTAAGAAACAATATCTTTGAAGGTACAGCAGGCCCAATGAGAGATGTAAGAAGAGAAGCAAGAGGCGGCGGAAGCACAGAGTTCTTTAGACAAAACTGGGTTGTTGAGCCAGTTGTTGCTACAGTTGTGAGCCCCACAACTGATGAGCCTATCGGTATCACACCTAAAGCAGTTTCCTTCACAGTAGGTCAAACTGGCTTCACAGTGAACGGTGAAATGAACATGATGGATGTTGCTCCTTATATCAGCAACGACAGACTGATGATCCCCGTTCGTTACCTGGAAGACATGTTTGGTTCCAAGCCTCAGTGGAACGAAGCCAGCAGAACTGTAACTGTTGTGTACAAGAACGTTGTATACGGCATGACCATCGGAAGCAATGTGATCACTGCTAATGGTGCTCCTTTCTCCGAAATGGATGCAACTGCTGAAATCGTAAACGGCAGAACTTTCGTACCTGCTTCCAGATTTGCTCGTGCCATGGGCGTTGAGTACACATGGGATGCAGCTTCACAAACAGCTACTTTTCAGCAATAATCAGTAGCTGAATCAAGAACTTAAAAAGCAAAAGAAAAGAGCCCTTCAAGGGCTCTTTTCTTT
>NZ_JBCITM010000039.1:0-3243 GCF_039414295.1 Anoxynatronum sibiricum | reverse complement strand
TGAACATGGTCTCTCTTTGTCATCATTCGAATCACCCCTTATATCTATATTCGACATCAAGGGGCGAATCTCCTTTTTGATTGCAAGAAAAAAAGCCTATTTTCATAGACTTTTTCAACAACCTCACACTGTCCAAAGGGACAGTGTTTGCTGTTTTCGGGACTGCTTTTCCTGAAAACAGGTCTTTATGCCCAACATCTCATGCGTTCACTGCAGCACGTGACCGATACACCACCCATTTAAAGTGTTGTCTGAAACCATCTCTCCCCCGCAGAGCGCTCACGAAAAGCATATGATAGCCCCGGGTTTCTCTCCTATATTTTGGGTATTAATCATAATGGCGACAGGTTTTGATACTCCTGATGCGGCAACATTGTTGTCCGTTCTTATGTCGGTTTTTGTCGGATCGAAAAGGAGGGGTTCACGTGCGCGTAACCTTCATTAACCAGCGTCGCTTTTTTTCATGCCTGATGATCTTCACCGGTTTGCTGATTTTCTTTCTTATAGCCGCTTCTCTGTCATCACCTGTGTGGGCTTATGAACTTATCAACCCGGATGTGCTTGACCAGTTGAAGCCCGAACTCCCCGGCCACGACCAAATTAAACTGGCGCCCATTAAAGCGCCCACCAATCTCACCGCCGCTTCCAAAACCCAGGGTGTCATCACCCTTCGATGGATGGATCAGTCGGACAACGAGCATGGTTTTATAGTGGAACGCCGGGGTAAAATCAACGACTTTTCCCAGGTGGCTGTGCTGTCTCGCAACACATTAGAGTATACCGACAGTGAAGCTTCCACATACCCCATATTCCCTGGAGAAACGTACTATTACCGGGTAAAAGCCTTCAATGACGAGGATCAGTCTGCCTACTCCAACATCGTGGAGATAACCGCTCTGAAAACAGCGCCTCCCGTCGCCCCGGTGATTCTCCGCGCTGAAATTGTCACGTCTTACCGCTATCCGGTTCAGCTTCTCTGGGAAGATCGATCCAATGATGAAACCCGGTTTGAAGTTCAGCGCCGCAGAGAAGGTCACGGGTATTTTGTGGTGGCCGATCTGCCGCCTGACACAACAACCTATCAGGACAGTTTCGATTATGAAGAAGGCGCCACTTACTATTATCGCATTGAAGCCTTCAACACTTACGGCTCTGTCTATTCCAATGAGATTCCGGTCTACTACCCGACGCAGAATATCAGTGGCCCTCCTCAGGTCATGGGCGTTTCTCAGAATTCCACCACTATTCTTCTGCAATGGAGTCATGTGCCGGAAACCAGTATCCCCAATTTGGTACAGGGATATATCATTAATGTTGGTCAAGAAACCCCCTTGCCCTATGACGTGGTCGGCCCGGATGTGACATCACTTTTGATCACCGGACTTGAACCGGAAACCATCTATCGTATTGCTGTGTCTGCCAAAGTGAATGTTCTGCCTGGTCTTGGCACCACAATCAAGGTGCAAACCGGCCCTCCGGCTCCCATTCAGGTAAAAGCTGTGAAAAAAGGAGATACCTCTGTTGAGCTTACCTGGCAAACCACTTCCAAATATCATCCCCAGCTGGACTATGAAATCCAGTTCCGGGACGAAAAGAGCTCCTTTTCGACCTTCACCCGAATCAAGCAGCCGGAAACCCTGAAGTACCTGGTCACTGGCCTGGATCCCGACAAAAACTATGCTTTCCGTGTCATCTGTTATCATGTTGTCCATGCCTCCGATCCTTCTGAAGTGGTCGTCCCCATAGAAGAAACTTCTTCTGGGCTTGCCAGCTCTCCCGCCCAGTTTGAAATCGTGCTGAAAGTGGGTCAACATGCCTACTCTGTCAACGGCCAGCAAAAGCAAATGGACGCTCAGCCTGTTATTTTTCAGGGAAGAACCCTCCTCCCCATCCGCTACATCACCGAAGCCCTTGGTGCTGGCATTGCCTGGAATGGACAGGATCAGAAAGTCACCATCACCCAGGACGAACAGATCATTGAACTTTGGGTCAACAACAGCACGGCCATGATCAATGGACAACCGGTTCCCATTGATGTGGGAAACAGTCAGGTAACCCCTCTCATCATTCCACCCGGCCGCACCATGCTCCCTCTGCGGTTTATCACCGAGAGTCTGGAATGCCAGTTGAAATGGGATGCCGATACGCAGCAAATTACCATTATCAGGCAATAGCACCGGCTTTACAAACATAAACAAGAGCCCTCCTTGTGAAAATCCAAAGATGGCTCTTGTGGCGGTTGCTTCCTACTATGCGGTCACCCTTTTACTTACATCAGCCGGATAATTGCTGACAGAGACTGACGGCCTTCCTGCGTCAGATCATAATGTTCTTTTTCAATGGCCCACAGGGTGATCACACCCAGCACCGTGGCTCTCCAAAGATCAAAGAACGCTTCTTTCGTCATGCCGCTGGTGAATTCACCCTGTTCCTGTCCCCTTTCGATCAGCTGATAGAGATACTTCTGCTGAATATCCAACCGCACCTCGTCGCCGGACATGGATTCAGAAATTAACATTTGCATGCAGTTTTTTGAAAAGTCATGACCATCTTCTTTAACAATGCGCATGTAGTCATCCACAAATTGAAGGTACAGCTGGGTACATGACTGGCTTTCATCATACGAAAAAGTGTCAGCCAATCGTTCATTGAGTTCAATGGCCAACCGGTTAAGAATGTCCCGTTTACTGTTGAAATAGTTGTAAAAGGTGCCTTTTGCATAGCCGCTGGCCGCGCAGATCTGGCTGACGGTCACTTTATGGTACCCGTATTCTTTCACGAGTTCCATGGAGGTATCCACCAGCTTTCGATAGGTTTCCTCTGCCTGCAAATCACGTTTCGTAGGTTGTTTCACCGTCCACGAACCCCTTTCTTCCCCTGTGTCCAAAGCTTACCCTCACGGTTAACCCTTTGCCTCCTGATTGTCAGTCAGTCATCGCAACCGCTTGATCGACAAATTCGCACCATCGCTGAGCACTGCCCTTATTCTATCATACATTCCAGCAATCATTGCTGATCAATTTAGATAATTGCGTGAATTATTTCCTTTTGTCATATCATCATCTGAAAAACAGTGCCGCCATACAGAAAGCCGTGCTTCTCTTGCGAGAGGCACGGCTGAGGTTGTCGAAAAAGTCATGTTTTAGAGATGAAACATGGCTTTTTTGCGCTTAGAATCAGTTTTGAGGGGTGATATTGCTTTGAGAAAGGGTATTCCTATCCTCTATTATCAAGGATAGTGGC
>NZ_JBCITM010000038.1:0-3629 GCF_039414295.1 Anoxynatronum sibiricum | reverse complement strand
TTATGAAGTTTTTGTGGAACTCCGTGAAGTGAAGTGTCTACAACGATGAAAAAGAGCCATCAATCCGAATGACTCCTGCAGAAAAAAGATCAGAGCTAGAAAAGAAATTCTCATTTGCTGTTTGAGCTACCGATATGTCCGTTCCAAGGGGTTCAGATCAAGCAGCACGCGGCTCAGAAATTCGTTGACATTCGGACTCTCTTGCCTTTTGGATAGTCTTCTGTTCTGTTTGGTATACATATCCCCTGACTATGGAGCAAAAGAGAACATCATTCAAATAAATCCCATCGATTCTTCTCGTAAGGGAAGAGCAAAAAACCTATAAACGCATACAGAAAAAGAAAGATGTTGTGATACAGTTGGTTACACCTTTTTAGTAGCCGGCAGTCAGCCCAAAATCCACGGATAAGCAGGTGCCCGTCATGGCTTTCACCCGGTTGGAAGCCAGAAAGAAAATGGCTTCTGCCACTTCTTCCGGCTGGGTGAACCTGGCCCTGTCTCCCAGGGGATAGTGGGCTAACAAGGATGCTTCATAGTCGTGCCGGTCATCGAAGTCAGATTCCTGGAAGGCTTTTTCCAGCATAGGGGTGGCCACATCTCCCGGGCAAACAGCATTGACACGGACGCCCCGCTCTGCCAGCTCCACTGCCAGGGCTTTGGTCATGAGAGTCACTGCTCCCTTGGAAGCGCAGTAAATGGCCGCTTCCTTGTTCCCCACCAGACCAGAATCCGAGCTGACGTTTACAATGACCCCTTCCCTGGCTTCCAGCAGAGGGAGGGCGTAGCGGCACATGAAAAAGGTGCCCTTGGCGTTGATGTCCATCACCTCATCCCAGACAGCTTCTGTCATGGTGTCGCTGGGTCCATCTTTCCAGACGCCGGCAGCGTTCACCAGCACATCCAGACCGTTGCCCGCCAGTTCCACCTCCCGCATCATCTGCTGACACTCAGACACCTTGGACACATCACCAGCCAAGGCCAGGGCTTTTCCAGGCAGTTCCCGGAGGCTCTCCAGTACCTCATGCAGGTTTTTTTCGTTGCGACTGATGCAATACACCGTGTCCCCTTCTTCCATAAATCTCCTGACAGTTTCGTAGCCAATGCCGCTGGAAGCCCCTGTCACCACTACGGTTCGTCTCTCGCTTCTCATTGTGTTACCTCCTGTTCCATGCAGTCTCATTTTTATCTCGGTCCTTTGCCCTGCACTCTCGCTAATTATTGACTTTCGCGAGAGATCCCAATTGTTTCGCTGCATTTGCTGAAAGGAGTAAATTATAATGCACCCCGAAGTCAAGCCAAGGGGTAAAATCAAGATTTGAAAGTTAATCTCTCTTCTTGATTTTGGCTTCAAAATAATAGCTGAGTAACTACTGCTAGATATGTTTGAAGTGATTAAAGTCTCATCTTATAGGGCACGGTAATTGTCAAGATAGTTGTCCCCTGCTTGCCTCTGCCATGATCCCTCGTTACCACCCTCTCACCCTGGGGAGCTTTACACCCGGGATCAATCGACCTTCAGAAACTCTCTTTTTTCCGTCATTAATTAGTCTATTCCAGTCTTTGGAAGAGATAAAGCCTCCAGCCACCTCTTCCAACTCGTCGTCTGTCAGATCACCTTCTCCTTTAATTGAGTAAGCGTTCAGTATGTCGCGAAACGCTGTCAACTCTTGAATGGAAATCTCCAAACCTTTTTCCTTCAGCATGGCTTGAGCTTCCTCCGCTTCTTCCACCATAAACAACCGTTCTACTAATCCTTCTTCATTTTCAAGTACCTCAAAAATCTGTGCCATCTTATCTTCCATTAGTCTTACCTCCTTTAAATTTTCTAAGCTTCTCGGAAACCCGAGAGCATTGATCACTCAACATTTGTTTATTGGGTGATTCTTTTGCATATGCTAATCAATAATGTTGACCCAAAGTTTCAAAGTGTCCTTTGTTAGGGGTTCAGTGCAAGCACTGGTGAATCTGTCGCGAAAGATTACCCTTTTCGCTTTGGTTTAATGCTTTTCATTGGTTACAGCTAACGTCTTATTCCCGCTGCTCAGCTCACTTCATCTCCCATTTCAGTAGGTATTTACGAACCTTGGCTCGACAATATCGACTTCTTTCTGTAGCAATGCAGAATCCCTTTGCTTTGTAAGCGTCAATTGCTGCCCACATAGACCCTGAGCCGCCACCCTGATACAATGAACTAAACCAACGGCTTAGCACCACTGAAGCAAGAAGCCGGCAGTGCTTTTGACCAGGGAAGGACATTCTCCATCGCTGCTGGATCGGTCAGATCCATATTGGGGAGTTTTTCGAATAAGTGCATGAGATAGTGAAAAGGACTCAGGCCATTGGCCTTGGCTGTCTCCACAATGCTGTAGATAATGGCGCTGGCCGTGGCTCCCTTGGGAGTGTTGGCAAAGAGCCAGTTCTTTCGACCAATGACAAAGGGCTTGATGCCCCGCTCTGCCCGGTTGTTGGAGATTTCCAGGCGACCATCCAGAAGAATCCTCTCCAGTCGGGGCCATTGGTTTAAGCAGTAAGTAATGGCTTTTCCCAGGGGTGACTTGGGAAGGGCGGTGCGTTTGTTTTCTTTGAGCCACGCCAAGAAAGCCTCCAGCACAGGCCGTGACTGTTCCAGACGGGCAGTGTAACGATCTTCTGGCGAAAGGTCTTTCAACTCCCTTTCCAGTTCAAAGAGCCGGTTGCAAAAGGCCAGCCCTTCTGAAGACCTGGTATGGGAGAGGGGTTCCTTCTCCTTGGTGAGCACCTTCAGGGCATCGGTGAACATACGCCGAGCATGAGCCCAACAGCCGATGACTTTCACCCCGGGAATCTGACTGTAGCCCTGATACCCATCGGTGTGCAGGTACCCCCTGAAGCCTTTCAGGAAGGCTGCCGGGTGTTTGCTGGCCCGGGTGGTCTGGTAGTCATACAGGCAGATGGGAACATCGGTATGGCCGGTGGCATAATGCCACATGTAGGACTTGTTGGCAGCGGTGCGGCCTTCTTCCCGCAGGACCTGGAGTTCTGTCTCGTCCTTATAGAAACGTTTCTATAATGACGATTATCGAAACTTCCGTTTTATCGAAACCAGCACGATGCAAACTATGTAAAATGAACTGCGAGCCACTGATTTGTTTCGATAATCATAATACCTTAGAATTGAGATGCTCTAAAAATCTCAATTCAGGAGGTATAGCACATGGAACGACAAACGATCAGTCAATTATCGCAAGGGGTCTTAGCTGAGCTTGAAAAACTTCATTATGCGGATATTACTATCACACATTTTAGACAGTCTCTTTTTAGGATCGAAAGGTACGCCATAAAAAAGAACGAGGTTTTTATCTCTGATGACTTGGCAAAAGAGTATCTGTTTGATGGCTACGGATGGGACATTGGCTCCAATAGCACTCCAACGGCCCATATCACCAGTCAACTGCGCGTAATTAGGGTATTACAGTTTTTCGAGGAATGCGGCAGTATACCGAAAGCGCACAAACGCACAGGGGGACGGTTCTTTTGTGCATGCTTATAGTCTTCTTATCACACCAAAACTAACCCCCGTCAATCTTTCTATCTGACGTATGGATAGCCCTTTTTTCTTGAATTCCTTTATCAGTTTATTTCTATGTTCT
>NZ_JBCITM010000037.1:0-8171 GCF_039414295.1 Anoxynatronum sibiricum | reverse complement strand
TCCTGGGAGAGTAGGTCGCTGCGACTCCTTACCTTCTAAATACCCTAACATTCCAGAGTAGCTCAATGGTGGAGCACCCGGCTGTTAACCGGTAGGTTGGAGGTTCGAGTCCTCTCTCTGGAGCCAATCATGCCGAAGTGGCGGAACTGGCAGACGCACAGGACTTAAAATCCTGCGATCCTTCAAGATCGTACCGGTTCGATTCCGGTCTTCGGCACCAGGATTTTAGCATAAGATGCATTAATTGACGACGCGGGGTGGAGCAGCTGGAAGCTCGTCGGGCTCATAACCCGGAGGCCGCAGGTTCGAATCCTGTCCCCGCAACCATTGTTTTAATATGGCGGCATAGCTCAGCCGGCTAGAGCGTTCGGTTCATACCCGAAAGGTCACAGGTTCGATTCCTGTTGCCGCTACCAATTAACCAGGCCCCTTGGTCAAGCGGTTAAGACACCGCCCTTTCACGGCGGTAACAGGGGTTCGATTCCCCTAGGGGTCACCAATGTGGGAGCATAGCTCAGCTGGGAGAGCACCTGCCTTACAAGCAGGGGGTCACAGGTTCGAGCCCTGTTGCTCCCACCAATATCCGGCCCGGTAGTTCAGTTGGTTAGAATGCCAGCCTGTCACGCTGGAGGTCGAGGGTTCGAGTCCCTTCCGGGTCGCCATCTTTATATTGTTGCGGGTGTGGCGGAATTGGCAGACGCACTAGACTTAGGATCTAGCGGGCGACCGTGGGGGTTCAAGTCCCTCCACCCGCACCATATTTTATTGCTATGCGGAAGTGGCTCAGCGGTAGAGCATCGCCTTGCCAAGGCGAGGGTCGCGGGTTCGATTCCCGTCTTCCGCTCCAGTGATTTGACCCATTAGCTCAGTCGGTAGAGCACCTGACTTTTAATCAGGGTGTCCCGCGTTCGAGTCGCGGATGGGTCACCAGATTTATTATAAGGCGGCATAGCCAAGTGGTAAGGCAGAGGTCTGCAAAACCTTTATCCCCAGTTCGAGTCTGGGTGTCGCCTCCACATCGTGCGCTCATAGCTCAGCTGGATAGAGTGCTTGACTACGAATCAAGAGGTCGGGAGTTCGAATCTCTCTGGGCGCACCAGAAAGTGCAAAGGTCTAAACGCTAATTAAGCGTTCGGACCTTTTTTGTATATATAGAGTAGTCACCTGATCGAAAATAATTACTGTTGGAAGCTTATGGCGTGGTGATCATGTTTTTCGGGGATATCAGAACAACACCATGGTTTGGTGTGAGTAATGTGCCTTGATTCTTACAACTACATAACATATCACTCATTCCGCTTTACTAAAACAGTCATATTATGTAAAATGAATGTAGTTTCAAAGGGGAGGGGATATGCCATGAGAGCATTTTACAATAAAGGTTTTTTAACCGAAAAGAGTTTTTCAACATTGATTATCAGCATGGCAATCATTTTGACTGCAATGCTGCTGATGACTACCGCAGGCCACGCCATGACAGTGGGGACAGAGATCGGTGAAGTTCTTTCCACCGATATACTGGCATCCATTGACAATAAATCTATCCCTTCGCTCAATATTAACGGATATACAGCTATCATTGTTGAAGATTTGCGGGCATATGGGTTTAACGTTACCTGGAATGAACAGGAGAAAACACTTCATGTGAATAGAAACTTAGCACTGAGTATTACTGGAAAACCTTATGAAGTGTTACAGATAGAACCAGGTAAGCGAATTTATCCAGTGTTATTTACCGATATTAAAACGTATCTTGATGGTGTTGAAGTTGCTTCGTTTAACATTGATGGACAGACAGCAATTTTTTTTAATCAATTGAAAAACTATGGGGCTGTGGGTTGGAACGAGCAAGCTCGCATTGCTTCCCTGGAGTTTCCTGTGCTCTTACCTGAAACAGCAATAACTCAAGATGTTAATGAGCAGGAAACACTTACAACTGTTACCAGACACTCGACTCAACTGGATCCGGAAGACAGTTACATTTTTCATCAACCATTTGATAAATCAGCTATTCCAGAATTAATCGATGTAGGCGTTAGCTTTGGCGAAACTGCTGTGTCTCGCGTACAGATAACAACAGGTGATGGATTTGTCGTTGGTGAGTTTGAAGGTGATCGGTTCAATCCACAAATTAGGATCCAGGATACGAATCAATTGCAGTTGGAACGTGATGATGATTATTATGTTGGCACTGATGGGTGGATACATACATTGGAGAGGGCTCAGGATTTCTTGCAGGAGTTGCGTTTGTCAGGAATAACCGGGTTAGTCGCTCGTGACGGGCATGGATGGAATATTTATCTTGGCCCTTATCACACTGCATCAGATGCAGATCAGCATATCAAAATAATGGAACTTGACCCTGATAAGTGGCATGTTGTTGCCGCTGACTCGAGGCGCGTTCGAATCAATAACAGCACAGGAAATCCAATTATTGTGTATTCATCAGAGACGCCGCTTCACATTATTTCGGGATCGAATATTCCCGATCAGTCACTGGTGCAAATAGGTCAGTCAAAATATCGCGGATCAGTGACTGCCATTCGAAAACCATTCGAAAACTTGACGGTCATTAATCGATTGCCTATTGAACAGTACCTGTACGGTGTTGTACCACGCGAGATGCCACACAGTTGGAGTTTAGAAGCACTCAAGGCACAGGCTGTTGCAGCCAGAGGTTTTGCCATGGCGAACCTTGGCAAGTATCATGATTTGGGTTTTGACGTTTGTACAACGGTTAATTCCCAGGTATATGGTGGATATGCCAGTGAACAATCAAGCACCAATCAAGCAGTCGATCAAACCGCTGGAATAATGATGACCTACCAGGGAGAACTGGTAATTCCGTACTATCATTCCAATAGCGGAGGGCGTACTGAATCAAGTGAAAATGTGTGGCGTGAGGCTGTTCCATATGCTAGAGGAGTGGAAGATTCATATTCGCTCAATACTACTCATGCGAGCTGGGAAGTTAGCATGACATATTCAGAGCTTGAACAGGCAATGCGCAATAGTCAAATGGATATAGGTGAAGTAGAAAGTGTGTATATTGATGAGACAACTGAAAATGGACGTGTCAGCAGGTTGGTTGTTGTGGGTAGTCAGGGTACTCAAGAAATCATTAGACAGGAAAATCGATGGGTATTTGGTCTTAAAAGCCATTATTTCGATATACAGCTAACTAATGGATCAGTTATTTTTTATGGTAAAGGATTTGGTCATGGTGTAGGGATGAGTCAATATGGAGCAAAAGCGATGGCAGAAGCGGGATATTCCTGGCAGCAGATTCTGCAACACTATTATTTAGGAGTTCACATTGAATAAATAGTTTGTTTATTAGTTTGTGATTAAACTAAACAAGCGATTCAGGGCATTCTACTAGAGGATTGTCTCGAATCGCTTGTTTGTCGTTTTCTGAAGAAGAATAAAAATGTTTATAAAATCTGAAACCATTTACGGGCAATATCGTTACAACTATTGGGTAGTATGTAAACATAGAAAGGCTAAAGAACATAAGTCATGTGATGTCATATTACGAATTTGACGTTTGACAGGAGGTAAATCATGAAAAGATGGAGCATAATAATACTGGTGTTGATGATAATCTCTTCAACATGTACAGTCAATGCTTTTATATTCAGTGACATTGAAAATCACTGGGCTGAAGAAGCAATCTATCAGGTAAGTTTCGATGTCCCGGTTTTCAGCGGGTATCCTGACGGAACTTTCAGACCTGATCATTCCATCACTAGAGCAGAATTTGTTGTGATGATCAATAAAGTCATTAATTTGAATGGATTGAAAAGTGAATCTTCCCTAAGTGATGTAGAATACAGCGATCTGCCAGTGAATCATTGGGCATTTAAAAGTGTCCAGAATGTTCATAAGCATAGGTTTGCGGCCCGGGAAGATGTCTTCGCATTTAAAGCTGTTTTTCCGGATGATTTTTTTTATCCAAACATACCAATTACACGTCTTGAAGTGGCACTCTTAACACATGGCCTGACAACACCCCCTATTTCTAATTCGAAAGACATACACTTTAGTGATGTGAATGCCGATGATCCCTATGCAAATCAATTGAGCGAACTGGTGGCCAGTGGAATTATTAGTGGTTATGAGGATGGGACATTTCGCCCAGAAAATTTGATTACCCGAGCTGAAGCAGCTGTGCTGGCAGAAAAAATATATCATAATCTTTCCTATTTGAAAGAAGACCGACTCTCGATTGCATATCCAGAAAATATCAGACCATTAAGGTATCCTGTTTTTGATATTCCGCTAGACAGAAATGAGTATAATGAATTAGATCGAAAAATGAACAATGTTATTGCGACACTTGAATATCGGGACATTGTAGGATTTATACCATTCGATGAACGCGATCTTTATGATCCTGATCCAATTGAAACTTTATGGAGTCTGAAAAATCAGGACTATCAAAGAGTTTTGGCAAACAATTTTTATTTGATGGTCTACGATCAATCCATTAATCCGTTAAGAAGGGTGGAACTGGCGACAGAAGCCTTGCAAAAATACATGAGTATGAATCCGTCAGATGTAAATAATTTCTTGTTGTTAGCTTATGAAATTCAAGAAGAAGCCCCTAACACTCTATTCATTGATGCACTTCAGCGACATCGCCGAAGTGAGTTGAATAGACAGGAAAAGATTGAATCAACGATACTTCTTAGTGAAAAACTGTTGAAGCAAAATCGTTTGACAGAGGCAGCGGAGCTTTATCCGCCATTGATCCAATCCGAAACAGATATCAGAACGTTGTTGATTCTGATTCAAAATGACGTATTCATCAGCTTTGTTGATAAAGGAACGGATGATGCACTTGATCGCCTCGAGAACTACTGGGAACAGTTAAAGGAGCATTCTCGTTATTGGTTCTTTGAATCTGAAGTGGAAGAACATCTCACAGGTCTTGCAAAACAAATCATTCTTCAAAGTCAATAGATGATATGAGAGCTTCCAATCCATAAACAACGATTGGAAGCTTTACATCGCTGACATATTCCGTTATGATGATAAGCGTCGAGTTCATTTAAGCGGGGGATGTACATGGAAATATATTTGGATAATGCATCAACAACAAAATTAGATGTCAGTGTGATGCGCGTTATGAATCAAAGCTATCAGGAAGATTACGCGAATCCTTCCTCAATACACCATGCTGGATATTCTGTTAAGCAGAAAATGGAAATGTCCCGAAAAACAATCAAGGACTTGCTCCATGTATCATCAGGAGAGCTCGTTTTCACATCTGGAGGGTCAGAAGGCAACAATCTGGCAATCATGGGGACGCATGGTTGGAAGTTTGGCCGGTACCAGTGGGTATGCAGCGCTATTGAACACCCATCTGTAATGATGCCATACAGCTTTTTAAAAAAAAGCGGCGAACAAGTATTTCAGATTCCTTGTCAGAAAGATGGAATGATTGATGTTGCAGCACTGGAATCAATGGTAACGAGTGAAACAGCAATGGTTAGTCTAATGCACATTAATAATGAAACAGGAATTAAACAACCGCTGGAGGCCGCGATCAAGGTCATTCGAGATTGCAATCCGAATACATTGATTCACATTGACGGTATTCAGGCTGTGGGAAAAATTCGAGTGAATGTGTCTGCACTGCAAGCTGATTTTTATAGTATCAGTGGTCATAAATTTAATGGGCCCAGAGGTGTTGGAGCTTTATACATTCGTTATCCACAAAAGGTAAAGTCTATGATTATCGGCGGTGGACAAGAAAACGGGATTCGAGCCGGTACTGAGAATATTGCAGGAATTGCTGGCATGGAAGCAGCATTAGAGCTGAAGATAAATGGCCTAAACGAAAAAATAATTAACACAAGAAACATGAGATGCCAAATGATTGAGACACTAAAATCAGTTCTCGACGATGTTCACATAATTGAGGCAGCTGAGGACAATCAGGCTCCGGGGATTCTTCAGATATGCATTGAAGGAACAAAGAGCGAAGTGATGCTACGTATGCTCTCAGATGATGGGATTCATCTGTCAGCTGGGTCGGCATGTTCATCACACAAAGCAGGCAGTCATGTTCTAAAGGCGATGAAAGTACCTGATCATTTAATTGAAGGCGCTTTGAGGGTTAGCTTTGATGAAAGTCTTACACTTGAAGAAGTGGATTATTTTTCGGATTGTTTGGTAAGAAATACAAAAAAAATGAGAAAAATGATGAAGAGGTGAATCGTTGGAAAAGCTTATTATTATCCGAAGTGGTGAAACGGTTTTAAAGGGGAAAAACCGACGCCTTTTTGAAGAAAAGCTTATGAAGTCAGTTCGGCGCGTGCTCAAGCCATTAGGGTGTCATTCGTTTTACTTGCAGCATAATCGAATATACGTGCCTTTCGACCAGCGGGATGAATCTCCACTGTTGAAAGCGCTGATGAAGGTATTTGGTATTGATTTGATCAGTATCGCTGTCAAAATTCCTGTCGTTATGGAAGGGATAAAAGAAGCTGCACTTAATGAAGTGTTGCATCTTCAAATGCAGCGGGGAATAAAAACATTTAAGGTTCAGACAAAGAGAACAGATAAGTCGTTTCCAATTAGCTCTCAGGAAATCAGCCGAGAGATTGGAGCGCATCTGTTAAAACACACTGAAGGGCTTTTAGTGGATGTACATCATCCAGAGACAACCATTCATGTGGAAATTAAGGAATCAGCTTATGTGTTCAGCGATAGAGTTCGTGGATTAGGTGGATTGCCACGGGAAACCAATGGCAATGCGATGCTGTTGCTTTCTGGAGGAATCGACAGTCCGGTGGCTGGCTGGATGGTGGCTCGAAGAGGTGTTGCTTTAAAGGCAGTGCATTTTCACAGTTATCCATATACAAGCAAGCAAGCTAAGGATAAAGTCAAAAATCTAGCCAGGCTACTTTCGCATTATTGTGGACCAATTCAATTGTTTTCTATTAACCTGCTGCCCTTTCAACAAGAAGTTGCCGAGAAGTGTCCGGATGACGAAGGAACAATTTTGGTGCGTCGAATGATGACACGATTGGCAGAAATGCTGGCTACCTCACACGAGTGCGATGCACTGATTACTGGGGAGTCGTTGGGGCAAGTGGCAAGTCAAACAATTCAAAGCATACGCGTAACAAATGAAGCAGTGTCATTACCTGTATTTCGGCCATTAATAGCAATGGATAAAAGTCAAATCATTCAGGTAGCCCGAAAAATTGATACTTATGAGACGTCTATTTTGCCATTTGAGGATTGTTGCACTGTGTTTTTACCTAAACGCCCTGTCACCAAACCACGTCTGGATAAAATTGTCAACTCGGAAAAGATAATTGAGATGGAAGCGATGACCACCAATTTGTTGAATAGCGTTGAAGTGGAATGGGTTAAAGAGTCATTGCATCAGGTGGTGGGCGAAGATGCTTTGTCTTAGCCTGGATAATGTGCAAAAGGAGGAAGCAGTATGTCGAAGCTAACACATTTTAATGAAGAAGGCCGTGCCAAAATGGTTGAAGTTGGACACAAACTGAACACACAGCGCGAGGCAATTTGCAAGGGTTCCATTATAATGAAATCAGAAACACTTCGTCGTATCATTGAGCACGATATTAATAAAGGGGATGTTCTGGCAGTGGCTCAAGTGGCTGGCATAATGGCTGCTAAAAGAACCAGTGAGCTGATACCCATGTGTCACAATCTGTTTCTTTCAGGAGCCGATGTTCAGTTTCAGATTGATCGGGAAAACAATAGAATTGAAATCCTGGCAAGTGTCAAAACAACTGGCAAAACGGGTGTGGAAATGGAAGCATTGACTGCGGTATCAGTAACAGCACTGACCATTTATGACATGTGTAAAGCCATTGATAAGGAAATGACCATAACAGATATTTGTCTGTTGCGCAAATCCGGAGGAAAATCAGGTGATTATGCCAGACCCGGCACAGAAGAAGATGAAATTCCAGTAGTACGAGGATAATATCTTTAAAAGTACTGGTGCGGACTATCAATATAATATCAAAAACCGGCGTTGAAGTTATCACGCCGGTGAGGTTGTTGAAAAAGTCTATGAAAATAGGCTTTTTTTCTTGCAATCAAAAAGGAGATTCGCCCCTTGATGTCGAATATAGATATAAGGGGTGATTCGAATGATGACAAAGAGAGACCATGTTCAG
>NZ_JBCITM010000036.1:0-10066 GCF_039414295.1 Anoxynatronum sibiricum | reverse complement strand
ACGACCACAGTAACCTTTATACTCATGAATGCTCACCCGTGCTGTTTCCAGTATACAAGAACATGATAAGATGTTGAATTTTCTTCTGGGCAAGTGCTTGGAGCCAGCGTAACGGTGATACAGGGACACGGTTATAGAGGGAGTTATAAAGGGATGTTGGGTGATGCTGCCGGATCTGTATTTCAGAAGAAGCGCATAAGAAGATAATTAAACGAGAGAACAAACAGGGGGAATCATGACAATGGTGTGAGTGCTATCGCTAGCTATCAGAACCAGACGGCCTAAGCTGACCGAAAGGTGCCGGTCAACTTGTTCGGAATAAACAGAGGATGTCTAACAGGGTAAGGGTCAGATAAGGAGGGGTACCATGCTGGGAGCCATTATTGGCGACATCGTGGGTTCGCGGTTTGAACGCCATAACCATAAAAGCAAAGACTTTGATTTGTTCCACCCCGACTGCAGCGTAACGGACGACAGCATCATGTCCCTGGCCATTGCGAAGGCCCTGTCTGAATGCGGAAAGGATTACGACAATCTGGGCCAACTGGCAGTGAAAAACATGCAGGAGCTTGGTCGCCAGTATCCCAACTGTGGTTTTGGTGCCTGGTTTTATTCCTGGGTTCATTCGGACAATCCGCAGCCTTATAACAGCTTCGGAAACGGTGCCGCCATGCGGGTTAGTGCTTGTGGTTTGGCTGCAAATTCCCTTGAAATGGCAAAATATCTTTCTCTGAAAGTAACGGAGGTCACCCATAACCATCCGGAAGGATTAAAAGGGGCTGAGGCCACCGTGGTGGCAGGCTACATGGCGAAAAACGGATGCAGCAAATTGGAAATCAGGGAGTATATTGAGAAACACTATTATCCCTTGGATTTTACCCTTGAAGAGATCCGCCAGGCTTACCGATTTGATGTGACTTGCCAGGGAACTGTTCCCCAGGCCATCGTGGCTTTTCTTGAAGCAGACAGCTTTGAGGATGCCATTCGAAATGCCATTTCCATTGGAGGGGACAGCGACACCATTGGGGCAATCACTGGAGGCATTGCCGGTGCATTCTACTCAATACCAGGAAAGCTGCGTGAACAGGCATTGACGTATATGGATGAAGAGCTTCAGGGCATTCTGAAGGCCTTTGAGGTTGAATACCATGATGTGTCTGATCCAGAGAAGGAAGAGGAATGACTGATGGACGAGGAGGTCTAATCGTGAAAATCGGCCTACGAACACCAAGTTTAAAGAAAAGAGTACGAGCTCGCACCACGGGGAAGATCAAGCGCAAAGCCAAAGGTGCCGTGAACCCTTTGTACGGCATGAAGGGCATGGGGTATGCCAAGAACCCCAAGCGAGCCATTAAGAACAAGATCTACAAGAAAACCACCTTTGATGTGTTCAGTGTGCTGAAGAAACTATTCAAATAGACAAGCAGACAAGACAGGAGGTTTCCCCATGGCCAGGATGATTCCCGATGTGAACCCCATGACCATTGAGAACGAGGGCGAGCGGTGCTTTTACACCATTGCCATGCAGCTGCCGGCAGAATACATAGTGCTCCATAGTTACAAGTATGGGGAAGAGGATGGGGAAGACCGGCAGCCGGACATCATCCGGGAGATCGACTTTATTGTGGTGCACCCTGCCATGGGGTTTGTGACCATTGAGGTGAAGCAGGGGGATGTGATGTACCTGGACGGAGCCTTCCACGAGCTGAAGGACAGGGGCCGTTACCAGCCCATGAAAAAAGACCCCTTGAAACAGGCCAGTGACGCCATGTATGGGGTGCTTCACCAGTACCAGGAAAAGTCGGGGGAGCGGGTGTTTCCCCTGAAGATTAAGTATGCCCTGTGTTTTCCTGACAGTGTGCGCCTGGGTGGCAACCTGCCGGATGCACTGAAGGAAGAAAGCCTGCTCTTGGGCCCGCACCTGGAAAGTGTTGAGGCCCTGGAGGAGGCTTTTGTAGCCCTTTTTGGGGGTAAACGAGGCCGTCCGGAGCCGGAGGCCTGCCGTTTGCTCTTGGACAAGGTGCTGAACCCCCGGTTTAATGTGTTTGCCACCTGGGAAGACCGGCTGGAGGCCTTCCACCGGAATGCGGAAAAGGTGCTCACCGAGGAGCAGGGCCGGATTCTGGAGGAGACGGAGTACGACAAGCGGAAGATCTTTCTGGGGGGTGCGGGAACGGGCAAAACCTTTCTGGCCATGGAGAAGGCTCGGATGCTGGCGGCCCATGGGAAGCGGGTGCTCCTCACCTGCTTTAACATCAATCTGGCCGAGTATGTGTTTCCCCGGGAGGCGGAGGGGATCCGGGCGGTTCACTTCCACGGCCTCCTGGAGGAAGTGCTGCGCAGCTGCGGGGTGGAGGAGTCCTTCTTCCAGCGGAAGACGGAGGAGCTGCAGGAGTATTATGACCGGCTGATGCCGGACAGGGCCCTGGAATGCCTGGATTACCTGGAGGTTGACCAGCGCTTTGACGCTATCATCATTGACGAGGGCCAGGATTTTCTCAACGACTGGGTGGCCCTGCTGGAGATGCTGCTCCGGGAACCGGGGGAGTTTTACATCTTTGCCGACCCGGACCAGAACCTGTTTCGCCGGCAGCTCATTGACCTGGATGCCTTTCCCATCTCCCGCCATAAGCTGACCCTGAACCTGCGCAACACCCGGAGCATTAACCAGTGGCTGCAGCAGGTGATTCCCGGCCTCACCCTGCGCCATAAGCTCACCCAAGGGCCGGAGGTGCAGACCTTTGCCTGGAAAACCCCGGCAGAGGAGCTGGCCCTGGCTAAAAAGGAGATTCGCCGGCTGGTGAGCCAGGGAGTAAAGCCCCGGCGCATTACCGTGCTCTCCACCCACCGGAAGGAAAACAGCAGCTTCAGCGGCCTGGACCGCATTGAAGAATGGCCCCTGGACGACACCGGCAACCCCCGGGCAGAGGGCATCAAGTTCACCACCATTCGCAAATTCAAGGGCCTGGAGTCGGACATTGTCTTTCTCATCGGCGTGACCCCGGACTCCCCCGTGGCTTCCCCGGCGGATGTGTATGTGGGCAGTTCCCGGGCACGGTTTATGCTGTACGTGTTTCATAGGGTGGATTGGGTGGTGTAGGGATGTTGCTTTTGTGCTTACAAAATGATAAAATGTACGCACAAATGCAACAATACTGTGTAATGGATTGTGGGTGATGATATGAAGTACAGGGAGCAAATTATGCAGCACCTGAAAAACAGCCAGGGTGTTGTCACGGCGTCATGGTGCAAAAAAAATTCCATACCGAGTATATACCTCTATAGAATGGAGCAGGAAGGTATTCTGACAAGAGTAGGGAGAGGCATTTACATTGATGTTGCCGGAGATTATGATGAGTTTTATTTTTTTCAGCTCACTCATGGAAAATGCATTTATTCCTATGGGTCTGCGCTATATCTTCTGGAAAAGACGGACCTGATTCCCCAGATTTTTGACGTGACGGTGTATCGAGGGTATAATTCCCATCGGCTGCCCAATAATGTGAAAGTTCATTACGTCAACAGGGAAATATATGAGATGGGGATCAGGGAGGTTAACACAGTTTTTGGCAACACAGTCCGGGCTTATGACATGGAACGCACACTCTGTGATTTAATCAATAACAGGGATAAAGTGCCTTCTGAGCTTTTTGCACAGACAGTGAAAACCTATGGGAAGAGTGCTGATAAAAAAATGATGGTGCTGTTCCTCTACGCAGAAAAGATGGGGATTGCCCAGGAAGTGCAGAAACTGATGGAGGTTTTTTATGAATAAGCAGAAGATGACATTACTGGTGCACCAGGTAGCCAGGGAAAAGAAGCTGAGTTTCAATACCACGCTGGTATATTTTTTCCTTGAGGCAGTTTTAAGAAGAATTGCTCATATTAACGGAGATCTTTTCATATTCAAAGGAGGTTTTATTCTCTCCAATATCATTGATATCACTCAAAGAACCACTGTGGATATGGATGTGCTTCTCAAAGGTTATGAAATGAAGCAGGAGTCGGTATTGAAGCTCTTGAACGAAGTAGTCGCTGTGAAAGTAGACGATGGTGTCCTGTGCAGTGTTCAAAGCATTGAACCTATCAGAGAGCAGGATGACTATGGCGGATTTCGCATTAAGATCCTTTGTCAACTGGAGAACATTAAACAGATTATTCCCCTGGACATTGCTACAGGTGATCCCATTACCCCGGCTCCTGTAGTATACGAGTACAAGACACTGTTTGATAACAGAAAAATATCGTTACTGAGTTACAACTTTGAAACCATGCTTGCAGAAAAACTGCACACCATATTTGTCAGAGATTTGGCCAATAGCAGAAGCAAAGACTTTTATGATGTGTTCATGCTGATCACGCTGCGACGACAGGAGATTGATCAAGAAAGACTTAGACTTGCTTGTATAAACACGTTCAATTACAGAAAAACACCATTGAACACGGATGAGTTGAAAGATGTGATCGGCCGTATTGAAAATAGCACCCTCATGAAAAACAGATGGGATTCCTACACCAAATCAAATGGATATGCGCAAGGTGTTTCATACCAGGAAGCAATAAGCGCATGCAAGCAATTGGTGCAAATGCTGGAGGTGTAAGTTGGCCGATACGGGAGTTGCATCGTGGGTGTCATAACGTTACATGGGACGGAAAGGTTGCATAGGGACGAAGGTTGCATAGGGACGGAGGTCGTGAAACATTGCAGCGGGATTCCCTTCTTTCCTGTACTTCACATGACTGCCTTTTTGTGAAACTTTCTGAAAGCCCAACGCTTCCAGAATGCTGATGATTTCTGCCGGTTTCATGACAGGGTATTTTGATCCCATTAAATGGCTACCTCCATCGTTGTGATAAAGGTAGGAACGGTATCAGTATCGTAGGGGGTATCCTCATAATAGAGTTCCAATGCTTCCCTTAGATTTACAAGTGATTCCTCGATAGTTTTTCCTTGTGAGGCCACGCTGTTTTCAATGCATTTGGCCACATACCAATTTTCTTCTTTTTGAACGACCACAGTTACTTTTATGCTCATGAATGTTCACCCTCTCTGGTTCCATTATACAAGAATACGATAAGATGCTCAATATGCTTCCGGACAAGGGCCTGTAAGGTTGCATAGGGTTGCAACATACATACCGGGACGGAGGTCGTGAAACATATCGTGAGATGTGTATCCAAGTCAACATCGCACCTCATTTTACACCTCATTTTCCAATGCTTCCATTGCCCACAGGGGATGAAGAAAAACTGTAGTCACAACACTTTTTGAAGCTCATGGTGCTGAGTTCGTTGCGCCATGGGCTTTTTAGTGCTTTTGTTGTATCCATAGCTGTACAATGTCAGTTTTTGAGATGGGACTGCTCAGTGGTTTTCCAGGTAGATGTGTCATGGCGATAAAGCATTACATGCGAAGGTGTGATAAAGTGATAGAAGGTGTGATAATGTGACAAGGGGATACATTTCATCAGCGATCCTGTAAGGAGAAGACGGGAGGGAAACAATGATGGTGAAGACTCTGGGAGTTGTGGCAATGGCAGTATTGATGGTGATTATGCTGGTTGCCGCTGCGGCTTTCCGGTGAAAAGGGGCCGTACATCCTCGTACCCCACTCCATGTCCGGATTGGAGGCCCTCTACTGGGCTCAAGAATACCCGGATGAAGTCAAAGCCATTGTCGGGCTGGATCCATTGACGCCAGAGAGTGTTGAGGCAATCGGTGATCTGCACAAAGGCCGGTTGTATTTCATGCATGTGGTGGCGCGAACAGGCCTTACCAGGTTTATTCCGGAGCCTGAAATTGGGGAACAGCTGCCACTGATGAAGTCGGCGGAACTGTCGGCGGAAGACAACGAAACCTATATGGCTGTCTTTTATCGGAGTACCTTTACGAAAGACATGCTACGGGAAGTTGGATCCCTGAGAACCAATGCAGCTATGGTGGCAGAAAACCCGGTTCCCACGGACACACCCATGGTCTTTTTCATTTCCCAGGGGCAGGAAGAAGTGGCGCCCGGCTGGAAGAAGGCCCTGTATGACTACTTATCGCAGATCACCACCGGAAAGTCGATGGAGCTTGAAACCGGCCATTATCTCCATTACGAAGAGTCGGAACTCATTGCAGAAGAAGCCGGGAAATTCATTACTGGCACAGGCAGGTTTGCTGAAAAGGGAAGTGGAAAGTCTGAAGGCGGAAATAGAAACCCTGGAGAAGGAGGTTGATTAATGGCAGAGAATGGATTAGATGCGACGGCGATTAACAATGCCCAGAAGGAAATGCGGGCTGCATTTTTAGGTGGTTTTGCCGGACAGCTTGTTTCAGGGCTCCTATGGATCATTTCTGCTGCCATCAGTGTGCTGAGCAGTCCACTGCACGGTATGCTGTTTTTGTTTTTTGGATGTATGGGAATTTTTCCGCTGACCCAGCTGACCCTGCGGATCATGGGGCGATCTGCCAGGGTTGGTTCAGAAAACGGATTATGGGCCCTGGGTGCTCAGGTGGCTTTTACAGTACCCATCAATTTTCTGTTGGTAGGCGCGGTGATTCTTTACAGACCGATGTGGTTTTATCCGGCGTCGATGATTATTGTGGGCTCTCACTATCTACCATTCATGACCCTTTACGGGATGAAAGTCTACGGGGTGTTAGCGGCACTGCTGGTTTTGACCGGTTTGGGCATCGGGTTGTATGGGCCTCCCGTCTTCAGCCTTGGCGGATGGGTGGCCGGAGTGATGATGATGGTATTTGCATTTGTGTGCAGGCGCGTCACGCTGAAGGAAGAAATATAGATAGAGTTTAAATCCTTCCATTAAAAAGGGATCCTCCTGCCCTGAGAGGTCTGCTATCTATCTTCCCAGAAAAAACAGAAAGAATACACCTTGTAAGAAAGTGACCAAAGAGCAGGATGAACTGGCTAAGAAGCTGAAAATCTACAACAAACGCAGCTTTGTCTGCGAACAGACGCCCGGTTGGGAATAGAGAAGCTTACCAAAAATCTTCAAAACTTAATATCATCAATACTTAATAAAAAATATGCTAGAATGAGGGAATAAAGAGAATGTAATGGAACCGCCAGATTTGTCAGTGGCTTTTAGGAGCACCTTGCTGAAATGAAGCAACTATCAGATCTGTGGTTTGACGGGCGCAAAGAAAAGCAGTTTTTCCTGGGGTTCTTTAACGAAAGTTACCTCAAGATAACGTCGGTGGCCACGATTAAAGATTCTCAGGGTTACATGGTGGCCTTTGCGAATCTGATGCCTGCCCATAGAAGCTATGAAATGATTTCGGTGGATAATGTGACGGATGTTGCCAAGACTTTCTTCCAGACAAGCTGGTTTATCGAAGGACTGATTTCTCAAACACTGATTGTGCATTTTATTCGGACCTCAAAAATCCCTTTTATTCAGTCTCGAGCTGACATTCGCTTAATCTGCTCCACCATCGGCGGGATTATTGCGGCATTAACCATCCCATTTCTGTTGCACAGGATCGTTAGTTTTCATTTTGAGATCATGCCATCGATCTTCTATCTGTATTTGGCTGCTACGATTCTTGGGTATGCACTTGTCATTGAAAATGTTAAAAAAATATATATTCAAAAGACTGGCGGCTGGTTATAAAAGCCGAATAGCAAATTTGCCACTGCGTTAATCCTCAAACACTGATTCCTTCATCAGCGTATCGACCCTGCTCTTGATGGATTTAAACCTGTATAGGGTGTTCCATCTCTTTCCACCAGGGCAGCTTGTAAGCCATAGAGGCGGTATTGACAGAAAGGGAGCACACCATGCGCATCATCATATCTCCGGCGAAAGCCATGCACACAGCCAATGATGTACTGTCACACCAGCAGCTTCCGGTTTTTATGGAAGAGGCTCAGGTGCTGTTGGAAGAACTCAAGGACAAAACCTATGAAGAGCTAAAAGCCATTTGGAGCTGCAGTGACAAAATTACCACTCTCAATGCAGAGCGGGTTCGAAAAATGAATTTGCGTCGCAACCTGACCCCGGCCATTTTGACCTATGACGGCATACAGTACAAGTACATGGCCCCCATTGTCTTTGAGAATAAGGATTTTGAGTACATAGAAGAACACCTGCGAATCCTCTCCGGCTTTTACGGCATCCTTCGCCCCTTTGATGGCGTGACACCTTACCGGTTGGAGATGCAGGCAAAGATCAAAGGCGATCAGGTGGATTCCCTCTATGACTTTTGGGGCAGCAAGCTGGCAGACCGGCTGTGTGCTGAAGCCGACTGCATCATCAACCTGGCTTCGGAAGAATACAGCAAGGCCGTTTACCGGCATTTGACCGATGATGTGCGGTTTATTACTTGTGTTTTTGGGGAAATGAAAGAGGACAAAGTCATCGAAAAGGGCACCCTGGTGAAAATGGCCAGGGGTGAGATGGTGAGGTTTATGGCGGAAAAAAGAATAGAAGACATCGATGGGTTAAAATCCTTTGACAGGCTGGGCTATGCTTTTCAAGAACACCTGTCGGATGAAAAAAAGCTGGTGTTTATTCAGTCAAATTGGTGACAGCATGAAAGACGCCCCCAGGAATCCGCCGACAACGGCCAGATTGTTGTCGCCTTTTTGGACGAAGAAGCAGATACTTAACGACAATGGCATTGACAATAAATGGATTGCCTGATAACATACATTGTGAATGTATGTAAAGGAGGAACCTATGTGGCAAGAAATAAATATCCAGAGGAAACAGTTGATTTAATTTTAGAGGTTTCTGCAAAGCTGTTTTTAGAAAGAGGATATGAAAACATTACCATGGGGGACATTGTTGCAGAGCTGGGGGGGCTAACTAGAGGAGCGGTTTATCATCATTTTAAGAATAAAGAAGATATTTTAGAGGCTGTAATGACAAAAATGTTTAGTGAGAATGATTTGCTTGCTAAAATAGAACAAGAAAAGAATATGACTGGACTACAAAAAATTAAAAAATTAATACTATATTCTTTAACCAGCACAGAACAGCAACAGCTATATACGTTTGATTTATCTCTAATGAAAAACACCAGGATTTTGGCTCGCCAGCTGGAAGTAACGATTACAGAATTGGCGCCCATCATTGAAAAGTGGATTATTGAAGGTTATGAAGATGGTTCTATTGGAGCAGAAGATGGTTCTATTGGAGCAGAAGATGGTTCTATTGGAGCAGAAGATAGTAAACAAACGGCTGAAACCATAACACTTCAATTAAATTTTTGGGCTAACCCATCTGTTTTTTTAGTAACCAAGAAACAGTTAATCTCCAAGTTTCAGTATTTGAGAAGATTGTTTGATAGGTTAGGGATACCCATCATAGACGATGAAGTTATGGAGGCTTGTCTAAAATATGCAGATAATATTCTATTAGAGTAGAGTAAATGTACCTATGATAAACTGCCCTTCTTAGGGCAGATTATTTTTAAAAGATACATACATTATAAATGTATGTAAACATCTATAGTAAGAGGAGGATCTTGATGAAGGAAGCAGCAGTACAAACCCACAATTTGATAAAAACTTTTTCCGGCGAGGAGGTTATTAAGGCTTGTAATATGACAGTACCTAGAGGAAGTATCTACGGTCTCTTAGGAATAAATGGAGCTGGAAAAACAACTGTATTTAAAATGCTTTCAGGGTTGCTTATGCCAATAGGGGGAACAGCAGAGGTTTTAGGAATGGATATAGTTTCCCAACGACGTAAAGTATTAAAAAACATCGGTACTATTATTGAGACGCCTATTTTTTATGATCACTTGCCGGCAAAGGAAAATGTAGAGATTCATTTATCCTATATGGGGATTGAAAATGTTGATGTTAAATCTGTGTTAGAAGCTGTTGATCTTCAGCCTACAAATAGGCATCCAGTTTCAAAATATTCGCTTGGTATGCGTCAACGATTAGGTATAGCGAGGGCTTTGTCCCATAAACCACAATTATTAACTCAACTTTCCCACCAGTTTTTGACAGATAATCCGTCCGAAATCGGCTGAAAGTTATGTACTTGCAAATAACCTACATCTTAGCGTATCGGGAACTGCATTTAAGAATACATTCATAATCTGA
>NZ_JBCITM010000035.1:0-11925 GCF_039414295.1 Anoxynatronum sibiricum | reverse complement strand
TGGTATTAGTGGGACTTGGATACTTCTATTATACCACTTACAGGGGGTTCTCTATATGTTTTTCACGAATGTTTATTAGCGATTTTCAAGGTTTTTTTGCTTTCCCTTGGGTGGGAAAGTTGAGTAATATACTGGAGTGCGAAATGCCTGATCCTCGCAAAGAAGTCGTCAGCATTGATGAGTTGCATGCGAAGGAACACCGTTTAATATCACTGACTCTATAAGAGGAAGTCTGGTTTTCGGTAAAAATGCTATAAAAAAAGATGTGTGAGTAATGCATGCTATTTCACAATTTGAGGTGTCATATGCTCAAACCCGGCTTGTACGAACAAATCATCAACAAAAAACTCTACGAAACCATCGAGGGCATGGAAGACTTAGCCGCAGCCGCTGATCTCCCAGCTCCTTTTGAAGTATCCAAAGAACCATTGGACTTGGAAGAGGCGCGCAAACACCTGGCGGCGTATATCGGCCATGTGACTCGAAAAGCCCTGCAAATGGTCCGGGAGCAGAACCGGGATGAGGGGGAAGCTTTGTTGAGTCAGATCAGGTTGTGCAACCAGTTGATCCAGCAGTTGGCGGAGACTCTGCCGGCAGAGGAATTTGACGCCTTGGCAATTGGAGAAGAAGGGGAAGTGTTGACAGCGGTTGTTGAAAAAATCAATAGTAGCCGAAGCGTGATGGCGCATGATGTTATTCGACCGGTAACCCCCTTGTCGGAAAGTTCTCTTTTCACAGGGTCTCATTATGAACCCAGCATGATCGAAGAAATTAAGCGGGAAATTGTTTCCTGCGATCAAATCGATTGGCTGGTTTCTTTCATTAAATGGAGTGGCCTTCGGTGTATGATGGAAGAGCTGAAAACTTTTACTCATGGGGGTGGTCAGCTACGGGTGATCACCACTTCTTAATTTTATGGGAGTTAAAGATTCAAGTGATTTTACAAAAAGATTCCTCGATCCACTTATTAAAGGTGGGTTGTTAAAAAGAACTCTTCCAAATAAACCGACTAGCCCAAACCAAAAATACTATTCTGAAAGATAACGTATAGCTTATCAAATTTTGGTTGGCTTACCTATCACCTAAGCTTCACCTAAGCTATCACCTAAGCTGAACATTGTATAGGAAGCATTTTGTTGCGCATACACCGAATAAATGCAAGTAATCTGGTGAAAGAGGCTCACGTAAAACGTATTGCTTCAAAGGAAGACGCATCATGAAAACGTGCAGATTAAGAAGCAGTTTATTTGACAAGTAAAACATATCAAAAACCCGAGGTGCTCACATGACAATACCAACTACCCTCAAACCCGGCCTGTACGAGCAAATCATCAACAAAAAACTCCGCGAAACCATCAAGGGCATGGAAGACTTAGCCGCAGCCGCTGATCTCCCAGCTCCTTTTGAAGTATCCAAAGAACCATTGGACTTGGAAGAGGCGCGCAAACACCTGGCGGCGTATATCGGCCATGTGACTCGAAAAGCCCTGCAAATGGTCCGGGAGCAGAACCGGGATGAGGGGGAAGCTTTGTTGAGTCAGATCAGGTTGTGCAACCAGTTGATCCAGCAGTTGGCGGAGACTCTGCCGGCAGAGGAATTTGACGCCTTGGCAATTGGAGAAGAAGGGGAAGTGTTGACAGCGGTTGTTGAAAAAATCAATAGTAGCCGAAGCGTGATGGCGCATGATGTTATTCGACCGGTAACCCCCTTGTCGGAAAGTTCTCTTTTCACAGGGTCTCATTATGAACCCAGCATGATCGAAGAAATTAAGCGGGAAATTGTTTCCTGCGATCAAATCGATTGGCTGGTTTCTTTCATTAAATGGAGTGGCCTTCGGTGTATGATGGAAGAGCTGAAAACTTTTACTCATGGAGGTGGTCAGCTACGGGTGATCACCACTTCTTACATGGGGGCAACGGATTATAAGGCGGTGGAGGAACTGAGTAAGCTCCCCAATACCCAGGTGAAGGTGTCTTATGACACTAAGCGTACTCGCCTACACGCCAAGTCATACCACTTTAAACGAGAGACTGGGTTTTCAACGGTGTACATTGGTTCTTCCAATGTATCCAACCCTGCCCTCACCTCTGGCTTGGAGTGGAACATAAAAGTGACGGAGCGGGATTCCTTCGATATCATTAAGAAATGTGAAGCCACTTTTGAGAGTTATTGGAATGACAAGGAGTTTGTGGCTTTCAATGGCGAAATTGAAGCAGATCGCGAGCAATTACAAGGGGCACTCCGACCAAGCACTTCTGACAACAACGATGCCTTTGCCTTTATGAACATTGATCCTTACCCCTATCAAAAGGAGATCCTTGAAAAGCTTCAGGTGGAGAGGGAGGTGCATGGCTATCACCGAAACCTATTGGTGGCAGCCACGGGTGTGGGCAAAACGGTGATTGCTGCCTTTGACTACAAACGTCAGGCAAAAAAGCAGCCGGGAAGAAGTCGGTTATTGTTTGTGGCTCATCGAGAGGAAATTCTGCGACAGAGCCTGCAGACCTTCAGATATGTGCTCCGTGATCCCAACTTTGGAGATTTACTGGTGGGCGGGCATATGCCAACTCAGGTTGATCATCTTTTTATCAGTATTCAGAGCTTTAACAGCAAAGACTTTACCCAGCATACCAGTGCCGATTTTTATGATTTCATCATTGTGGATGAGTTTCATCATGCCAAGGCGGATTCTTACCAGGCGCTGCTCGGCTATTATCAACCGTCCATTTTACTTGGATTAACGGCCACGCCTGAGCGGATGGACGGGAAAAATGTATTGGATTATTTTGACCACCGCATTGCCAGTGAAATGAGATTGCCAGAGGCTGTTGATCGAAAACTTCTTTCTCCGTTTCAGTATTTTGCTGTGTCGGATACGGTGGATTATTCCCAGTTGTCGTGGAAGCGAGGGGGGTATGAACAAAAAGAGTTATCCAACGTACTGACCCAAGATGATTTTCGGGTGAAGCAGATTCTTAGCAGTTTGCATCGCTATGTAACGGACATGAATCAGGTGATTGGTCTGGGATTTTGCGTGAGCATTGAGCATGCGGAATACATGGCCATGCGCTTTAATGAAGCAGGCATTCCTTCCATGGCCCTCCACTCGGAGGTGAAAAACGAGGAACGAAAGCAGGCACAAAGGAGACTTACCAGTGGCAAACTGACTTTTATATTTACGGTAGATTTGTACAACGAGGGTGTCGATATTCCAGAGCTAAATACGATTCTCTTTTTAAGGCCAACGGAAAGTTTAACCGTTTTTCTGCAACAGTTAGGCAGGGGTCTTAGAATTGCTGAGGACAAAGAGTGCTTGACGGTATTGGACTTTGTTGGACAAGCCCATAAGAAATACAATTATGAAGAAAAATTCAGAGCGTTGCTGGGGAAAACAAATCATTCGGTGAAGCACTATGTGGAGAAGGGGTTTTCCAAACTACCCAGAGGATGTTACATTCAGATGGAAAAGCAGGCCAAGGAGTATGTACTGCAGAATATCAAAAACCACATTATCAATCGGGCAAACATTATGGCTAAAATGCAATACTTTGAAGCAGATACGGGGAAAGAGTTGACGCTGAAACACTTTCTGGAACACTATCAATTGAGGGTGTACGATTATTATGGCACAGACCGGACGGGTAAAAGATTGTTTCATTCCATGAAAGTGGCAGCCAACGCTTCAGAACCTATTAAGTGGTACAAGAGAGACGTGCTGGCCAAGCGGATCAGTGGTTTATTCCACGTGGATTCTGTCAGCTTCCTGCGGTTCATTCGAAATGTTTTGCAGGGGGAGATGATTCAAATGGAAGAGGATCAGCTGCTAATTGCCATGCTTTATTACACCTTCTATTTGGAACCTCCCCACAAAGAAGGTTTTTCAAGTATGTGGCAGGGGATCGCTGATCTACTGGATGACCCATGGACAAAGGCTGAGTTGACTGAGGTGGTTGACCATCTCTATCATGAGGTTTCTGTGATGGAAATTGACCATGACTTGAGTTATCAGTGCCCATTAAAGGTACATGCCAGGTATTCCATGAATCAGATTATGGCGGCCTTTGGGTATTACAATGAAGAGAAGCGACCGGCTTTTCGAGAAGGCGTCAAGTATTTTGAAGAGAAGCAGACCGATGTGTTCTTTGTTACCTTGAACAAGTCTGAAAAGGATTTTTCGCCGTCCACCTTATATGAAGACTATGCCATCAGTGAACAATTGTTTCATTGGCAAACCCAGAGCAGAACCAGGTCAAGCAGTGCCACTGCAAAGAGATATGTTCACCATCGCCAGCAGGATCATCAAATTGCCTTGTTTGTGCGGGATAGGAAAAAGGAAAACGGGTATGCCTCGCCCTTTGTATTTTTGGGCACAGCCGAATATGTGAAGCATGAAGGTGATGCTCCCATGAGCTTTGTGTGGAGACTGAAAGAAGAAATGCCATCATATTTCCTACCGAAAGCGAACAAAAATGTGTTGTAATGTTTGGCTGTTTGGTGAAGTTGAAAATTTCTGGCGGCAAAGCTGGATCACTAAAACAATGAACATTGAATTGAACCCAAAATGAGTGTAGGTGAAAACATATGATCAACGTCACTGCAGCCATTATAAAAGATGAAAATAACCGATTTCTGATTGCTCGAAGACGCCCGGGGAAATCTCTGGCTGGCTTCTGGGAGTTTCCTGGTGGAAAGATTGAGAAGGGCGAAACCCCGGAGGAAAGTTTGGCCAGGGAGTTGAAAGAGGAAATGAACTTGGTGGTGAAAGTGAAGGGTTTTGTGGGTGAAAATGTGCATCACTATGAGGGTTTTTCCATTACGCTCATGGCATATGAGACGAAGATTATTGAAGGTGACATGCGGTTAACAGACCATGACCGGGTGCAATGGGTGACGGTGGAGGAGATGGGAAGCTATCGGCTGGCACCGGCAGATGTGCCTTTGGTTGCTAAAATAAATCGCTGAGTATTTCTAAAAAGGGAAGCTGCATTTATGCCGCACAATCAACTTGCAAACCATCGAAAGGAGGCAACCATGAAAATTGGATTTCGCACACCAAGTTTAAAGAAACGTGTTAAGGCTCGTACCACGGGGAAGATCAAGCGGCAGGTGAAGGGGGCTGTAAACCCACTTTATGGCATGAAAGGCATGGGGTATGCCAAGAACCCAGAGCGGGCCATTAAGAACAAAATTTACAAGAAAACCACCTTCGATGTGTTCAGCGTGCTGAAAAGGCTGTTCAAATAGCCTGGATGACACCCCGGTGGCCTCTGGTGCAGATGTGTATGTGGGCAGTTCCCGTGCAGGTTAATGCTGGTTGTGTTTCATCGGGAGGATTGGCGGGTGTAAAAAAGCGACACATCTTATTCCATGGTGATGTCGACATAGTTAGTAGAGGCAGCTTCGGCAATTTTATCTGCTTCCTCAATGGTTTTTCCCTGTGAGGCGACACTGTTTTCAATGCATTTGGCCACATACCAATTTTCTTATTTTTGAACGACCACAGTAACTTTTATGCTCATGAATGTTCACACTCTCTGGTTCTATTATTCAAAAATTTGACGTGATGCTCAATATTCCTGAGAAGCAGCACAGAAATCATGGTGTGAGCCCGCACCACGGGGTAAGATAAAGCGAAAAATCCGTTCGGCAATTCGCAATTAGCGCATTGACCTGAATGGATGTTGTTATATAATCAGAAAAGGAATCAGAAAGTTGAGAAACTTTCAACAGACCACTGAGGGGGAGTAATATGAACAGAAAAACAGTATCGTTACTGATGGTTGCCCTGCTGTTGTGCGGGGGGCTGGTCCAGGGGACCGCCCACGCCGTTGCACCTTTTGTCATTGGCGACGAGGGTTTCGATTTTTCCGATGGCCTTTATTATGAAGCCGCTTTCCGCTCCCCTTCCGGCATCACCTACAATCCCCATACAAACAGTCTTTTGATTTCAGACATGCTCAACCACAGAATCCGGCAAATGAGCCTGGAAACCTTTGAAGTCACCACTTTGGCCGGCACATCCAGCCAGGTGGACAGGTATGATTTTCCTGTGGGAGGTCATGTGGATGGAGACGCAAAGGAAGCCATGTTCAACCGCCCCCGGGGCATGGCAGTTGCTCCCAATGGCGTTATATTTGTGGCGGACGCGGGAAATAATGCCATACGCCTCATCCGCGGAGACAAGGTGTACACAGTGGCGGGCAACGGACAAAGCGGCCACAAAGACGATGAGGGCATGAAGGCAGCGTTCCACCAGCCAACGGACATTGTCATCGACTCCCGGGGAAACCTCCTTGTCAGTGACACCTTAAACCATGTGATCCGGAAAATTGACCAGGAAGGGAATGTCACCACCTATGCCGGAGAGCCAGGGAACCCGGGGATACTCTTTGAACCCAGAGGCTTGGCCATTGATGAGCAGAATCAGCTCTACGTTGCCGACAGCGGCAGCCAGCAAATCAAGGTGGTGGATGCAGCGGGTAATGTCAGCGTGCTGGCGGGGCGGCCCGGCCAAAAGGATGCCGACACTGGCTACTGGATGGGTGCTTATGCCAATGGACGGGCTGAAGACGCCCGGTTCAACTTTCCCCAGGGCATTGCCCTGGGACCCGGCGGCTTTCTCTTTGTGGCCGACTCCCGGAACCACAGTGTGCGGGGAATTTCTCCCCAAGGCCGTGTCTACACACTGGCAGGAACCGGTGCAAGTGGAAAAGATTGGGATGAAGGCTTTATCACCGCCTTTGACGGGCCCAGCGGCCTGACCTTTGCCTCGGGCTACTATTTCGTAGCAGATTATTGGAACAACCGGATTGTTGCCATACCTGCCTTCAGTGAATACCTGAGACCACTGGTTGGCATCAGCCCTTCAGCAGAAGCAATACCCGTGTATGTGGATGGCTCAGAGGTCATTTTCCCTGATGTGAAACCCTTCATGCCGGAAGATCACCGGGTGAGGGTACCCCTTCGGTTTATTGCAGAGGAACTGGGGGCTGACGTGGCCTGGGAAGGAGATCATCGAACAGTGACTGTGAAGATGGGGGACCGAAGGGTGACCCTGTCTGAAGAAGAGGGGGATCTTTCCCTCTTGGAAGGGCGTTCCATGGTGACCCTGCGCACCCTGGCTGATAAACTGGGCCTGTCCATTGAATGGTGGGAAGATCGTCGGGCTGTTGTCATTCAATCCATTATCCACTGACAACCATGGAGGTGACCAAATTGATAATTCAGAAGAGCAAACGCAGTAACAAGCAAATAGTAAAACGCATCTTAACGGTTCTCCTGTGTGTCAGTTTACTGTTTTCCGCAGGGACTGCTTATACCTGGGCAGAACATGACAACCAGGCAAGGCTCATCAGTGTGGAAGGGGATGTCAGGATGTTTCGTGCCGGCGGTGCCAGGTTTTTCGATGCCTACGCCGGCATGCGACTCATGGAAGGCGATCAGCTGATTACCCGCCAGGGCGCCACTGCCCGCATTGAAATCGATGATGGCCGCTGGATCACCCTGACACAGAACACCCGTGTTTATTTGTCAGAGCTGCGGGGCCGGGGTGACACCCTGCAAAGTGTCTTACGCTTACAGGCGGGCGGCGTTGCCAGCCGCATTGACACAGAGCTGGCACCCACAGCCCGCTTTGAAATCAGCACACCAAGGGCAGTGATGAGAGCCCGGGGCACCGAGTTTTTCACCAGTTTTATTGGTGGCGAAACGGATATTCGGGTCATTACCGGGGAAGTGGGAGTGACTGCCAGCCTATACAGTCCATCTTCGCCGCAGCCACCACCGCCGCCACCACCACCAGCACCAGAAGCACCACCGTCACCACCTGCGAGACCTGTCAGACCGCCTGCACCACCGCCACCGCCGCCAGGAGCACCTGAGCCGCCGGGAAGATCAGTTCATTTTACCATTGAAGGAATGCAACAGGCCAGGTTCACCGAGAACAGCCCGCCGGAAGAGTTCCTGGTGCCGCCAGCCCCCTTAAGCCTGGATGGACTGGACATTGTGTTTATTGATCGTGTCCGGGAAATTGCCCAGGGAATGCCGGATCTCATCCCGGAGAGCATTCGACAATCCATCCCGGGGGCTCGACAACAGGCAGAGCAGAGGGCTGCAGATGAAGAAGGGCAGGAGCAGCAGGGACAGGATGAGTTTAGTCAGGCAGAGAACCCGGCGGAGGTATACAGACAGCTAGATGGGAGTAGACCAACTACGGATACTACTTTTTCACCGCCGCCACCATCGCCTACCTTTAGGGATAGAGACAGGGATGCGGATTATACGGCACCAACTGAACGAACAAGAACGTATGTGTTGGATGTGTACCCGCAAAACAGTAGTTACGGTACGGTTACGGGTTCGGGACGTTATGAAGCGGGGGAAAGAGTGACATTGACCGCAGTTGCTGTTCCTGGTAAATTATTCCAGGGTTGGGATTCAAGCATGGGAAACTTCTCTCAAAACCCATTATTTATCACAATGCCTTCGCGTCATGTAGGTTTTACCGCACTCTTCAGAAATGACATAAGACGTCTACAAGGCACTGCAAAGTTAACGGGTGATCCTTACATTGAAGAAACACTTACGGTTAATTTGACGATAACATTACCGCCGCTGTTCGTAGATGAAAATGCATTGTACTACAGTTGGTACAGAGACGGTGTATTGATACCAAATGCACAACATCCGTATTACCTTTTAACATCAGATGATGTAAGAAAAAGCATACACGCAAGAATATCAAGCGGCGGTGAACTGTCTTATGGGCACATAGATACACCCCCTGTGACAATAGGCAAAACACCAAGCTTTCAAACCCCGGGGCCATTATCACAGTTTGGTTTGAGTGTTACGGAAACATCCATACACTTAGCATCAATAAGTGAGTATGAGTACAAACTAATGCAGGGCAGCACCCTGATTCGTAATTGGCAGCCTACAGGTGATTTCACAGGGTTGGAGGCAAACACAGAATACCAGATTTATGGCAGATATAAAGAGACAAGCTACTATGAAGCATCAGTGGAAACTGCTGCGTTAAGTGCAACAACATCAAAGCCAACGGTGGTGGGTTGGGTCGATTTTGGTGCTGTGAATATCACTTATGGCACTCTCTTAGGTGATGTTTTAGACACTGTTTTACCAAGTACAGTCACCATAAGGGATAGTGTAAACGGAACTCACGAATGTGCAGTTATGTGGGAAATTGCTGATTATAATGAAACATTGCCTGGGTCAAAAGTTGCCACAGGGAGAGTAACATTACCTGTTGATGTACTGAAAAGTGACGGAGAGCCTTATAATATAACAAAAGCGGTGACTGTTAAAAACCCTTATTTAATTTCGGCAGTAGTCGGTGGAATAACGGAAGCCTTTGTTCCTTCCGGCACAAGTGAATCGGATGCCATAAGCAACTTAGCAGATAAGGTACACCTGTCATTGATAAATCAAGACACGTATGAAGTGAACATATCCTGGGAAATTCCAGGTTATGACCCAACTGTAACAGGAATTTACCCAGCGGTTGGCACGTACGCACTTCCGGCTGGAGTTGAGCCATTTTTAGACGGTCGAAAACTGATTGTGATGGGCACCGTTGAGGTCCTTGTACCGTAAGAAACCGTTACTGTTCATTGACCACGTGGTTTGGACTTTGTGGTGTTACCCCATGACCATTGGCAACGAGGCCCCGCCTTTTGGCGCCGTTGCCTGCTTTACCGCCAACCCGCGTTAAGTATGGAACATACTCCTCGGTCACTGAGATTCAGCAGTCACTACCCTTGGTGTGCGCTCGTGAATGGCTTTGGACACTGTGTTGTCATCCGGTGTGCCAATACGCTGATACCATCCCCGGGGATCAAATTGAGTACAAAAGATGGTGGAGCCACCCATTGTCCTGGCTTCAATGATTTCGAACAGGTCCATGGCTTGCTCCGTTGACAGGGTGCGTAGAAGCCATTCATCAATGATCAGTAACTGCACCTTTTGGTAAGTCCGGATGACTTTCTTGAAAGTACCCTCTCCCCTGGCCACCACCAGTTCATTGAGCAGTTCCGGCAGACGAATATAACGGACCTTTAAGAAGTTTCGGCAGGCAGCCACACCCAGGGCACAGGCAATGAACGTTTTCCCGTTGCCTGAAGCCCCTTCCAAGATGATATGCCGTCCTTCCTGAATGTAACGGTATATGCCGAATGTATGCCGGGGACGGAGGTTGTGGAATGTATGCCGGGGACGGAGGTTGTGAAACATTTGCGCTGGCTGCACTGGCCCAGGCAGGCACACTGAAAAAGGAAGTGGAAAGCCTGAAGGCAGAGATAGAAGCCCTGAAGAAGTAGGAGACCAGATCTGCCAAGCCTCCACCATCCACTCGCCCCGACATTGCATAATGAAATCTATATTGAGGGGACGTTACCAATGCCAACTTTTACATTAGGAAGAAAAGTTGATCCAGGCTATCAATCAAATCGTATCATCCTGATCATGACCATAACCCTTTTACTTGGAAGGGGATTACTCGCCAATGACTGGAGGGGGTCTCTGGTATTTTCCGCAGGTTTTTTTCTGACCTGGGCCCTTGCCCGGGAAATTGACCCTTTGCATGAAAAGTCCGCTTTTGTTGCGGCGTTCATGTATCTTTCCATGGCCATGTGGATTGTTGATGTGAACCTGGGCGTCGTCTTTTGGACGGTGCTGCTGCTTCGGGGGATCACAAAAATCACGGGTAAAAAAACCACGGTGCTTGATTTGCTGGGGCTGATGGGATTGACCATCCATATGATTCTTGGACAGGGAAACGGGGTGTACGGACTCATTTTTACAGCGGCCATGGTGATGGGGTATAGACGATCTGCAAAGGATGTTCTTTTTAAAGTATTTATGCTGGTGGGTATTGTCCTCAGTGCCTGGGGATTATACAGCTATTCCATCCTGGTGCCGGGAGAAGCATGGCAGATGGATTCATTCCGATGGGTGTTACTTTTAGCCGGCCTCGCATTGGGGACTTTTTACGGGAAGATGCTTCAACAAGACCAGGGGATCCGGGATGACCTGGGAAACATCATTGAAAGTAAATACATGTTTATCAGTTACCTGTTTTACCTGGGGATGTTTGCTGTCTTAATCACTGGTACGGCCCTGGATCAGGGAACCTTGAGTCTGTACTTTGCAGTCATAATGGGCGTCGCATTGTACCGGGGATGGCTGATGATCCGGTCGATAGGAGGCTTCTCATGAAAATAGCCTATTACACCCCGTCAATATTATTAGCCGCATTTTATGGGTGGCTGGTAATCTATATTGGCTTTGGCTCAATCACACCTGTTGCATATGTTTGGCTTGCTTTGCTGTTTAGTAGTAATGAGGTTGCGTCGCTCCGTGAGTCCAGTGTGTCATGATTTTCTGGTACTTTCTAAATCACCATACCGATGAGCCTGTCAGCTTGATCGGCCATAAACAAAGTGATATTGAGCATGTAAGAGGCGGTTTCCTTCGCGAAAAGCCGAGGGGTCAAGGAGGGGTAATCTGCCCAGAAGTCCCGCGGTCACCACAAAAGTATGAAATCTGATCAGGTTAGTGTCACAAAACCATTGCAGGGCATCTTCATATTCTCTGGCCCGGGCACTCATAAAAGTCGGCAACTGCCAGGTTTTGTGATGGGACTGCCCCGAGGTTTTCCCGGACAGCTTGTTTCAGGGCTCCTATGGATCATTTCTGCTGCCATCAGTGTGCTAAGCAGTCCGCTGCATGGTATGCTGTTTTTGTTTTTTGGATGTATGGGGATTTTTCCGCTGACCCAACTGACCCTGCGGATCATGGGGCGATCTGCCAGGGTTGGTTCAGGAAACGGATTATGGGCCCTGGGTGCTCAGGTGGCTTTTACAGTTCCCATCAATTTTCTGTTGGTGGGCGCGGTGATTCTTTACA
>NZ_JBCITM010000034.1:0-12839 GCF_039414295.1 Anoxynatronum sibiricum | reverse complement strand
CTGCAAGGGAACTGGAAATTGGAAGCGTCATGGTGGGTTTGTTTGATCCAGAAATTTTAAGAAAAGAGTTTGACATACCGGAGTTTATTGAACCAACGGCATTGATTATCTTGGGTTATCCTTCCGAAGGTTTTTTGAGTGCTGATCGTCATGACACTGAAAGAAAAGCCCCTGAGGAGACCATTATGTATGAACGTTATGGCAATGCTCATACCGGCGTTTAGCCGCCTTCATCATCACGGGCAGTCCAATCGTAGAGAGTTTATATTGGTAGCTCTTGCATCTTTTTTGCGCCTCCCCCAAGGTCTGAAGTCCTTTGAAACCTATATAGCCCCAAAGAAATCATGACTGTTCCAGAAAATAAGCACAGACTATTTCTGAAATACGCCACTATAAGTCGGTATCTCTGAAAGCTTCTCCATATTAACGACTCTATTGTTTTCATGATCATAAAATGAAAAACCGTTACTTCCCAAGGTTATTATCATGACCTCTTCTTCTCCATGGCGAATATACACAGTTTCGCGACATACTGAACGCGTACTCCATTAAAGGAGAAGGTGATCTGACGGACGACGAGTTGGAAGAGGTGGCCGGAGGCTTTATCTCTTCCAGAGACTGGAAAAGACTAATTAGGGCATGTTGATCAACACCCCTTCTTCCAGTTCAACCACCGCATAATTGCCTTCAAATCGATCAAGGATCACCTTCATCAGTATCACGTCCTTTGCTTAGTTACGGTTTGCACCGCTGGCACGGCCTCTGTCCTGTTTCAATGGCTTCATCTCGGGTGTCAAAATAAATTCGGTTGTGTTCTGCCGGCAGGGAGCTGCAGTCCGACGTATGGAAAATATCTGAGTTCTTATTGCCGATATAGCTCTGCCCATCACTTGACTCGGCAGCAGCTGACGACTCCTCTTTGGCTGCCGCTGCTGCTGCCATGGCGACCCACTCTTAACAGGTTGGCCGCCAGATCCATCCCACTTCAAAAGACCCCATCAAGCGTATAGGTAGTGGGGTTTTTGCACGATAACCCCCTTTTGTGCATGCTTTGTGACAAGAAGATTAAGGATAAGGCTTTATTTGATTTTTTTCCAGAACTCTTCTTCGGTGATCTGCAGCTGTTTCGATAAGATATGCTTCCATAAGTGTTTCGGGATTTCTTTTTGGGTTGCATGGCTGATTTTTGTTTTTAAGATTGTCCCGTCGAACAGCGTTTTTTCATAATGGAAGTGATCTGTATCGCGTGCAAGAACCCAGTCATCTTTATCGCAGTATTTTTTCAAGTCTTTAAACCTTGGAGGCATGTTTTACCTCCAACATTTGATGAATTTCCTGATCTGACTGGCAAAGAGATATCCTGAGAACATATGGAAAGTGATCTCTTCTGTTTGGTGACTGCAGAAAATAATATGCTCTGTCCAGGTAATCATTTGCATAATCTTTCATTTCCTGGATGAGTTCATTCATAGCAACGTTTTCGTTATCTGCGTTGGCGTATAGATCCAATGGTTCGGTCGTAATCGTAACGGAACCATCATCTTCCTTGATGACATTTGTTGTGATTGTGTATTGTTGTAAGAGCATCTTCTGCAGGTCGGAACGAAGCAGAAGGATTTCTTCGCCTTTGTTTCTTTTGATGACAGAAGGACGATACTGGGCGTATGTTTCGGTATAAACTTCTGAGAAACTTTGACGGGCAGTGCTTAAATTTCTGGATACGATCATGGCTATTCCCTCCTTTACACCATTTTAGCACACATTGTACATATTGTATATATTATTCAATTTGTACATGGGACATACGCAAATTCGGAGTACCGTGCACATTACCGACAAAACCCACGCTAAGACAGTTTCTGGAAGCGATTATCTAAATTTCCCACTCGAAGACGCAATTTACATTTATGACCCCTATTAAAGGCCTGGAAATAAGAAATAGTCAGCACATATTGACTATCTCCTATTTCAGTGCTATATATTCAACTGTCTTAATGAACTTCCTTTAGGTATATCTCCAGCTTTGAAATGATACTCCCCTAGAAGGTTGATATGTTACCACCTAAGCGGAGAAATCTTCTTGAGAAGCTCTTCATCAAACCCTCCATTGTTATTCAGATGACTCACTGCTTCTTGAAGATACACAGTATTCCAGATGCTAATGGCATTTATCAGTATGTTCAGAGCGCTTGCTCTCATCAGCTGATCTTGCGATCTTGCATCTCTTGCTGGCCGCTCGACGTCTGGAGCCAAGCTCTTTTATACACTTAACGACGACTAAGCGTTTTCTGCCGTAGGTTTGGGTGCTTTTCTTTCACTTTTTTTCAAGTATGGTACTCCTTGCACAAGCAGTACATGGATTGCCAGTGTTATAAACGGTAACAGCATCATGTATGGCTTGTCTCGTTCCGGTACAAACACAACATTTGATAGCACCACATTGGATAAGAAATTAGCCGTCTGGTAGAACAAACCCGATGTAGATACCGGGTTTCGAAAGATAAAAATACCTGCTAACACGTTGAGCAGCGCAAAGATCATGATGCCATGAAGGATGTTGTTCTTGCTGAATTTCTTCAGCATCACCCACATAAAAATGATGTGTGCAATGAGTAAGACGAATAGATCCATGAGATTGGAGAAGAGCCAAGAGCTGCTTACTGGGGCAGCCGCACTCCTCGCAAGGCCTACCATGAGTTGAGATAGAATTGTAAACAGTGGTGTGAACCAGGAAAATACGAATAGAATGGCTGCCGTAAGAATTTTGTTTTTGATGTGCATGAGTGTCGTCCTCCAATTGTCCAGTCTCACATTAGGAGCTTTTACATACAACCTGCTCAGACTCATTGGCCTGGAGACCCTGAAAAAGGATGATGCTCCCATCAGCCGAAAGAACCAGCGCCGACGGATCAAAACGGTGATCAAGAACATGATCTACCTGGATGTCAGGCTGGTGCACCATGCCCGGTCAGTCTTTCTGAAGTTCAGCCGATACTGCCGATGGTTCACCACAAAGTTCTGGGAGAGATTCCTGACAACACAATATTTTACTTGGATGTGTCCCACCTTTCTAATTCTTTCAGAAAAGACTGAGGGACAACTAACTGCATTTCCAGCTCTGTGACTAGCATGTCGTTTTCAATCTTTTGACATCCGTATTTTCGCCATTTTAAGTCTTCCTCATGCTGTATCCTCAATAGGTAGACGGATTAACTATAAATATTGTTACAGAAATTAGAAACTTAGTTTATTTTTTTGAAGTCATGGAACAGTTATACGCTCTACTCAATCATATCATATGATTTCCGTCTCAACCGTGATGTGCACATGCTTTGCGATAGAAGAAATCCAACTTAGTACGCCACATTTTTGCTTAGAATAGCTTATGATTTGTAAGCATAAATGTGCGGGTATCGAATCAAAGGATGCTAATATTTATCATTGAAATAATCTATCAAACCAACACATAGTATTTGAAATAGCGATTAGACACTCCCGCGATACTGGTATATACTCAGATTTGTTGTGATAATACAAACATCGCTGTATTTATATGTAATTAATGAGTGGATTTGTGTGGATTCTTTTATGCGCAAATTATCAAGGCGCAAGCAACACCAGAAAACGGAGGAAGCTTATGTTGGATGTATCAGTAAATCATTTGAAATTTCATTATGCCAAAGACTTGATACTTAACGACATTAATATGAACGTTAAAGCCGGGTCCTTTATCTGTCTGCTTGGTCAATCTGGTTGCGGAAAAAGCACCTTCCTACGTTTGCTTGCAGGTCTAGAAACACCAAATTCAGGCGAAATCCTTGTGAACCATGAAATGATTATTGAAGCAGGTCTGCAGAGAGGTGTGGTATTCCAAGACTATGGACTTTTTCCTTGGATGAGTGCTGGAGAAAATATTATGATAGCACTCAAGCAAAAAAATAGAAATATGAGCTGGAATGAACGCAAAACTGAAGCGCTTAAGAGGCTAAGGGATGTTCAGTTGCCTGACTCTGTGTTTAATAAGCTGCCTAAGGAGCTTTCTGGAGGTATGAAACAACGTTGTGCAATAGCCAGAGCCTTTAGTATTGACCCTCCCATTCTTTTGATGGATGAGCCCTTTGGAGCGTTGGACGCTTTAACTAGAGCTAAGCTTCAGGATTTGGTTTTGAACTTGTGGCAGCAAGAGACTGAAAATCGTAAAACAATTTTCTTTGTAACTCACGATGTGGATGAGGCACTATTTTTGGCAACAGATATTTTTGTGTTGGGTCAAGCACCTAGCAAAATCATTTACAAACATTCATTTAAAGATAAAAAAAAGCTGAACAGAAAAACAATGTATGATGATCCCCAAACAATGGATTTGCGTAATGACCTTATTAAAATCATACATAATGAAGTTCAAACAAAATCAGCCGTATAAGAAAAATGAAAAGAGGTATGAAAATGAAGAGTAATGTGAAGTTCGCCGTTCTTTTTATCGTAGCTTTGATGCTTCTAGCAGGTTGCGCTACGGGTTCTACAACAAGTCCTGAAACAACAACCACAGAAAATGTTGTGATTAGAGTAGCAGCACAGGCAACCTCGGGCCAGGTGTTCCAATATCTTGCTGAGGATAATGGTTATTTAGAAGAAGAAGGTATTGATGTTGAGATGGTGTATATTAATAGTGGCGCAGATGCTTTTGCAGCTTTGAGTTCAGGACAAGTAGACATTCTATCTACCTATGGCACGGGCGGTCCTTTGATACAAATTGCAAACGGTCAAGATTGGACTATCTTTGGGGGCTATATGATTATCGGTGCAACTCCTGTTTTTGCAATGCCTGATACAGAATATAACAGCGTAGAAGATTTTCGTGGTAAAAAAATTGCTATTATGAGAGGCGGCACCCCTGATGTAGTACTTAAAGGGATTTTATATGATGCGGGTTTTGACCTGGATGAGGATGTTACATTTGTTGAAATGAGAAGGAATCCAGATGTGATGGAAGCAGTACGTAAGGGAGAAGTGGATTTTGGTGCAGTATCAACAGGCTTTGAGCTTCAAATTGCTGAGATGGGCATGGAAATTGTTTTGTGGCCTGATGAGTTGTGGCCATATCACTCTTGCTGCCGGATGCTTGCAAACACAAGCTGGGTGGATGAGAATCCAGACGCGGCAGAAAAACTGTTTCGTGCATATTTGAGAGCTGAAAAGGACATGAATGAAGATATGAGCCGAGTGGTTGAGTTGGTTGTTGAAAACTTAGATATGCCTGAAGAAACAGCCAAGAGTTTTTTGCTTAGTGAGCATATGATTTATGATACTGATCCATTTAAAAACAGCGTCATAAAAATGTGGGAAAAAATGAATGCCTTTGGATACATAGAGGATTCTTCAATTAAAATTGAAGACCATATTAATGTCGACCATTATAAAGCAGCTTTAGATTCTCTAATGATGGAATATCCTGATAGTACTTTTTTCCAGGAGAAGTTGGAAATGTTTAAAGAACATAACCTTTAATAATCAGGACATGAATTGTTACGACAGACTTGGTGCACAGTTACATGCCAAGTCTGTCTTTTGCATAAAACCCTAAAGGTGAAGCATTTTGTATCTTCGAAGGAGTGACAGCATGAAAAAAATGATAAGAGACAGATTAGGAATGATTCTAATTTTTATTGGGATAATAGGCTCGTATTATCTTGCAACCGATGTTTTTGGTATTTTAGATTCATTTTTATTCCCGGGACTTAGCAAAATATTGCCGGGGTTTATTTTGTATTTCGGACAATTAATGGATGGACTGAAAAGTTCTCTGAAGCTCCTTGTCCCAGCGTATACGATGGCGATAACCTTGGGAATAAGTCTTGGAGTAATGATTGGCTTGAAAAAATTGCTTCGGGATAATATCACACCCTACATTAACGGGTTTAGTGCTGTTCCTGCAACGCTTCTAACTCCCTTCGCAATTCATATTTTTCCATCCTTCCGAAGTGCATCCATATTTATAATCTTTTTAGGAGCCTTTTGGCCGGTATTGGGCACAACTGTTAATGGAGTAATGACGATCGATAAGAGATACTTGGAGAATGCGGCCACGCTAGAGATAAGTGGACTGGAAAAATTGTTCAAAGTGATACTTCCGGCAGCCTCTCCCACGATACTTTCCGGTTGTGCGGTTGCGCTTAAGTTTTCGTTTATACTGCTTACTGTGGCAGAAATGTTTGGTGCTACCTCTGGCATGGGCTATTTTGTTCAATACTACGCTGATTTCGCACGCTTTGACCTTGTAATTGTAGGATTTATCTTTATGGGGATTGTATTGGTGGGAATCATGTGCCTATTTGATATGATCAAGTCCAGAATTTTGCGTTGGACTTTAAATAACTAATTTGAAAAGGGTCATTGAATGAAAACAAATCTGAGAAGAGGGGGTTTTTATGCTGAACACAGACCTTATGACTCCAGCCGAAAGAGCAGCAGCGATTGCCAATGGAAAGGGAGCAGACAGATTACCTTGCAATCCCAACATTGCAAATGGGGTTGCAAGAGTGTATGGATGCAAAATTTCCGAGTTCAATCACAACTCTAAAGCCATTGCAGAGGCGCAAGTGGCCACTTATCGTAGGTTTGGCTGCGATAGTCTGCGCATTTTTACCGATTTGTTCACTTGGGCAGAAGCTATGGGTGCAACTGTGATGTTTCCTGACGATGCGACAGCTGATTTAGCAAAACCGGCCATTTCTCGGGTAGAGGATATTAAGACGCTGAGTCCTGCTGATCCCTATAAGGATGGGCGGTTACCCGTGCACCTGGATGCAATGAAATATCTACAGGAGCTTGTTAAGGATGAGATAAAGTGTGCTGCTGGTATCGTGGGACCATTTACCAACGCTTTTTTCTTGTTTGGTGTGGATGAAGCCCTCAAGTTAATTTATAAAAACCCAGAAGCGCTTCATAAGCTTTGCCGTATTTCTGTGGAAACCTGTAAGGCCTACGCCAAGGCTGTCTTAGATATCGGTTTAACCCCTACCATATCGGATCCGATGTCCTCAAGTACCGTTGTCAGCCCCAAGGTTTTTCGAGAGTTTTCATTACCCTATCTAAAAGAATTGATTGACTTTATCAAAGCCTATAATGAAACCAAAGTGGTTGTGCATATATGCGGACAGACTAATAGAATTTGGCATGATCTTGCTGATACTGGAATTGGAGGTATCAGTATTGATAATGTAGCTAGCTTAAAGGATTGCAAGCTGGCGATTGGCCATCGTGCTAAGATTCTAGGCAATGTAGATCCGGCGGACATCATGTATTTAGGAAGCCCCCAGGCTGTACGCAAGAAGACGTTGGAAGGTATTTTGGATGCCTACGACTCGCCTAAAGGCTATATGGTTATGTCTGGATGCAGTCTGCCTGTTGAAACACCTTTTGAAAACATTCAAATGATGATGGATACAGTGCGGGAAGTGGGATACCCTGTGGATCCTGAGAGGGTGGCAGGGATGCTGAAGCAGTGCAGACAATAAAACGTTGAGTTAACTATCAGGCAAGAAGGGGGCAGGTGGCGATGACAAATAAAGAGGAACTCATATACGCATTGTCGGAATGCGTAGTGGAAATGGAAGATGAAAAAGTGATTCCCGTGGCTGAAGAATTCATAAAGTCTGGCTATCCAGCAATTGATGGGATTATGTATGGTTTAGCAGATGGCATGAAGAAAGCTGCCGATTTGTATGAGGATGAAGAGTACTTTATTCCCGAGCTATTAATTTGCTCCGACGCCATGTATAATGGGCTGGATGTTTTACGTCCCCACCTCGATAAAAATGATTCTCAACAGAAATGCAAGGTTGTCATTGGTGTTGTGGAAGGTGATACCCACGATATTGGCAAGAATCTGGTGAAGATCATGCTGGAAGCAGCAGGGTACGAGATAATTGATTTGGGACGTGATGTTCCGCCGGTTCGTTTTGTTCATGCAGTTAAGGACAAAGGTGCAAAAGTAGTTGCGCTATCTACCTTGATGTCAACAACCACCAACAATATGAGAAAGGTTGTAGAGCTTTTAAGTGAAGAAGGTCTGCGCAATAGCGTTAAAGTAATTATTGGTGGCGGGCCTACCTCGCCAGAGTTTGCCAGAAAGATTGGCGCTGATGGTTACTCAAAAAATGCAATGGAAGCCGTGAAGCTGGTAGGTCATTTGATAGGCACATAAAATGACGTATCATCAATAGAAACTGTTGAAGTGGCTACATGAATAGGCTGGAGGATTTAGCGTGAGTAAAATGGTGGATTTTGACTGTACATATGATAACTCGGCAGGGATTAATAAAGAAGTGACCCGGAAAACGAATTTGCAATTTCCCGAAGCCTATAAGCATTGGGAGAGCATGGTTTTATTAGCCCAAGAACTGAAAAAGCATGATCATACTTCATTTTGCACATTGCCGTTTTGCCATACAGTTGAAGGAGAGGCAATGGGTGGAATCATAAATTATGGAGATGAGAACATAGGTCCAAGAGCCGGTGACTATATTTGTACAACTCCAGAAGAAATACTAGGACTACCTAAAATTGATTATTCAAAAGGGCGTATAGCAGAAGTTCTAAAAGCTTGTCATTACCTTCGGGAAAAAGGAGAAAATGTGGTTTTATACGTTTCAGGACCCTTTACTATTATGAATGTATTAATGGATTCGCGTCATGTCTTCAAGGCTTTAAAAAAACAGCCAGAAGCTATGAAGGAAATCTTCATTAAGTTTCAAGATGAAATAATGTGTTTTGTGACAGCGGCTCAAAAATCAGGAGTCAACATGCTTTGCTATGCTGATCCATCTGGAGGATTAAATGTTTTAGGACCAAAGTATGCTGAACAAGTGGTAGAGTTATTTACTTACCCACTACTAAAAGGAATAGAAGAAATCTTAAATGACGAAACGATGATGTTGCTTTGCCCCAAAACGACACTTGCATTATTAGGAACAGATAGAGCGGTATGGAAAGATATTAACTTGGGAGTTCCTATCAAATATGCTGAAGCCTGCATAGAAGTCATTGGTCAAGCAAAGTTTGTTGGGCAAATGTGTATTAAAAATAATCATTATAAATTGAAAAACGGGGTAATCAAAACACTCAGTTTGTGTTAGTTGTTATGCAAGAAAAAAGCTAAGAACAGAAGAAGATCTTAAGAGTGAAATCTATAAATGCAATGGGAGTAAAGAGCAATACATTTGCCTAATACGGCTGGAAAGAGGTGAAAGCCATGCTGACGCCAAAGGAAAGACTTAATAAGGTTTTAAATCAAGAAAAAGTCGATAGGCCACCATGCATCTGTCCTGGCGGTATGATGAATATGGTCATAGCCGAGATAATGGAAGACGTGGGCATCACATTTCCAGAAGCTCACATGAATGCTCACATGATGGCTGATTTAGCAACAGCAGTATATGAAAAAGGCTGCTTTGAAAATTTCGGGGTTCCTTTTTGCATGACCATTGAGGCCGAAGAATTCGGTGCCAAGGTGGATATGGGAACAAACATTTATGAACCGCATGTAGTGGAATATGCTATTCATTCCGTGAAAGAATGGAAAGTACTTTCCCCTATTAACTACCATCAAGGAAGAGCAAAGGTCGTGATAGATGCAATTAAGTTGTTAAAATCGAAGGGGGAGCAAGTGCCAATTATTGGGAACATAACGGGACCTATCAGTACAGCCAGTTCTATAGTGGAACCGGTTGTCTTCTATAAAGAGTTAAGAAAAAATAGCAAGGAAGCGCATGAGCTTCTAGAGTTTGTTACAGAACAATTAATTGCATATGCCCAAAAACAAATTGAAGCAGGAGCAGATGTCATTGCAATTTCAGACCCAAGTGGTACGGGTGAAATATTAGGACCTAAGCTGTTTAAAGAATTTGCTGTAAAATACATTAATAAAATCATACGTGCAATACAAAAAGAAAAGACCGCTACCATTATTCATATCTGTGGGCAGATGAAAAAAGTGTACCCAGAGGTGAATTTGATCACGAGTGATGTGCTCAGTTTTGATTCGATGGTAAGTATTGAGGAAGCAAGGAATAATTTAGGGAATAGACTATTAATGGGAAATGTAAGTACTTTTGCAATTGAGTTTGGAGAACCCAAGAAAATTGCCGAACTAACTCGAAAATGTGTCAGAGATAGCTCGAATATCATATCACCTGCATGTGGACTGGGAATGAAGTCTTCTTTGAAAAACGTAAAATCAATGATGAACGCTCTTATAAAGGGAGAGGAAGTCATCGATGCCTAAGATTTTTATTAAAGAACAGCATAAAGAGGTTGCCTATAGTCCTGGTGAGAACTTATTAGAAATTCTGGTGGCGAATGATATTTTCGTTGATAATCCATGTAATGGAAAAGGATTGTGTGGGAAATGCAAGGTTAAAGTTCTTGGAGAAAATCCAACTTTCATCTCAGAAACTGAAAAAAAGCTCTTGAAAAAGAACGAAGTGGATTCCGGGGTAAGGTTATCTTGTCTTGTAATACCGCGAGAAGATATTGCAATTGAAATCATGCAAAAAGAAACCAACCATCAAGTGCTGACAACAGGTTATGTACCAACATTTGATTTTCAACCGGCAGTTCATAAAATGGTTTTTGAACTGAAGAAGCCTACATTAGAAAATCAAATGTCATTTGAGGATTCCATATGTAATGTTTTTGGTGCTAAGGAAATGGATTTGAGGCTTTTGCAGATGCATCGAATAGCTGAGGAAACAATCACAGGCGTTTTTCATGGTGAGGATCTAATCGGGCTTGAAGCAGGTGATACGACAGATTTTATTTATGGTGTCGCGATTGATATTGGGACAACAACGCTTGTAACAGCATTGATTGATATGAAGACCGGAGCGGAAATAGCTACAGCTTCAATGATCAATCCCCAAAAAAAATTCGGGCTTGATGTGTTAACTCGGATTACTTATGAGATAGATAATCCAGAGAATTCTAAAGAACAGCTACAACACGAAATTGTAAAGGCAATTAATGAAATGATTGGTGAAATGTGTCACCAATGCAACATAGACAGAAAAAATATTTATGAAGTTTCCATTGCAGCCAACTGTACAATGATGCATTTTCTTTTAGGGGTAGACGCAACCTCTATAGGAACCGCTCCTTATTCACCGGTATTTGTAAGAGCAAAAATGATACTGGCGAAAGAGATTGGCTTAGAGGTAGCCGCGGGTGCAAAAGTATATTGTCTCCCGGCAGTTTCGGCCTATATAGGTGCAGATGTTGTCGCTGGTGCCTATGTAGGCCAGTTACAAAATGTCCAAGAAAATGTTTTATTCATAGATATTGGAACCAATGGAGAAATGATCTTATCAAATCATGGTGAACTATTGTCCTGTTCTTGTGCAGCGGGACCCGCATTAGAAGGCATGAATATTAGTGCAGGTACGAGAGCGGCCGAGGGTGCAATTGAGGATGTGAAGATCACTGAAAGTGGTATTGAACTTAAAGTGATTGGAAACCAAGAACCCATAGGCGTATGTGGAAGTGGAATATTAGCTGCTGTGAAAGAGTTGATTCGCACAGGACTTGTGAGAAAAAATGGTGCATTTATCAAAAAGGAAATGCTGGATACGTCGGATTATCGCTACGATATGATTCAACTAGATGGGAAAAAGCGAGAGTTTGTATTAAAAAGCAGCTCAGAACCATTGATCATTACACAAGAAGATGTACGGCAAGTGCAATTAGCAAAAGGTGCTATTCTTTCTGGCTTTTACGTTTTATTACAACAAGCAAATATGCGTATAAATCAACTTGACAAAGTGTTGATCGCAGGACAGTTTGGAGCGCATTTATCCGCGGACAATTTGGTAGGAACGGGCATATTGCCAGAAGAAGTAAGCGATAAATTAGTGTATCTAGGGAACACTTCCAAAACAGGAGCCTATATGGCGCTTATGTCTGTTGCGGTTAAGAAACAAATTGAAGAATTAGCTTGCCGCATGGAATATATAGAGCTGGGAGCATCAGAAGGATATGAAAAAATTTTTGCTCAATGCCTGATTTTTCCAGGCTAATCCCAGGAAAATATACTGTATCCATTGGATGGGGCCATTCATGCCAGGACGCTCAGGCTTCGAAGACGTTGACTGACTTCGAAGACGTTGACAGATGGATGATGCGTGCCGGTGTTATTTGTGATTTTTCTGTCATTGCATGAATGGCTTGTATTTTGAAAGTTTGATAGTTTCGCTCTATCATTATGATACAAAACAAGTATTAGACATGGAGGGAACAATCGTATAAACTCTAATTAGTCAGAATATTAGAAAATAAATGCATGATTTAGGCGGAGGCACAGATTCTTTAGGTATAAAATGAAAGCCTTATGGATGAAGCGACATTCTTTTTCGAACAGACGAGATCACCAAACTGCGCGCATGGTGATCAACATTTTCTGATAAATAACCGATTTAAAACTTGCGAGTATGTCGAATGGGGATGATGACATGTAAGCATCTGCCTTCACGAGAAATCGTTTGCCGGTTTAAGTAGTAACTCGGATCATTTTGCCGAAGCCGAAACTCAAAGGTGGAGCAAAACGGAAGGGTGTTACAAGGACACGAGGGGACGGTTCTTTTGTGTTGAGCTAACTCTTGCTTCATGCTAAGATGAACATGAGGTGATCATTTTGCCAAGAAAAGAACGAAAGAAAAGCCATACAGGAATATACCATGTCATGCTAAGGGGAATCAACGGCCAAATCATATTTGAAGATCGGGAGGATTCCATCAAACTATTAGAGACAATTAAATACTACAGAGAAGAAAGTGGTTACGAAATCT
>NZ_JBCITM010000033.1:0-15302 GCF_039414295.1 Anoxynatronum sibiricum | reverse complement strand
TTGTTCAGTACTGAGGTGATGGCCGCTGTCAGCGTGGTTTTGCCATGGTCAACGTGACCAATGGTTCCAATGTTTACGTGGGGTTTTGTTCTTTCAAATTTTGCTTTTCCCATTTTCGTTCCTCCCTAAATTGTTTATTCATAGTTTGACATGCAACAGGCTAACCCTTCATGATCTTTTCTGCAATGCTGTTGGGCACCTGCTCAAAGTGATCAAAGTGCATGGTGTAATTGGCACGTCCCTGTGATTTTGAACGAAGGTCTGTGGCATATCCAAACATTTCCGCCAGCGGTACCTGAGACTTGATCACCTGAATGCCATTGGCACGCGGTATCATTCCTTCGATTCTGCCGCGTCGGGAGTTCAGATCGCCGATCACGTCGCCCATATATTCTTCAGGAGTAACCACTTCCACACGCATGTAAGGTTCCAGCAATACTGGCTTGGCTTTCTTCATACCGTCTTTGAAAGCCATGGATCCTGCAATTTTAAAAGCCATTTCAGAAGAATCCACTTCGTGGTAGGATCCATCCAGCAGTTCAACCCGGAAATCCACCACTTCATAGCCAGCTAAAATACCATTGCTCATACTGCCCTGAATCCCCTGATCTACTGCAGGAATGTACTCTTTTGGAATTGACCCGCCAACAACCTTGCTTTCAAACAAGTATCCGGCACCAGGTTCCTGAGGAATCATTCGCATCTTAACATGACCGTACTGACCTTTACCACCAGACTGACGGGCGTATTTGGCTTCCACGTCAACGGTTTCAGTGATGGTTTCTTTGTAGGCTACCTGTGGTTTGCCCACATTTGCTTCCACTTTGAACTCGCGCATCATTCGATCAACGATGATCTCAAGGTGCAGTTCTCCCATTCCAGCAATAATGGTCTGGCCGGTTTCTGTGTCTGTATAGGTTCGGAAAGTGGGATCTTCTTCTGCCAGTTTCTGCAGTGCAATCCCCATTTTTTCCTGACCTGCTTTTGTTTTTGGTTCGATGGCAACATTAATAACCGGCTCAGGAAACTCCATGGATTCCAGGAGAATCTGATGATCAGGATCGCACAGAGTATCCCCTGTAGAAGTATCTTTCAACCCCACGATGGCCGCAATATCACCGGCATATACTTCAGAAATTTCTTTACGGGTGTTGGCATGCATTTGAAGAATGCGGCCAACACGTTCTTTTTTCCCTTTTGTAGCATTGTAAACATAGGAGCCTGACTTCAAAACTCCGGAATAAACCCGGAAGAAAGCCAGCTTTCCCACAAAGGGATCTGCCATGATTTTAAAGGCAAGGGCAGAGAAAGGTTCTTCATCGCTGGGGTGACGTTCCATCTCCGCTTCACCATCGAGGTCAGTACCTCGAATGGCTTCAACGTCCAGCGGTGAAGGCATGAGTTGAACAATCCTGTCCAGCAGCATGGTGACGCCTTTGTTTTTGTAGGAAGATCCACACAGTACCGGAGTCATGGAAGTTTGAACAGTGCCTCTTCTGAGACCTTTAATGACTTCTTCCCGGGTAATGGTTTCTCCTTCCAGGTATTTCATCATCAGCTCTTCGCTGGTTTCTGCCACAGCTTCCATCATTTGTTCACGATAGGTCTGGGCTTTTTCTTCCATTTCGGCAGGAATTTCTTCCACGCGAATGTCTTGACCCAGATCATCCAGGAAAATGTGCGCTTTCATATCAACCAGGTCGATAATCCCCACGAAATCCGCTTCGCTGCCGATGGGCAGCTGAATGGGTACCGCATTGGTTCCCAAACGTTCTTTCATCATGCCCACTGCCTGGTAAAAGTCTGCACCCATGATGTCCATCTTATTGACGAAAGCCATGCGGGGAACCTTGTATTTATCAGCCTGTCGCCAGACTGTTTCTGATTGAGGTTCAACGCCGCCTTTAGCACAGAAAACTGCAACGGCACCATCAAGCACTCGCAAAGACCGTTCAACTTCAACCGTGAAGTCAACGTGTCCTGGTGTGTCAATTATGTTGATACCATGGCCATTCCATTCACAACTGGTGGCCGCGGAGGTGATTGTAATACCGCGCTCCTTTTCTTGCTCCATCCAGTCCATCTGCGAGGCCCCATCATGGGTTTCACCAAGTTTTCTAATACGGCCTGCATAAAACAGAATCCGTTCAGTGGTGGTGGTTTTACCTGCATCAATATGTGCCATGATTCCAATGTTTCTTGTTTTTTCAAGCGTAAACTGCCTTGGCACCGTGATCCTCCTTCCAACATGCCGACAAACAAAAGCTCTGAAACGAACTGTGCATTCGCCATTTTACCGATGCAAATGCACAGATGATTTCCTGATTGCCGGTATTACCAACGATAATGCGCAAAAGCTTTGTTGGCTTCTGCCATTTTATGTGTGTCTTCACGTTTTTTAACAGATGCTCCCATGCTGTTGGCAGCATCCATCAATTCTTTTGCCAGTCTCTCTTCCATGCGCTTTTCGCCACGGAGACGGGTGTACTTAACCAACCAGCGAATTCCCAGTGTCTGACGACGCTCAGGTCTGACTTCCACCGGCACCTGGTAGTTGGCACCTCCCACACGTCTGGCTTTTACTTCGAGAACAGGCATGATATTGTTCATGGCTTTCTCAAATGTTTCCATTGGGTCCTGTCCGGATTTTTCCTTAATAATATCAAAGGCACCATATACAATCCGCTGGGCCACCCCTTTTTTACCGTCCAACATAATGCCGTTGATCAGCTTGGTGACAACCTTGCTTCCATACATGGGATCCGGAAGTACCAATCGCTTCGGTACATTTCCTTTTCTCGGCACGTTTCTTCCCTCCTTATCTGTGAATCCAGCCAGAATTCACCGGTACTCGACATTCATTGAATGCCGTTGTGCGTTCTCAGCGTGATGAGACCAGGAAATGAATCCTATTGATTCATCTATGCTAAAACGCAATCACGTCATTATTTCTTTTTGGGTCGTTTCGCTCCATACTTGGAACGACCCTGCATTCTGTTGGCAACGCCAGCGGTGTCCAGAGTACCACGAACAATATGGTAACGAACACCAGGAAGGTCTTTCACTCTTCCCCCACGAATCAGAACGACACTATGTTCCTGCAGGTTGTGTCCCATTCCGGGAATATAAGCAGAAACCTCGATTTGATTTGTGAGACGTACCCTTGCCACTTTTCGAAGTGCAGAGTTTGGTTTCTTAGGCGTCACTGTTTTAACGGATGTGCAGACACCTCGCTTTTGAGGAGCACTCTGATCTGTGGATGTTCTGTTCAAAGAATTGAAACCTTTCAGCAACGCAGGGGCATCTGACTTTTCCATTTCAACTTTTCGGCCTTTTCGAACCAGTTGGTTAATGGTTGGCATGTTTTCACCTCCTTTTCATTTAATCACTTGACTCTCATTTATTTTAGAACCGCAACCACGGTTGCTCCCACATCAATGCCGCAAAACTTGCCCAGCTTTTTCCGGCTTTCCACCGGTACAATTTCCACTTGCTTTTCCAGTGCCAGTTGGCGCATTTTATCCAGCAGGTGCGTTTCCGCATCTGTTGCCAGGTACACACACTTAACACCCTGGCCTTCTGTCAGTGAGCGGGTAACCTGCTTAATCCCCACCACTTTTTTCTCATGTTGAAGCAACTCCAACACTTTGTTCTCCTCCTCCGTGCTCCCGACTTCTGAATACTCCGCATGCTTCACGCGAGTGAATCAGATACATCAGGAAGGCCGCCGGAGCCTCGACTCCGGCGAAGTCCTGTCTTTTGAAGGGTTTAAGCCCTTTTTACCAGCTAACACACTTAACTATTCTAACACTTGGCAAAATGAGTGTCAACAATAAGTTGATGAAGATTGTGTTAAAACGATTCTGATGAATCTGCATCCATCTCCGATATATCTGTTTCTTTCAGATCAAGAGCCACATCCATATACCGTTTCATACCCGTTCCTGCCGGGATCAGTTTGCCAATGATCACATTTTCTTTCAGGCCGATGAGGAAATCCTCTTTTCCTTTAATGGCCGCTTCGGTGAGCACCCGGGTAGTTTCCTGGAATGACGCTGCTGATAAAAAGGACTCAGTTGCCAGAGAGGCTTTGGTGATTCCCAGCAGCACACGCTTGCTTTGAACCGGTTCGCGTCCTTCTTCAACAGCCTTCCTGTTAATATCTTCAAGCGTGTAGACACTTTCCAGCGTGCCCGGCAGCAGGTCTGACTCACCGTCGTCTTCGATTCTCACTTTACCCAGCATTTGTCGCACAATCACTTCAATGTGTTTATCGTTAATATCAACGCCCTGCATTCGGTAAACGCGCTGTACTTCTTTAATGATATAGTTCTGCACGCCACCCACATCTTTGATGCGAAGGATATCATGAGGGTTGACTGAGCCGTCAGTAATTTCCTCAGCAGCTTCAATCATTTGCCCTTCTTTAACCCGAATGCGGGAACCATAGGGAATCTCGTACACCTTTTCTTCTTCTGCGTTGCGTACGTGAACTTCCCGTTTCTTTTTACTTTCAACCAGACTCACCGCACCGTCGATTTCGCTGATGATGGCAAGTCCTTTAGGTTTTCGGGCTTCAAAAAGTTCTTCGACACGAGGAAGACCCTGGGTGATATCTGCCCCGGCAACACCACCGGTATGGAATGTTCTCATGGTCAACTGAGTTCCAGGTTCTCCAATGGACTGGGCAGCAATGATTCCCACAGCCTCGCCCACTTCCACCTGTTTGCCGGTGGCCAGATTGCGTCCATAGCAGACTTTGCAGATACCGTATTTGGTTTTACAGTCAAGGATGGATCGGATTTCAGCCCGTTGAACGCCTGCTTCAATAATGCGCTCAGCATCTTCTTCCATGACCATTTTGCCTTTTTCCAGCAACACCGCGCCGGTTTCCGGATGAAGAATATCTTTCAGAAGATAACGGCCCACCAGTCGATCATACAACTCTTCAATCATCTCGTTGCCGTCTTTGAAGGCTTCCACCGTCATGCCCACTTCAGAGCCACAATCCTCTTCACGAATAATGACATCCTGAGACACATCCACCAGGCGGCGGGTTAGATAACCCGAATCTGCTGTTCGAAGAGCTGTATCGGCAAGTCCTTTTCGGGCACCATGGGTAGAAATAAAGTATTCCAGCACAGTCAGGCCTTCGCGGAAGTTTGATTTAATGGGAACTTCCACTGTATGTCCACTGGCATTTGACATCAGTCCGCGCATACCACCCAGCTGCCTGATCTGGTTTTTGCTTCCCCGTGCACCTGATTGAGCCATGATAAAGACGTTGTTCATTCGGTCAAGTCCACTCATCAAGGCATCTGTCACTTTTCCGGTTGTGTCTTCCCAAACAGCCATGACTTTCTCGTAACGTTCGTCATTGGAAATCAGTCCCCGGCGGTAAACCTGCTCGTACTGATCCACCTTTTCTTCTGCCTGTGCGATTAAGCCGGCTTTTTCTTCGGGAACTTCCATATCTGAAACAGCGATGGTGACAGCACCCCGAGTAGAGAACTTAAATCCGATATACTTAATATAATCCAGCATTTCTGCGGTTGCAAGATTCCCATATTTGCGATAGCACTTGGAAATAATCTTGCCCAGCGCCTTTTTGTCGCAGACAAAATCCACTTCCAGCGAATACGCATCTTTTTCACGATCCACAAAACCCAGAGACTGGGGCAGTTTTTCATTGAAAATAAAGCGTCCCACCGTACTTTCAACCAATGCTCTCTCTGCTTTTTCCGGGTGCTTCATGCGCACCTTTACCATGGCATGCAGGTCAACTTTGCCGGTGTCGTATGCCATAAGCATTTCTTCAAAATCCTTGAAAATCATCCCTTCTCCTTTAGATCCGGGAATATCAATGGTCAGGTAGTAGCTTCCCAGTACCATATCCTGAGTAGGCGTGGTAATGGGCTGACCGTCTTTGGGCGCCAGAATGTTGTTGACTGACAGCATGAGATCGTGGGCTTCTGCCTGGGCCTTTGCTGACAGTGGAACGTGTACCGCCATCTGGTCGCCGTCGAAATCAGCGTTATACGCGGTGCACACCAGTGGATGGAGTTTAATGGCCTTTCCTTCCACCAGTACCGGCTCAAAAGCCTGAATTCCAAGTCGGTGAAGGGTAGGGGCCCGGTTCAGCAGCACTGGATGATTCTTAATGACTTCTTCAAGCACATCCCACACTTCGGGTCGCACTTTTTCCACCATACGTTTGGCACTTTTGATATTATGGGCATGCCCATCTGCCACCAGTGTTTTCATGACGAAAGGTTTAAAGAGTTCCAGAGCCATCTTTTTCGGCAGACCGCACTGATGGAACTTCAGCTCCGGTCCTACTACAATAACAGAACGTCCAGAATAGTCTACACGTTTCCCCAGCAGATTCTGACGAAAACGTCCCTGTTTCCCTTTCAGCATATCTGACAGAGATTTCAACGGGCGGTTGCCTGGTCCTGTTACCGGCTTGCCCCGTCGGCCATTGTCGATGAGAGCGTCAACCGCCTCCTGAAGCATGCGTTTTTCATTGCGCACAATGATATCTGGCGCGCCAAGGTCCAGTAATCTTTTGAGGCGGTTATTGCGGTTAATGACCCGGCGGTACAAATCATTAAGGTCAGAGGTGGCAAATCTGCCACCGTCCAGCTGTACCATCGGCCGCAGATCCGGCGGAATCACCGGTACCACATCCAGAATCATCCAGTCTGGTTGATTTCCAGATCTTCTGAAGGCTTCCACTACTTCCAGGCGCCGAATGGTACGCACTCTTTTTTGTCCCGAACTATCCTGAAGGCGTTGTCTCAAGTCTTGATTCAGTTCTTCCAGGTCTATTTGCACCAGTAACTCTTTAATGGCTTCTGCACCCATGGCTGCCTTGAAGTATTGCCCCGACTTACGGGCGTGATCCATGGCTTCACCGAACTCTTTTTCTGTCAGAATCTGTTTGTGGCTCAGGTGGCTGTCGCCGGGATCTGTCACCACATATGCCGCAAAGTAAAGCACTTTTTCAAGGGAACGGGGTGACATGTCCAGCAGTAATCCCATTCGGCTGGGAATTCCCTTGAAATACCAGATATGAGACACCGGTGCCGCCAGTTCAATGTGGCCCATTCGATCACGACGCACTTTTGACTTGGTGACTTCTACGCCGCACCGATCACAAATAACGCCTTTATATCGCACCCGCTTGTATTTACCACAATGGCATTCCCAGTCTTTCGTGGGACCAAAGATCTTTTCGCAGAACAGACCTTCCTTCTCAGGCTTAAGGGTGCGGTAATTGATGGTTTCGGGTTTTTTGACTTCTCCCTTTGACCATTGCCGGATTTTCTCAGGCGAGGCCAGGGATATTCGCAGTGATTTAAAATGATTCAATTCAAACAAGGAGCTTCTCCCCTTTCAGTTCTTGCTGGTCTGAACCTGTTGCCGAAAGCAGTTGATTACAGATCTTCGTCATCTTCAATAACTTCATGTGTCAATGCCTCGGCATCATCTTCTTCAAATCCAGTAATAGACATCATGGATGACTCCAGCTCTTCTTCATCCACATCACGCGATTCACTGATTGCCGGACCTGTATCTTCCTCATCTTCCAGGGGTTCCGGATCAGTCTCGCGCTCCGGCAAAAGATCCTTGCGATCGGTATCCAGAGATTCTATTTCATCATCAGCAGCGTCCTTAATTTCAATTTCATGATTGTCATCTGTCATCACCTGAATGTTCAGGCACAGACTCTGAAGCTCCTTAATCAGTACTTTGAAAGACTCAGGCACACCAGGTTCTGGAATGGTTTCACCTTTAACGATGCATTCGTAGGTTTTCACACGACCCACCACATCATCGGATTTCACTGTCAGAATTTCCTGAAGGGTGTGAGCAGCGCCATAAGCTTCCAGTGCCCAGACCTCCATTTCACCAAATCGCTGACCGCCAAACTGAGCCTTACCACCCAGGGGCTGCTGTGTTACCAGCGAGTAGGGGCCCGTGCTGCGCGCATGAATTTTATCATCCACCAGATGGTGAAGTTTCAACATATACATGTAACCCACGGTAACAGGGTTGTCAAAAAACTCGCCGGTGCGGCCATCCTGCAACTGGATTTTTCCTGATCGTGGATAACCTGCCATTTCCAGGGCCTCCATCACATCATGTTCATTGGCACCATCAAATACCGGTGTTGCCACTTCCCATCCAAGGGCTTTGGCTGCCAGACCCAAATGCACTTCAAGTACTTGTCCAATGTTCATTCGAGAAGGAACGCCCAGCGGATTCAACACTATATCAAGGGGAGTTCCATCCGCCAGGAAGGGCATATCTTCTTCCGGCAGAATTCTGGAAATAACCCCTTTGTTACCATGACGTCCGGCAATTTTATCACCAACATTGATTTTTCGTTTTTTAGCAATATACACGCGTACCAGTTCGTTAACTCCTGGAGAAAGCTCGTCGCCATTTTCCCGGGTAAACACTTTTACATCAACAATAATACCAGATTCACCGTGGGGTACCTTCAGCGAGGTATCCCTTACCTCACGGGCCTTTTCTCCAAATATGGCCCGCAACAGACGCTCTTCTGCCGTCAGTTCCGTCTCCCCTTTAGGAGTGACTTTTCCCACCAGGATATCACCGGACAGAACTTCTGCACCAATGCGGATAATGCCACGTTCATCCAGGTCTTTTAGAGCATCTTCTCCAACGTTGGGAATGTCTCGTGTGATTTCTTCCGGCCCCAGTTTTGTATCACGTGCATCCGCTTCATACTCTTCAATGTGAATGGATGTCAGTACATCTTCTTTAACCAGGCGTTCATTGATGAGAATGGCATCTTCATAGTTATAGCCTTCCCAGGTCATAAAGCCAATCAGACAATTGCGGCCAAGGGCAATTTCTCCCTGGTGAGTGGAAGGACCGTCTGCGATGACGTCGCCTGATTTCACCCGTTGTCCTTTGACAATAATCGGTTTTTGATTGACGCAGGTTCCCTGGTTGGAGCGCTTGAATTTCAACAGGTTGTGGCGGTCGATCTGACCGTCAGCATCCCGCCTGATGAGAATTTCTGTACCAGTCACCCGTTCAATCACGCCGTCATTTTTAGCAATCACCACAACACCAGAATCTCTGGCTGCTTTATACTCCATCCCTGTTCCGATAACCGGAGGTTCTGCAATTAACAAGGGTACTGCCTGACGCTGCATATTCGATCCCATAAGGGCACGGTTGGCATCGTCGTTCTCCAGAAAAGGAATCATGGCGGTTGCCACCGAAACAATCTGCTTCGGAGAAACGTCCATGTAATCTGCCTCTTCCCGGGGAACCATATCAATGGCTCCTTCAATGGTTCTGGAAGCAACCCGTTTGTTGATGAAATGGCCTTCTTCATCCAGTGGTTCATTCGCCTGTGCGATGGTGAGCATGTCTTCCTCGTCGGCAGTCAGGTACTCCACTTCTTTGGTAACCCGGCCTTCTTCCTGGATGATTTTGCGATAGGGAACTTCAATAAACCCATATTCATTGACACGGGCAAAGGTACTCAGCGAGTTGATCAGTCCAATGTTTGGCCCCTCTGGTGTTTCAATGGGGCACATGCGTCCATAATGGGAGTGATGCACATCTCGAACTTCGAATCCGGCACGTTCCCGCGATAATCCACCAGGTCCAAGAGCTGAAAGACGTCGCTTATGAGTCAGTTCAGCCAATGGGTTGGTTTGATCCATAAACTGTGACAGCTGTGAACTGCCAAAAAACTCCTTGATGGCAGCGACCACGGGACGGATATTAATGAGCGCCTGAGGGGTTACCAGATCAACATCCTGGATGGTCATTCTTTCCTTAACCACCCGCTCCATACGGGAGAGCCCGATGCGAAACTGATTCTGGAGCAATTCTCCCACCGAACGCAGACGCCGGTTGCCAAGATGGTCAATGTCATCCACCCGTCCGATTTCATGAGCCAGGTTGAACACATAGCTGATAGAGGCAATGATATCTGCCACAATGATGTGTTTCGGATTCAGTTCGCGCACACGCTCTTTCAGTGCCTGTCGAATCTCATCTTCTGTTTTAAAGGTATCCAGTATTTCCTTCAGGACAGGATAGTACACTTTGTCACGCAGGCGAATGCCTGAAAGGTCAAAGGGTACATGTACTTTAATGTCCACAAAATGATTGCCAATGACCTTGATCACCTGATTTTCCTCGGAATAAACCAGGGCCTGGTTAAGTCCTGTATTCTGTATGGCTTCGGCGACATGACGGGTGATCTTCTTGCCTGACTCCACCAACACCTCACCGGTTCGGGGATCAACGATGTTTTCTGCTGCCTTGCGGTACATGATGCGAGTTGCAAGTGCCAGTTTTTTATTGAATTTATAACGCCCCACCTTTGCCAGATCATACCGCTTTGGATCAAAGAAAAGGGAGTTCAGTAATGAGGTGGCGCTTTCAACAGTCGGCGGCTCACCAGGGCGTAAACGCTTATAGATTTCCAGCAATGCTTCTTCGGTTGTGGTGGTGTTGTCTTTTTCAAGGGTTGCCAACAAACGCTCATCTTCACCCAGCAGATCAATGATTTGTTGATCTTTTGAGTAACCCAGCGCTCGAAGCAAGATGGTAATGGGCTGCTTTCGGGTACGGTCGATACGCACCGAAACCACACCATTTGAGTCTGTTTCGTATTCCAGCCAGGCACCCCGGTTAGGGATCAGCGTCGATGAGAAAAGCATGGTGCCGGCTTTGTCATATTCTGAATGGTAATAAACCCCGGGAGAACGAACCAACTGACTGACAATCACACGTTCAGCACCATTGATAATAAAGGTCCCCGTCTCGGTCATAATGGGAAAATCGCCCATGAACACTTCCTGCTCTTTGACTTCGCCAGTTTCTTTATTGATAAGCCTTACCTTCACCTTAATAGGGGCTGAGTAGGTCATATCACGTTCCTTGGCTTCTTCCACACTGTATTTGGCAGATTCTTCCAGTTTGTAATCCACAAATTCCAGGATCAGGTTTCCGGTATAATCTTCAATAGGGGAAATATCATTAAAGACTTCTCCCAGACCTTCTTCCAGAAACCAGCGATAGGATTCCTGCTGAATCTCAATCAGATTGGGGACTTCAAGAATTTCTTCAATTCTTGAGTAGGACATTCGCTCTTTGTTGCCAATTTTGACGGGATGTGGCATGCCGGGCTTCACTCCTTGTGATCATAGTAAATTCTATCGTGAAATGAAAAATCCCGCATGGGTTCATTCGGTCGCCAGGACCAAAATGCTTTGAACGGAATTTTCATGAATACAGGGGTTACCTCAATGTGGAGTTCAAACATTGAAATACGTTGACGCGGCAACACTCTGACGGGTGATACGCATGGGTTGCCGCCAGATTTGATGCGCAGAAAAAAAGACTTTTATGCAATGTATAATATTATCACAACGAAATACAAGTTGTCAACAAAAAGCGTCTTCTCAGAAATGTGTTATTCTGTCGAAGACGCTTTTACCGTCATTATTGATGGATCATTTTTCTTCTGTAAGATGAACTACTTCAGTTCAACACTGGCGCCAGCTTCTTCAAGTTTGGCCTTGATGGCTTCTGCTTCTTCTTTTTCAGCACCTTCTTTAACTGGCTTCGGAGCATTGTCAACCAGCTCTTTGGCTTCTTTAAGTCCAAGACCGGTCAGTTCGCGCACTACTTTGATAACGCCAATTTTGGATGATCCGGGGCTGGTCAGAATTACATCAAAATCAGTTTTTTCTTCTTCAACAGCTGCTGCAGCTCCGCCACCAGCCATCATTACAGGAGCACTTGCGGATACACCAAATTTCTCCTCTGCTGCTTTCACCAGTTCATTCAGTTCTGTAACTTTCATATTTTCAATCGTTTCAAGAATTTGTTCGATCGTCATTCATGACACCTCCATTAATATTGCCCTTAAGGGGCTTGATTGATTGGTTGACTCGTTTCCTAGCTGGCTTCGCCTTCGGCAGACTTTTTGTCGATTACTGCCTGCAACAAATATGCGAAGTTGCTCACTGGTGCCTTCAGGCTGCCCAGCAGTTTTGCAATCAGCACTTCTCTTGCCGGGATGGAAGCCAGTTCATTCACTTTTGCTTCATCCAAGAACGCACCTTCCACAATACCTGCTTTTAACTCAAGGCTTTTGTGGGTTTTGGCGAACTCACTGCCGATTTTTGCAGGGATGATCGGATCGTCATAGCTGAAAGCAATGGCGTTGGGCCCATCCAGCAATTCTGAGAAATCACTCAATCCTTTTTCCTGAATCGCTCGTTTCACCAGTGTGTTTTTATAAACTTTGTAATCCACACCTGCTTCACGAAACTGTTTTCGCAGTTCTGTGACTTCTTCCACTGTCAGACCTCGGTAATCAAACAAAATAGCTGCAGTGGATTTTGAAAACTTATCGACAATCTCTTCAACAATCGCCTTCTTCATCTCGATGGCTTTTGACATACGCAATGCACCTCCTTTTGGTTCTGGTTCCGCTTTTACGAAACAAAGCCCCGTTGCTGGTGACAGCACGAGGCCTTTTTCTCTATTTCGAAAAAGCCTCGGCAGGATGTTTAAACAGTCAACTGTCCCTGCGGTCTACGGCAGAGTATTCAATGTTGTGAACCTCTGGTTCCGGTCTAAGACATCACTTTGTTGGGGTTGATGCGAATGCCGGGTCCCATGGTGCTTGTCAGGGTAACACTTCTCATGTACTGGCCTTTGGAAGCTGCAGGTTTTGCTTTCACAACCGCATCCAACAGCGCTCTCAGATTATCTGTCAGCTTGTCGGCTTCAAAAGACTTTTTCCCGATGGGTACATGGATGATGTTGGTTTTATCCAGACGGTATTCCACTTTACCGGCTTTGATTTCATTGACGGCCCGTTCCAGTTCAAACGTCACTGTTCCGGATTTCGGGTTTGGCATAAGACCCTTGGGGCCAAGCACACGACCCAGACGGCCTACAACACCCATCATATCAGGAGTTGCCACCACCACGTCGAACTCAAACCAGTTTTCTTTCTGGATTTTTTCAACCATCTCGTCGCCACCCACAAAGTCGGCACCGGCTTTTTCTGCTTCGGTTACTTTTTCACCTTTTGCAAATACCAGTACTTTCTTTGTTCTACCTGTTCCGTGGGGCAATACCACAGCTCCCCGGACTTGCTGATCTGCGTGGCGGGAGTCGACTCCCAGCTTCATGTGCAGTTCAATGGTTTCATCAAATTTTGCAGATGGAAGCTGCTTCAGCACTTCCACCGCTTCAGCGACATCATGCATTTTTGCACTGTCAAACGCTTTGAGAGCGTCTTGATACTTTTTGGCTTTCTTTTTCATTGGTTTTCCTCCTTGTGGTCCCATCGGCCAAAGGGCCTCCCACTAAATTCCTATTCTTCCACTTCAATGCCCATGCTGCGGGCAGTTCCTGCAATCATGTTCATTGCAGTTTCAACACTGGCTGCATTCAAGTCAGGCATTTTCAGTTCAGCAATTTCCCGCACCTGCGCTTTTTTGATTTTGCCAACTTTGTTCTTGTTGGGTTCCCCGGAAGCTTTGTCAAGTCCGATGGCCTTTTTAATCAAAACAGCTGCTGGCGGTGTTTTGGTGATAAATGTGAAAGAACGATCCTGATAAACAGTAATGATCACCGGAATGATCAAGCCTGCCTGATCTGCTGTCTTGGCATTGAATTCTTTACAGAACCCCATGATGTTGACACCATGCTGACCAAGGGCCGGACCAACTGGCGGTGCCGGTGTTGCTTTGCCGGCAGGTATTTGCAGCTTGATTTGTCCCACAACTTTTTTTGCCATTAATTCCACCTCCTTTATGGGATGGTCACACGTCCGTCAGGAGTGTGCGATTGCCTAATGAGCGGTTTCCCCTTATCGCCGGATTACAGGGTCTCCACCTGATGAAATTCCAGCTCAACCGGTGTCTCCCGGCCAAACATGGAAATTAATACCTTAAACGTCTGTTTGTCCATATTGATTTTTTCAATGCTGCCAATGAAACTCTCAAAGGGACCACTGATGACACGAACAGAGTCTCCCACCTGAAAATTGATGTCGTGGCGAATGATTTCCACACCCATATTGCGCACTTCATCTTCTGTCAGTGGGACCGGTTTGGAGCTGGGGCCCACGAATCCGGTAACGCCACGGGTATTGCGCACCAAATACCAGGACTCATCTGTCATCACCATCTTCACAATGACATAGCCTGGAAACAGCTTTGATTCTTTGATGCGTTTTTTTCCATTTTTAATTTCAATTTTTTCTTCCATTGGAACCCTGACTTCCAGGATCACGTCTTCCATGCCTCGGTTTTCCACCATTTTTTCGATGTTAACCTTCACTTTGTTTTCATGGCCGGAATACGTATGAACCACATACCATTTTGCCTGTTCTGACATATCTGAAGGATACTGCCTGTGACAGTGTCCCTTTCCCCCCTTTGAGCCTGGATAATCTGACGGTTATCGGATAATCATGTTCAACCCGAAGCCAAAAACAGTGTCCAGCACCCACAGGGCCAATGTTGCCATCAGGCAGACAGCTACAACAACCGCTGTATGGTTTTTGAGTTCTTCTCTGGTTGGCCAGTGGACTTTTTTCAACTCTGCCCGTGAGCTTCTAACATACTTGCCAATTGATTGGGATTTTGTCGGAGCCGTTACAGTCTGGTTCGCCACGGTGCTTCACATCCTTTTTTTCTTTATCCGCCGCTGTTTACTTGGTTTCACGGTGCAGTGTATGCGCACGGTCAAACTTGCAGTACTTTCTCAGCTCAATGCGGTCCGGATCATTTTTCTTGTTCTTGGTGGTATGGTAATTTCTTCTTTTGCATTCGGTACACGCCAGTGTTACTTTCACTCTCATCCTTCACACCTCCCTGTCAGGCTCCCTAAAGCCCCCTTGCTGTTCTATCCAAGCCTTTACCGGGCTTTACAACTCGTTAACTGGTAGAATATACCATATTTCACCAAGCCTGTCAATCGTATTTCACCAGCAGGCCGTTGTTTTTTGTCTGGCAAACAAAGGACCAGCAGCTACCTGGCCCTCGGTGTTATCTCTTGATTCTGTTGCGGCAGGCTGTCAGACTCCGGTTTTCCACCGTCGCTCCGGCCTGCCGCAACAGCGTTTCTTGCTAAATGTGCTGTCTTCTACTCGATGATCTGAGCGACAACACCGGCACCTACTGTTCGGCCGCCTTCGCGAATGGCAAATCGCAGGCCTTCTTCGGTGGCGATGGGGCTGATCAGTTCGATGTCCATGGTGATGTTGTCACCAG
>NZ_JBCITM010000032.1:0-15428 GCF_039414295.1 Anoxynatronum sibiricum | reverse complement strand
ACCAAATGGATCGGGGCACGCAGCCTATGTAGTTAAAAATGACTGCCAAGCCTTCTAGAAGTGCCTCTCTGGTTTCGCTCTTTGTGGCAACAGCAAACCCGGCATTTGATTTTGGAAAAGAGAGAATCAGTTCGCGAAACTTCTTCAGTGTATTGTTTTCATAGGCTTCAAATGTACCAAAGTCAACCTGCGCTTCTCCACCAGGATGGTGAAGCTGCAAATAGGCACTACCGGAACCATAGATTTTCTCTTTTTCTTCTTTGACGATATTTCTTACGGTACGATCTGAAACTTCAAGAAGGTCAGAATGCTCAGTTTTTAGCCGGTCATAGATTCTGGTGGCGGTATGTCTTTGCTTACGGTGTCTTGATTGATCTTCCAGCAACCACTTTTGAATAATGGGTCTTAAGACATCTGATTTATTGGGTCGCAGTGCCTGGTGGTACTGTTCGTTGAAATCTTCCATTTCAATATATTTTTTGACAGTGCGATAATTCTTACCAGTCATGGAACTTATTTCTGAGTAACTTTTACCTTCCTCGTAAAACAATTCTCGGATATAATGGACTTGAGTAATTGTCAGCACTTCCTTTCCTCCCCTATAAAGCTTAGTCACTTAATAGGGTATTGTTTAAGGTTTGTACTGGCAATTACTTTTTGTATTTTTGATTGCCATTCATTGTATTTTTAGATTACCAAATACACTACAGTGTGTGTCAGTTTTTGACAGTACTCGATCACATCTTCAAGCAGTCCACTACTAACCTTCTGGGGTAGCTTTTGTTTTAACTTTTCATCAACTCTGTAAACTTCTTTTCTCAATACTTTGGCACGTTCCAACAGCACCTCACGTGCAGACTTTTGATTATACCTGGCCTTTGTATGGGTGGCGTCCACGATGATTGTCTTGCTCACCAATATGCCCCTCTCTTTGGCAATCGCAACAGTTTTCCCAATCAGCAAATCTAATAGGTTCATATCTTTTAGGCGCAGTTTTCGAAACTTGGTCAACGAACTCGGGTCAATCAAGTCTGTGTCTTCGGGTGTCATATTCAAAAAGTACTTGAAGGACATGTCATAGAGGGAACGCTCAACAACATCGACGTCCGAAATTTCATAAATAATCTTCAATAGCAGATATTTGAACATCAAAATCGGGTCTTTAGCTCCGCGCCCCTGATCTAGACTGTAATTGACAAGTAGTTCATCATAAATGAATGAAAAATCTACAAGCTCATTAATTTGCCTAAGCAGATTATCTTTGGGAATAATGAGATCATAAAGGTTCATGTATTGGCTTATCGTTAGTTGCTGAGGTCCTTTTATCATTAGTATGCTCCTTCAAATAGAAATGTTGTTCTTCCAATACTATTCGACAACAAAGCCTCATTTCCTTTTTGAAATACTGCTTTATTTAAATTATTTTTGCTGGCATATTAACAACAAGAAGAAGACCGTTATCACTTTTTTCATGATAACGGTCTTTAATGAGTTTTTCAGTGGCCTCCCTGCACTGGGAAGTGTTTTTTGTTGCGTTCGTCCACATTGTTTACTGACTGGATTTTCAAAGAATGCACCCCCAAGGCAGAAACCAACGCTACCGCTGTGTGCGCTTGAATTGGGGCACATGGAGCAGTGATTTCAACAATCCTGCCCCTCTGGTAGCTATCACCACCACGGCCACACCAAGTCTGCAGGGAAAGGGCACGGAGGAACGCCTGGCGCATTTCCCTCACATCCGCCGGCTACCTGGTCTAATTCCGCTTCCGCCAACTCACTTTTGGGGTGCTTCGCAAAGAATTCTTCCATCTCCTGGGTTTCCTCTGCTGTCAAGGTCACACCAAAGGCTTGGACCAACGAGAGTACTTCTTCTTTGGACAGACACTGAGCCATCTGCTGACATTGTTCCTTTGTAGCGGTTTGTAAAAAAACTTTTATTGACATACACCCACGCTCCTTATTAAAAGATCTTCTGTGCAACAAGTGCTTATAACCTACATTCCACGTCAATTAGTTAATTGCAATAAATTCGCTATTCTCCTGTAGTTTGCGAGGATTTCAAGTAGCAACTTCTATATGCTAACATTTCATGTGCCCCCTTTCAACAACAACATTTTAAATGCGTGGTTATCTTGTGATAATGTCACCTAAAGGTTACCTTGAGAAGATGTCACCTTCTGCGATAAACTACCATCATGAAAAAGGAGGTGCATTATCATTTGAGCAAACAACAGCTGAACCGATTCAACATCATTTCTCTTACCCTTGCTGGACATCTTAAGATCAAAGAAGCTGCTGATCAGATGGAACTTAGTGAACGCCAGGTGATGAGACCTTTGATTAAACCAATTGTCCGAAAATAGATCAACAATCATGAAGACGTCAGTAATCATGATGTGCGCAAACAGTATATTTCCTTCTCAGGCTACCTGGGCATTTTTTGCAATATGCTTCTTTTGCCGTGAAGTTAGCCCTGGGGCTGGTCATCAACAGCATCGCCGTGATCACCGATGCCTTTAATAACATGACAGACATCAGCTCGTCGGTGATTTCCATCATCAGCGCCAAGATCTCCAATAACCCTCCCTGACGGCAATCACCACTACGGCCACGGCCGGGTGGAATTCATTGGTTCCCTTGTGGTGGACGCCATTCCCGCGGAAATGCCGGATACCACCCATATTGTGGACACCCACACTACGGGTTAATCAGTTGTGCCTTTACCAGTAAGTTTCTGACAGCTGTCGCTGCTTCAGCATGGGTGAAAGTGTCTTTCGGATTAATGGTTTCCCCAGTCTTTCCGCTAAAGACTCCTATGCTAACCGTTTTTTTGACAGCCTCATAAGCCCAGTCAGCCACTTGGTCTTTGTCTTTATAATTCTCTATGCGCTTGTTATCTGCTTCTTTTAGACCGACTATCTCCATGGCTCTTGCATACATGCTCATGGCTTCTTCTCTGGTGATTTGATCATTAGGTTTAAAGGCTCTGTCAGGGTAGCCAGAAATGAGCCTATATTCTGTTGCAACTGTTATGGCGTTGAAAAGTTTGTCCTCTTTGCTGACATCGGTGAATCTTGTGGTTTTTAATTCATCGATTCTGTAGATTCCCAGCGCTTTTGTGATGTATTGTGCAAACTCGCCTCGGGTTATTGGTTGATCTGGCTCAAAGGTATTTGGGTTTGATATGATCAGTCTGGCGGCCATGTCGTTAACAGGCACCTTTGACCAATGGTTTTCGACTGCCGCCACCGTTACAGGGTTCCCGATTAGTGTATAGATTGAATTTGTAAGGGAACTAATTCTTGCATACCACTTGCCGTCCTTTTCAAATACGACTGTTGGTACGTGGCTGTATGAACCGTCTGCATGAAAGACAATGCCTGTGGCAACCTTACTTGGGTCAATGTCTTCTGGAATTTCCATTATTCGTTCTGCAAAATGGCTAAACTGATTGATTTTAACTTCTTGTACCTTGCCATCTGCAGACGTTGCCCTTGCTGTGATTTCAAATTGCACCGGATCAAACAGGATTTCATGACCGGATGCTGTTGCTTGCTCTTTTAGTGCTTCCGCCTGGGCAGCCGGTATTTTGTTGATGCTAATTTCCACGTCAATGGACTGTAAGCTGTCCAACGAGATTCCCATGGTTTGGGCTATTTTTTCAATGGTAAAGTTTGCAGAGTCTATGCGATACTCAATCTTTTTTTCTCTCACGGAAAGTGTAACATTATGATCTTCCATCTTTTTAAGGATATCACCGGTTAGCACGACTTTGATTATATCGCCTGTGTTTGTCACCGGTATGATGACTTCGTTGGTACCATTGTTTTCTTTAATGGCGTTTTCAAGATGATTTTTCATCTGCTGAGAATCCACGACCAACTTGATTTCTGTTCGCCCCTCTATTTCGGTTCTGGTTTCTGTCCCTGATTTTTGTGTTCCATTATTGATAATGACTGCTACGTCCTTTGATGCTGATGGTGTGGCAGGTGGCCGGGGTGAGGATGAACCAGAGCCGCCGCCTCCTGTTGACGGTGCTGTATATGTGGGTACTGTTATCGTAATACTTGGGCTTGCATGAAAGCCTGTTTTAGCTTTAAACCGCACTTTATAGGTTCCTGCTGATAAGCCTGTGATTTCTGTTCCTGTTACTTCAAGCCATGTACTGCTTGCATGTAGCTTGTATTCCATGGTCGTTGTTGTCCCTGTTATTTTGCCATCATTATTGGCTGTGGATGTAGGGGCGATGCCTGCCAGTCCCGTTGGCGCGCTCTGGTCTTGATTTGGCGCTACGTATTCTGGTACTGTCACATCAACACTTGGGCTTGCGTGAAAGCCTGTTTTAGCTTTAAACCGCACTTTGTAGGTTCCTGCTGATAAGCCTGTGATTTCTGTTCCTGTCACTTCAAGCCATGTACTGCTTGAAGGTTGCTTGTATTCCATGGTCGTTGTTGTCCCTGTTATTTTGCCATCATTATTGGCTGTGGATGTAGGGGCGATGCCTGCCAGTCCCGTTGGAGGAGCTTGTTCATCGTTAACGATGGGCGGGTTAGCTGCATTCTCTACGTCATCAAAGGCTGCTAATCCAGCACCTGCAATAACAAAATCTGTGGATGGTTCTGTTAAAGGACTTGTCAAATGCTGTTGGTAATGACCATCTGTTTTAAGCTGATAGGTGTCGGCCGGTACTGTAACAGCAATGCTTTGATAAGCTCTGGTTGGCGAAAAGCTGGTCATTGGATTAAAAACACCTTTAACATGAATGTGTGTAGGCGTTTCTGGGGATTTTAGCCCTGAGAAATTTGCCATAAATACCGCTGCTGTACTTGCAGCTTCAATACTCCCAGTGAATGTATGAATAGCTGGATTCGATAAAGTCTCTGAAACTGCTTTCACTGTTGCAGCTGCATTTATGGTGACGGTGCCGCCTGCTCCACTCCACCCACCACCGATGCCTGCTCCCTGCCCTCCACCTGTTGCTGTTACTATTCCACCTTCTATGGTGATGGTGCCGCCTTCTCCATAAACGCCACCACCGATGCCTGCTCCACCACCAAAAGTGGAGCCACCTCCCCCTGTTGCTGTCACCGTTCCACCTTCTATGGTGATGGTGCCGCCTTCTCCATAAACGCCACCACCGATGCCTGCTCCACCACCAGAAGCGGAGCCACCTCCCCCTGTTGCTGTCACCGTTCCACCTTCTATGGTGATGGTGCCGCCGCCTTCTCCATAAGCGCCACCACCGATGCCTGCTCCACCATCTCCACCCATCATGCAATCTCCCCCACCTGTTGCTGTTACTGTTCCACCTTCTATGGTGACGGTGCCGCCTGCTCCATAAGCGCCACCACCGATGCCTGCGCCACCATCTCCACCTGTGGCACTAAGAAAACCAGTACCCCTGATTATTATTTTGCTTCCAATTGACACCTGCAAACCTGCCCTGTGCACCCCACTTACAAGGATATTATCACCATCCAATGCAAGTGTCACATCTGCAGCACTTTTCAACTCAAAAACAGCCTCATTTGTATGATGCATGTCCACATCCCGCAAGGTTATATTTGCCTTAACCCCATCCACAACAACCCTGTTGGCTGTGGTGGTACCAGTAATGACAAGTCTATCATTTTCATAAACATGCGCTGTCACACTTGTTGGGCCATGTTTTACGGCTATCATACCATCATATCCACCTGTTCCCGCCGTCATGGTTATATCCCCAGCATTTATGTAAAAGATATGTTCAGTAGAACTACTGCTGACAGCATCTGCATACGCCGGCAGTCCCACTGGTGCCGTCAGTGACAGCACCAGTGCCAGAACTATAACAAAACTCAACGTTTGTTTCATTTTCATTTTTTTCATCTCCTTTTTTTGCTTTGGAATCTTAGCCTTTTCTATGGTGCTATTGTGTAAGGCTTTTATAGTATATCAAAGTCCTCTGACAGGATTCTGACAAATGTACTTCTGGCACAAAGAGGCGCACCCAGCGCCCCAAAAGAGGCGACTCATGTTGGGGTAAATTGGGAATCTCTTTGTATCAAAAAACCCGCCTCAGCGTTTTTCTTTTGAGGCAGGCTTTTTCATTGTGTTTCATTATTCACACAACTGTTAATAACTGCTGTTTCATCTGCGTTAATGCCAGTACGCCAGGCTGATGAGCTGTTTTAGAATCCGCACCTGTTCCTGACATCGTTCCCGGCTTTCATCGCTGAGTTGAATGGTTTCCGGAGGTAACATCCTTCGTGACTCAAGATGCCATAGCAGGGTTTCAAGCCGGGGATTTTCAGCCGATGCCTCCCGCAGAAAGCAAAGCAGTTCCTGGGTTTGATGGTAAAGCGGCGTGTTTTGGAGGCGCTGTTCATGGTACCTCCGGGCGTCCACCAGCAGGCAGATGGGGCTCATTCCTTTGCGGCGGGCACCCTCTGTTGCCGGATCGTTCATGTAATTGTTAACACTTTCAGACAGTATCCGATACATGGTATTTCTCCTTAAAACTCTTCAGATGACGGCGGAGTCCTTCCTTTTTGGTTTCATATAAATCTTCCCGTTGCAATACTTCTTCGATGATTTGAAAGATCAACGGGTGGTTTGCCTGGGGCATCATGGCATCCAGATCTTCCCAATCGCGCTCATTAAGACGTACCAGCTTGGAGACGATGATGTCTTCCGCTGACAGCGTGTATATGTTCAGATATTGAAAAGAAGTCAATTGGCGGCACCGGTCTTTGTAGTGTGGCGAGAGGAGGGTGCTTTCATATTCCAGCAGATCATAGTCCCTCAGAAAAACCAGCACCTTGGCCAGGGAAGCTGAATATTGCTGATCTACCAAATCAAAATCACGGGTAGCCCTGGAGGTATATCCCGCCAGCAGGCAGGCAGCACCACCCAGCAGGTATATATCAAACGGTGCCACTTGAAAAGCCTGAGCCACTTTTTCCATTTCAAGCAGCCGTTCTTCCAGTTGATGAGCTTGATGCATGGAGACACCTCCAACAGTCCTGTCACTGATATTATACCATACCTGCCGCCCGGCAAAACACAAGCGCAGGGCACCGCTTAACGTTATTTCAGTAGTGTTTGCAGCACTCATTGCACAGCATGGTTTAGAATATCTTTTTGCAATCGTTGTGCTCATGGGACTTATTCAGATCAGCATCGGCGTTCTCAAGTTAGTTAAATATGCGCGGATTATCCCCTATTCAGTCATGCTTGGTTTTTTGAACGGATTGTCCATTGTTATGTTCTTAGCCCAATGGGCACAGTTCAAAGTCGATGAAGTGGTGGTAAACGGTGTTGAAATGGTGACGAAAATGTGGCTGCCGCCGGTGGCTCTGGGAATTATGATCTTTTTCGTGATTGTAACCATGGCCATTATTCATTTTGTTCCAAAATACACCAATGCTATACCCTCAAGTTTGGTAGCGATTATCGTGATGATTATCATTGCCGTGCTATTAGGCAAAATGGTTATCCTTTAAAAAATGTTCAAGACTTTGCAGGAATGGCCCTTCAGGAAAGATTGCCCCGATTTCATATTCCTCAAGCAGCTCTTATAGCACACATTTTCACGAAAAGCCCCTCTTTGCTATCGGCAGATAGTCATTTGGCGCAGTGCTCTACACTCTGATTTAGACCATGCTACACGGTTATACTCTGGTTTATCACTTTTCAATTTGTCGGGTTTCTGCCACCACTTGACCGATTTTTTTTATGTCTGACCGGGCGTACACCTTGGCTTTTTCCACAAGGGCATGGGCAAACCGAATAATTCCTTGATCAAACTTTTCTTTTGGGTATTCACCCCGGGCAATTCGATTAAGCGCCCGTTCGAACTTTCCAGCTGTATCAACAGATGTGATTTCATCCGGCAACGCTTCGATGGTGGCCATGCCTTTGGGGGTGGGCATTAAGTATTTTTTTTGTCGTTCAACATAGCCCACCTGGATAATCCGCTCGATGATTTCAGCTCGGGTGGCAGGCGTCCCGATCCCTAATTCCTTCATTTGGTCCCGGAGTTCTTCGTCGTCAATGGATTTACCGGCATTTTCCATGGCTGCCAACAGCGTATCTTCTGTGTAGGGTTTGGGCGCCTGGGTTTTCTTGTTAAGGACTTCCGTATTTTGGAAGATCACATCTTGTCCTTTGACGAAGGTTGGAAGCTTCTGATCTTCTTTTTCTTTGCCATCTCCTTCACTTGTTTCTTTTACATATGCCTCTTTCCAGCCTTCTAATACAACGACCCGGCCCTTACACACAAAGGCTTCATGCTGGCATATAATAAGGGCTTTTGTTGTTTCATATTCATGGGTGGGCATGAAGGCGGCGATGAACCGTCGGGCAATCATGTCATATATCTTCCGTTCATCCTCGTTTAGTTTTTCCAGGACAGGCATCTTGGGTGTAGGAATCAGAGCATGGTGATCACTCACTTTGCTGTCATCAATCGTTCTTTTGGTGAACTTCAGGCTATCGACAAAAGAATCAATCAGCGGTTTATAAACCGGGATGCTCATTTTATTTAAGGTCTGGAAAACCGTCTCTTTCATGTCTTCTGTCAGCCGGTTGGAATCAGTTCGGGGGTATGTGATGTATTTGTGCTTTTCGTAAAGGGCCTGGGCGGCTGCCAGGGTTCTTTTGGCCGAAAAGCCCAGTTTGCGGTTGGCATCACGTTGTAGGGATGTCAGGTCATACAGAAAAGGAGGCGGTGTTGACTTCTTTTCTTTTTTTATAGCTTGAATGACACCGGGTTGCCCTTTTGTTTTCTGTGCAATCACTTCCGCTGTTTCCAGCGTTTTTATGCGATGGGTCTGTTCTTTCAAGCTCCACCACAGGCTGGTGAAATTGCCATGGTCTGCCTTGACCTCGAAATAATCCACCCTCACAAATGCGTCGATTTCCTTTTGGCGGTTGACGGTAAAGGCCAAAGTAGGTGTTTGAACTCGACCCACAGAAACGACTCCGCTTTTTTCTGTGTATCCACTTCCAGTTCTTCCAGCCAGTGTAAATGCGCGGGTAGCAGACATGCCAATGACCCAATCGGCTTGAGAACGGGCAATTGCTGAATCTGCCAGATTTTCATAGGCCGACATGGGCTTTACCTCCTGCAGCCCTTTTTTAATCGCCTCAGGAGTCAAGGAACTTAACCATAATCGCTTTGATGGCTTATTAACTTTTAGATGGGCCGCCAAATTCACTGCGATTAAATGTCCTTCCCTGGCCGAGTCAGTTGCCCATACGATGGTCGAAACATCTTTGCGCTTGATTTGCGCCGCCACAACACTGAGAACAGACATATTCCGGGGGATAGGTTCTAACGTAAAGATGTAATTTTTCGGTATTACCGGCAAGGAAGCCATCTGCCATTTTCTGTATTTTTCATGGTATGCGGCAGGCTCGGCCAGTTGTAAAAGATGACCCACTGCCCAGGTGATGATGTATGTGTCGTCTTCCAGATACCCATCGCTTTTTTTAGGCCTGTTCATCATGACTGCAGCGATGTCCCGGGCAACAGACGGTTTTTCCGTGATAATCAGTGTTTTAGACATATCGGCTCCTTTAATCTTGATCGCTTCCTCCTCAGCCAAATCGCCCACGAAGTACTCGTTGGGCAACTTATTCATCACACACACCTGTGCCCCTTCATCCCGGAAAGCCTGAACCATGACTTGTCCAATCACTCTGGCGCCGCCGGTGATAACCACCTCTTTGTCTTTAAACATGATGTTGTCAAAAACTGAATATCAAGGCAAATTCATCCACATTCTCTTTGTTTGCCTTTTTCTTATTAATTTGTCCGTAAGTGCCCAGATGGTAAATAGGAAAATTGAACAGATCAGATTAATTCACCCTATATGATAACACAAAAATTGATTTCTCAGACATAAGAAAAGACCCCAAAATACAATTCTGGAGTCTTTCAGGTTCCGGTTTTTCTATTTTGCGATACTGATTTCTCTTGTTCCCTCATCATATGTCACCGTTGCTCCCAGCAGCTCTCCGATCACCCGCAGGGGTACAAAGGTGCGACCGGGAGGGATAATCCTTGGTTCGGTATCTATCAGGATCATTTCGCCATTCACCAGTACTTCCTTAGAGCCGATGGTCAACAGGATTTCTGTGTCTCTTTCTGTAATTAGCACCTGTCTTGTCTCTGGCAGCCAGGTCACTGTTGCTCCCAGGGCTTCGCTGATGAACTTGAGTGGTACCAGGGTTCTGTTGGTTTCGCCGTCGATAAAGGGCATGGCATCCAGCTGATGTGTTTCATTTCCTAGCGTGATATCTTGATTTCCGATGGTAAGAAGGATCTTCTTTCTAGGAGGACTTGCTTCCTGTGAGTCTTTAGAGCCTTCTACTTCTTCAATGTCTTCCGCGCCACTTGTGTCTTCTGTATCTTCTGCCTGCTGTTGTTTGTCTTGACTCCTTTCTGAGGTGCTGCTGGAACCGCCTCCTCCGCCGGAGCTACCACCAGATTCTCCTTTTTCCGGAATATTCGTTTCATTTAACATTATGTTCATGGTAAAGGTGTGGCTGTCCGTTACAGGGGTGGGGGCGCTGTCTGTCACTGTGACTGTAAAATTAAATGTGCCTGCTGTATGTGGTGTTCCTGTCAGTGTTCCGTTTGCAGAAAGGGTGAGGCCATTGGGCAATGCCCCTGCTGTCACTTCATAGGTTTTGGATCCATTGCCACCGGTTGCTGTAAATGTATGGCCTGCATATACTGTTGATACGGTGCCATCTACTGGATTTGTTGGGTTCATCAATAAGTCTTCTGCTGCTATGTTCATGGTAAAGGTGTGGCTGTCCGTTACAGGGGTGGGGGCGCTGTCTGTCACTGTGACGTTGAATGTGAAAGCGCCTGCGGTACTTGGTGTTCCTGTCAGTGTTCCGTTTGCAGAAAGGGCAAGGCCATTGGGTAATGCCCCTGCTGTCACTGCATAGGTTTTGGATCCACTGCCACCGGTTGCTGTAAATGTATGGCTTGTATACGCTGTTGATACGGTGCCATCTACTGGATTTGTTGGGTTCATCAATAAGTCTTCTGCTGCTATGTTCATGGTATAGGCACGACTGTCCGTTACAGGGGTGGGGGCGCTGTCTGTCGCTGTCACTGTGAATGTGAAAGTGCCTGCTGTATGTGGTGTTCCTGTCAGTGTTCCGTTGGCAGAAAGAGCGAGGCCATTGGGTAATGCCCCTGCTGTCACTGCATAGGTTTTGGATCCACTACCACCGGTTGCTGTAAATGTATGGCTTGTATACGCTGTTGATACGGTGCCATCTACTGGATTTGTTGGGTTCATCAATAAGTCTTCTGCTGCTATGTTCATGGTATAGGCACGGCTGTCTGTTACAGGGGTGGGGGCGCTGTCTGTCACTGTGACGTTGAAATTAAATGTGCCTGCGGTATTTGGTGTTCCTGTCAGTGTTCCGTTGGCAGAAAGAGCGAGGCCATTGGGTAATGCCCCTGCTGTCACTGCATAGGTTTTGGATCCACTGCCACCGGTTGCTGTAAATGTATGGCTTGTATACGCTGTTGATACGGTGCCATCTACTGGATTTGTTGGGTTCATCAATAAGTCTTCTGCTGCTATGTTCATGGTATAGGCACGACTGTCCGTTACAGGGGTGGGGGCGCTGTCTGTCGCTGTCACTGTGAATGTGAAAGTGCCTGCTGTATGTGGTGTTCCTGTCAGTGTTCCGTTGGCAGAAAGAGAAAGGCCATTGGGTAATGCCCCTGCTGTCACTGCATAGGTTTTGGATCCATTGCCACCGGCAGCATTAAATGTATGGCCTGCATATACTGTTGATAAGGTGCCATCTACTGGATTTGTTGGGTTCATCAATAAGTCTTCTGCTGCTATGTTCATGGTATAGGCACGACTGTCCGTTACAGGGGTGGGGGCGCTGTCTGTCGCTGTCACTGTAAAATTAAATGTGCCTGCGGTATTTGGTGTTCCTGTCAGTGTTCCGTTGGCAGAAAGAGAAAGGCCATTGGGTAATGCCCCTGCTGTCACTGCATAGGTTTTGGATCCATTGCCACCGGCAGCATTAAATGTATGGCCTGCATATACTGTTGATAAGGTGCCATCTGCTGGATTTGTTGGGTTCATCAATAGTTCTGCATATCCGAACCGATATGGATCTTCTCGACTACCTGCACCAGATTTGATAGGTAGTTGATTTAGAGGACTGTCATATCGAATAGATACATATACTGGTAAACTGGCCTCTACGGTTATATTCGGTGGAAGCAAGTCTTGTCGATGATACGCCTGATTTTCTGTTCCAGGAATCGGTGTACTCGTCCAAAAGTCCCCACGCATACTACGTGGTCCATGGCCCAATCGATCTAGCTCGTCATTTCCTAATATAGTTCTTGATGAACCATAACCTTTATCATCACCGAATACGCCGCCGCTTCCTCCTCCCGATCCTCCTAAAATAGTTTTTTCAAACTCATTTAAACTGATATTATCATTTATGTACCCTCTCAAACTGGAACCTTGCCAATCGTTACTGCCTCCAGTATCATAAGCTTTTCGAAAAGGATATTGATAAGTAGTGAAGATTGTTTTCATACCATCTCGCATGCTAAACCAAAGTATTGGCTCATCATCATACGTTCCGAACTCGTAATAACTAATCGCCTCTGCACCGCCCTCGTACATAGGGTAGATTACGCAGAGTAATACCACTAACGCAAGTATCATTTTCATTTTAACTTTCATTATAATACCTCCTTGTTTCAAATTTATTCATCCTGTACTGGATACTCCATCGATACGGGCAATCATATGATTCCTTTCCAACCAGGGACATCCTATTATGATGGGACTGGTTTCCACCTTCTATAGGTTAAGATTCTTTATAGTATATCAATGGCCTCTGACAGGATTCTGACAAACAATGGCTAATGGCAAAAGAGTATGTATCTTCCACAACATAAAAAACCAAGGCCCCATAACAGGATTCTAGTTCCGGAGCCTTGGAATGTCCTGCAAGGAAGCATCGTCTTTGCACTACGCCTCAACAGATAAGTCTTTTATTCTCTTCGAGGGAATCCCATCATAGTCCTCTTCCAAGATGCGTTCCAACTATTGGACCGCGGAGTTTCTAATCAATCAACTCCGCTTTTATCAAGAGATTGCGAATAGCGGTGGCGGCCTCAGCATAGGTGAATGTGCCCAAAGGATCAATGGTGTGAGGGGTTCTTCCGCTAAAGACACCTGCCCGGGTAATTTGGTTCACATATTCATAAGCCCAATCAGCAATGTCTTCTTGATCTGTGTAGGTGGTGATACGGGAAGCCCCTTCTCCCCGAAGTCCTACCATGTTCATGGCTTTCGCGTACATCACCATGGCTTCCTGCCGGCTGATAAAGGCCGATGGACGAAAACTGCCATCAGGATAGCCAGAGATAATCCCGTGTTGCGTGGCGATGGTAATGGCGTCCAGCAGTTCGTGAGAGTGATGTGCGTCGATAAAAGCACCAACCTCACCCATACCAGGGCGATAAAGTCCCAATGCCTTTGTGATATAGGCCGCAAACTCACCCCTTGTGATCAAGTCATCTGGTGCAAAGGTTTCGGGATGGGCGATGATCAGCCTTGCCGCTAAATCTTCCACATGGGCTTTTGACCAGTGATCCTTAACGGACGGAACCATAATCGCATTGTGAATCACAGAATATGTGGAATTGGTAAAGGAACTTAATCGTGCATAGCATTTGCCTTCTTTCTCAAAAACCGTCGTCGGTATGTGAGAGAAAGACCCATCAGGGTGATAGATAACTCCTGTTGTTACCTTTTCAGGGTTTAGCCCTGCAGGAAGTTCTATGGTGCGTGATACAAAACTGGCAAATTGTGTGATGCTTACTTCTTTCTTTTCGCCCGTGACAGACGAAGTCGCAACGACATTGAAAGCTACTGGTGGAAACAGCACTTCATAGCCTTGCAGCTGTGCTTTTTTATTCATCCTCTGTATTGTTTCTTCGCCTACATAGGTGATGTGCAATTCGATTTCCATATCATGGAGAGAATCGGAATCAACGGACAGTGCATCGGCCATGGCTGCCAAGTTGAAGGCTTTGGCAGGCATCTGATAAGTCAGCTTTTCAGTGACAATGGAGAAGTCAATGTCCAGCTGCGCCATTTTCTGGAGAAGATCCGCTGTGAGGATGGTGGTAAACTGAGTGGCATTTTGAGTGGTGGCAAGAACTTCCACCACATTGTTTCTTGCACCTCTGTTTATTTCCCCGGGTGCTTGGATCTGATTCAGCAGGGAGATTATCTTTTCAGTGTCCATTTTCAGCGTGGCGACTAATTGAGTCTTTTCTTCTGTTGAAGTTTCCGCTCCTGCGATATGCTTTTCTCCGTTGACCAGCACTGTTATAGCGGCACCTGCTGGCAAGGCGGCAGGCTGGGCAGGGGGTGCGGTGGGAGTGTCAGATGGTCTTCTGCCAGAGCCACCACCAGAACCGCCACCAGTGTTGCCGCCGTTATCAGGGGCTGGGGGCACAGGTGCCCAAACTGCATAGAGGGTTTCGTGGTTGTTTGGCATGGTAAAAGAATCGCCAGCCGAATAGCTTGTTCCCTGTCCATTTGCCTGGGTGTTCCAGCCAGCAAAGCGATGACCAGCTTTTTCAAGATTACCGGTGTTCTCAGAAACAGTGATGGAAGCGCCAATAGGATAGGTGCGGCTAACAGGCACATTGCCGCCGGTAGCCACATTGGCATCATATGAAACTATTAACAGATTCACCATCACCTCGGCAGTAAGGGGTACTGTACTGGCAGACAGCCGATCCTCATGAATCGTTATTTTTCCGATGCCTTCTTGATCCAGTCTTCCCGACAGGGTGGCTGTAATAGTGGTGGGGGTCTGCTGAAGGGCTGAGATGGTCAGCCCGGTGAAAGCATCCGACACGCCAAGGTCTGAAGCATAGACAGCGCCCGTAACTGTTTCATGTTCAAGGCTGATGGTGAAGGTCTGGGTAAAGGCCATGTTACCCGTTACACTGGTTGGACTGGTGGTGACATTGGTTTGTTCTCGACGTAAGACTTCGACGGTGTAGGTCTTGGTAGTGGTACCATCTTCGGCGGTGACCACCACATTGATGGTGGTTGCGCCAACAGGCAGGGAGATATCAGCACTGGCAGTGCCGCTTGAAACAGCAATACCATCAACGGTGACTGTGGCAGACCCATGTGCTGTGCTGGGTGTCACGGTGATGCTGGTTACGGCATTACCCACACTGGCGGTATAGGCTGTCGTATCGCTGTGAAAAACAGGATCTAACGTGCCACTGGACAAGGTGAGTCCGCTTAAGTTGGCATTAGCAGAGGCAGCTCTGGTTACCTGGATGGTGTAGGTCTTGGTAGTGGTGCCATCTTCGGCGGTGACCACCACATTGATGGTGGTTGCGC
>NZ_JBCITM010000031.1:0-24988 GCF_039414295.1 Anoxynatronum sibiricum | reverse complement strand
GCCACTATCCTTGATAATAGAGGATAGGAATACCCTTTCTCAAAGCAATATCACCCCTCAAAACTGATTCTAAGCGCAAAAAAGCCATGTTTCATCTCTAAAACATGACTTTTTCGACAACCTCAGACCCTCCACTTCGGAGGGTCTTTTCATTTAGAGGGTTTCTTCAGTGATGAGATCCTGAATAAAAGCTCCCGGCGGTACCATCGGAAAGACCTTGTCGTCTTTGTCAATGGGTACATGGACTACCACAGGTCCGTCCTGAACCAAGGCTTCCTTTAAAACTGATTCCACATCTTCCACTCTCTCCAGCTTATATCCTTTGGCACCAAAGGCCTCAGCCAACTTAACAAAATCTGTTTTGCGATCTATGGTGGTTCCGGCAAACCGTTTATCAAAGAAAAGATCCTGCCACTGACGTACCATGCCCAGTACTCCGTTATCCAGAATAATGATCAAAATGGGCAGCTGGTAATGCGCAGCGGTCGCCAGTTCGTTGCAATTCATAAGGAAACTGCCGTCACCGGCAATGTTAATTACTTTTTTATCCTTTCGCCCAATGGCTGCTCCCATACAGGCTCCCAGACCAAATCCCATGGTACCTAACCCACCAGAGGTAAGGAAGGTACGGGGTTCACTGTGGGTATAATACTGGGCGGCCCACATCTGGCTTTGCCCCACTTCGGTGGTAACAATGGCCCGCCCGGAGGTAAGGTCACTCAATGCGCGAATTACGGTATGGGGTTTGATGGTACCATTCTGGTTAGTCGCCAGGGGATAGGAAGTTTTCCAGTCCTGAATCTGATTCACCCATGACTGTCTTGCTTCCACATGGGTATCTTCCAACGCAGCGTTGAGCTTTTGGAGGGCCAGTTTCACATCACCGCTGAGGTGATGCACTGCCCGCACATTTTTATTCACCTCTGCCGGATCAATGTCTATGTGCAAAATAAAAGCATCGGGGGCAAAGCCTTTCACATTGCTAATGACCCGGTCACTGAATCGAGACCCCACTGCAATGAGTAAATCACACTGAGTTGCCGCCATATTGGAGGTTTTGCTCCCGTGCATACCAATCATGCCAGTGAATAGTGAATGGCCAGTATTCACTCCTCCCAAACCCATAAGGGTGGAAGAAAATGGGGCGTTCATTTTTTCGATGAAGGCCAGCATTTCTTCGCCAGCGTCGGCTCGAATCACCCCTCCCCCGGTCAGAATAAAAGGTTTCTTTGACTCTTTAAGAATGGCCAGCGCGTTTTTCAGAGATTCCGCTGTGATAGTATTCTGCTTTTCAATGACCTGTAACTCCTGGGGAGTATAGGCGGCCATGGCCACCGATACATCTTTAGGAATATCCACCAACACCGGGCCTGGACGACCTTCGTTGGCAATATGGAAGGCCCGCCGCAGGGTGTCGGCCAGTTGATTCACATCTTTAACAATAAAGCTGTGCTTGGTGATGGGCATGGTGACTCCCATGATATCCACTTCCTGAAAGCTGTCTTTGCCCAGGAGTGGAAGAGGCACATTGCCTGTCACCACTACCATGGGTATGGAATCCATGTGGGCGGTGGCGATGCCAGTGACAGTATTGGTGGCCCCAGGACCGGAAGTGGCGATAACCACACCGGTTTTTCCCGTTGCCCGGGCATAGCCGTCTGCCGCATGGGTGGCTCCCTGTTCATGAGAGGTAAGAATATGAGCGATGCGGTCCTGGTACTCGTAGAGGGCATCAAAGATATGGATGACGGTTCCTCCAGGGTATCCAAAAACCGTATCCACACCCTGTTCCAGCAGGCATTCCATCAGTATTTGGGATCCATTGAGCTGCATGGTCAGGCTCCTTTCTTTTCAAACTGCTTCACTGCTGCCACAACAGCGGCTCCCATTTCCCGGGTGCCAGTTAATTGACAGCCGTCACTGTAAATATCACCGGTACGCAGGCCCTGGTTCAAAACGTGCTCCACAGCGCTCTCCATCAGCATCGCTTCTGCTTCCAGTCCGAAAGAAATACGCAGCATCATGGCTGCCGACAGGATGGTGGCCAGGGGGTTAGCCTTGTTTTGGCCGGCAATATCAGGCGCAGAACCGTGCACAGGTTCATACATACCGCCTTTGTCTTCTCTCAGGCTGGCAGAAGGCAGCATGCCGATGGATCCGGTGATCATTCCCGCTTCGTCTGAAAGAATATCCCCAAACATGTTTTCTGTAAGGATGACATCAAATTGTCCGGGGCTCTTCACCAACTGCATGGAGGCATTGTCAACATACATGTGGTCCAGGCTGATGGTGGGATAAGCCGCCGCTTCTTCCATCACTGTTTTTCGCCACAGGCGGGAGCTCTCCAATATATTCGCTTTATCCACGCTAGTTACCTTACCCGACCGACCTTTCGCCAGCTCAAGGGCCACCCGGGCAATGCGCCGGATTTCACTTTCATGGTACTGCATGGTGTCATAGGCATACCAGCCGCCGGTTTCGTCCTGAAGACGCTCCTGCTTACCGAAATAGAGGCCCCCGGTGAGTTCCCGCACCACCATGACATCGATGCCTTTGGCGGCAATCTGCGGGTGAAGGGGACAGGCATCTTTTAATGGCTGAAAGAGCACCGCAGGCCGCAGGTTGGCAAACAGGCCCAGACTTTTACGAAGCCCCAGCAACGCTCTTTCAGGCCGATATTCCCCCTCCAGGTGATCCCATTTGGGACCACCTACTGCTCCTAAGAGTACTGCATCTGCTTCCTGAGAAGTTTGCAGGGTTTCTTCCGGTAACGGATGCCCCGTGGCATCCAGAGCGGCACCGCCTGCCAGCAGCAGTGGGTACGAAAAGGTGTACCCACCGATGGCAGCCACCGTTTCCAGTACTTTTATGGTTTCCTGAATGACTTCCGGCCCGATTCCGTCTCCGGGTATTGTGGCAATGGTGAATTTCATGAGAGTTCCTCCTTCACCCGGCCCACCAAGCCGTCGGCGGCAATAATGGCCTGGATGAATGGCGGAAACGGTTGTGTCTGGTAGGTTTTGTTCCGGGTTTTGTTGGTGATGGTGCCGGCAGCAAAATCAACCATCAGCTCATCCCCTTTTTCCACTTCATTGACGGCTTCTTCACATTCAAGAATGGGCAAGCCAATGTTGATGGCATTTCGGTAAAAAATCCGGGCAAAGGTCTGGGCAATGACACAGGACACTCCTGCGGTTTTAATGGCCAGGGGCGCATGTTCCCGGGAAGATCCGCAACCAAAGTTTTTGCCGGCTACAATCACATCTCCCGCTTCCACTTCATTCACAAAATCAGCATCAATGTCTTCCATGCAGTGGCTGGCCAATGCTGCCGGGTCGGAGTTATTTAAATATCTGGCCGGGATAATGACATCGGTATCCACGTTATTTCCATAAACAAAGGCTTTTCCTTGTGCAACCATGGGTCACTTCCTCTCTTTCGGTTCCATCGGTAAATGTATTGTGATTCACTTGATTGACTATAGCTCTTCCGGGCTGCTGATGCGACCAGTCAGCGCCGAAGCGGCAGCCACTGCCGGGCTGGCCAGATAGACTTCTGATTCCGGATGTCCCATACGCCCCACAAAATTTCGGTTGGTGGTGGCCACCGCCCGTTCGCCTTTGGCCAGAATTCCCATGTGGCCACCCAGACAGGGGCCGCAGGTGGGGGTGCTGAAAACTGCGCCAGCCTCCACAAAGATCTCCACCAAACCTTCCCTCACCGCTTGAAGGTAAATTTTTTGTGTCCCTGGGAAAATAATGCACCGCAGGTTTTTCGCTACTTTCTTCCCTTTCAGAATTTTGGCTGCCATCCGCAAATCATCCATGCGACCATTGGTGCAGGAACCGATGACCACCTGGTCAATCTTCACATCACCAGCTTCCGCCACAGGGCGAGTATTGTCAGGCAGGTGAGGAAACGCCACTGTCAGGGGGATGGTGGCAAGGTCAATGCGGTGGGTTTTTTCATAAAAAGCATCTTCGTCGGCTTCATATACCCGATGAGGTTTCACGGCATGCTCTTTCACATAAGCCTGCGTCTTCTCATCCACAGGGAAAATGCCGTTTTTAGCTCCGGCTTCAATGGCCATGTTGGCCATGGTGAACCGGTCGTCCATTCCCAGATTGGCAATACCCTCACCTGTAAACTCCATGGACTGGTAACGGGCGCCATCCACCCCAATCATGCCGATGATGTGAAGAATCACATCTTTCCCCGTTACCCAGGGCTGTAGTTTCCCTGTGAGTTCAAAACGCTGGGCTTCCGGTACCCGGAACCAGGTTTTGCCGGTGGCCATTCCTGCTGCCATATCGGTGGAACCCACCCCGGTGGAAAAAGCTCCCAAAGCACCATAAGTACAGGTGTGAGAGTCAGCACCAATCACCACGTCGCCAGGAACCACCAGCCCTTTTTCCGGCAGGAGAGCATGCTCAATTCCCATTTCTCCCACTTCAAAGTAGTTTTCAATATCCTGTTCAACAGCAAATTCCCGAATTTGCCTGCAATGTTCTGCCGAGTGAATGTCTTTGTTGGGGGTGAAGTGGTCTGGCACAATCACCACTTTTTCCCGATCAAACACTTTTGTAGCTCCCATTTTTTCGAACTCCCGCAGTGCCACAGGAGTTGTCACATCATTTCCCAATACCAGATCAAGCTGTGCTTCTATGAGTTCTCCGGCACTCACCGTTTCTCTCCCGGCATGTACCGCCAGTATTTTCTGTGTCATTGTCATACCCATCTTGCCTGCCTCCTGTCTGTCCAGTAATCGTTCTTCCTACCTTTCATTTACATATAGGCGCTGGCTTTTTCTTCAATGATTTTCAGCAGCTTGTACTCCATGGAATCCACCAGAGCCAGCCAGCTGGCTTCAATAATGTCTCCCGAAACCCCCACGGTGCTCCACACATATCGACCGTCAGACGATTCAATGAGTACCCGCACCCGCGAGGCTGTCGCTGAACGGGTATCCAGCACCCGCACCTTGTAGTCGGCCAAGTACACCTCTTTCAGCTCAGGATAGAAGGCTTCCAGCGCTTTTCGAAGCGCTTTATCAAGTGCATTCACCGGCCCATTACCTTCTGCTGCTGTCACTTCTTCTTTGCCATCCACATTAATTTTCAGGATTGCTGTGCTGCTATGGGTACCATCAGGCATTTGCTCATCAATGATTTTAAAGTGATCCAGTGTAAAAAATGGTTTGTATTTACCAAGGGTTTTACGAATCACCAACTCAAAACTGCTTTCTGCCCCTTCAAACTGATACCCTTCATGTTCAAGTTCTTTGAGCCGTTGCATCACCAATTGTGTTTCCTCAGAGTCTTTGCGAATATTGGGATTTACCTTGCGAATTTTATTCAGGATGGTGCTGCGGCCAGCAACTTCAGACATGAGAAAACGCCTTTTATTACCAATTTTCTCCGGGTCAACATGCTCGAATGAGCGCACATTTTTATGAACGCCATCAATATGCATACCGCCTTTATGGGCAAAAGCGCTGTTTCCAATGAAGGGTTCCCGTTCATTCAAGCTGATGTTGGCCACCTCTGCAATGTACCGGGCAGTGGGAGTCAGTTCCTGCAATTTACCGTCAGGCAGACACTGCATCCGTTTTTTCAACTGCAGGTTCCCGATCACCGTGCACAGATTTACATTGCCGCAGCGTTCACCAAATCCCACATAAGTTCCCTGCACCTGCCGGGCACCGGCTTCGACAGCCATAATGGTGTTGGCCACCGCCATACCACCGTCATTGTGGCAGTGAATCCCGATCTTGCCCCCAACTTCTTTGACGACCAGCGCCGTCGCATCAAAAACCTCCTGAGGAAAAGCACCACCGTTGGTTTCGCAGAGCACTATCCAGTCAGCACCGCCGGTTTTAGCCGCCTGCAGTGTGGCTATGGCATACTCCGGATTATTCTTGTAGCCGTCAAAGAAATGTTCTGCATCATATACCACTTCTTTTCCCAGTGATTTAAAGTAGGCCATGGTATCCTGAATCATTGCCAGGTTTTCTTCCAGCGTGGTATTGATGATATCTGTCACATGAAAATCCCAGCTTTTACCAAAGATAGCAACCGCAGGGGTTTCAGCCAGCACCAGGTTCTTAATGTTGTCATCCTCCGCCGGGGCAACTCCTGGCCTCCGGGTGCTTCCAAAGGCAGTGAGCGCAGCATGCTTCAAGTTAATCCCCTTCACCCGCTGAAAAAACTCCAGGTCTTTGGGATTGGATCCCGGATTGCCTGCTTCAATGTAGGCAACACCCAGTTCATCAAGGGCCCGGGTAATTTTGATTTTGTCTTCGACTGAGAAGGAAATGCCTTCTGCCTGAGCGCCATCTCTTAAAGTGGAATCAAAGACAGCAATATTGGTATTGCCTGCCGGTTTTGTCATGTTTTCACGCTCCCTCTTCCCTGACATCACTGATCATTCGGTTGATAGCATTGAGATAGGCTTTGATGCTGGCCTCAATCACGTCAGTACTGATCCCGCTGCCGTGGTATTGCCGGCCGTCTTCTTTTCGAATCTGCACCAGCGCTTCTCCCTGGGCATCTTCACCCTCAGTGATGGCCTGCAGCGAATAGTCTTCCAGATCAAATGTCATCCCCACCAGTTTATCAATGGCTCCAAAGGAGGCATAAATTGGACCGCTGCCTGTGGATACTTCTTCCATTTCCCCTTTTCCATTGATGAGCCTGACAGTGGCCGTGGCGGTCATCTGGTTGCCACAATTGATCACAAACTGCTTCAGGCGGTAATGTTCTTCCATGCGCATGGTTTTTTCCTGCACCAGCGCCTCCAGGTCCCGGTCATAAATCACTTTTTTCTTGTCAGCCAATACTTTAAATTCTTCAAAGACGTTGTCCAGTGCCTGTTTTTCCAATCGGTATCCCAGATCTTTCAGCCGGTCTTCGAAGGCATGACGGCCGGAGTGTTTTCCCAGTACCAGTTGATTGGTGGCAACCCCCACCGACTCAGGTGTCATGATTTCGTAGGTGCTTTTATTGGCCAATACCCCATGCTGATGAATGCCTGATTCATGGGCAAAAGCATTTTCACCCACAACAGCCTTGTTTCGCTGTACTTTCATGCCGGTTACCTGGCTTACCAGACGGCTGGCAGGGTATAATTGGGTGGTTTCAATGCGTGTTTTGGCAGGAAACTGATCTTGCCGGGTGTTAATGGCCATGACGATTTCTTCCATAGCGGCATTACCGGCCCGTTCTCCAATTCCGTTGATGGTGCATTCCAGCTGGGTTGCTCCGGCTTTGACTGCTGCCAGGGTGTTGGCCACCGCCATTCCCAAATCGTTGTGACAGTGCACGGCAATGGTGGCTTTGTCAATGCTGGGGACATTTCGGCGGATCCCATCAATCAGCTGGTAATATTCATCCGGTGTGGTATACCCCACAGTGTCAGGAACGTTGATCACTGTAGCACCTGCCCGAATCACCGCCTCAAAGATTTCGTACAGGTATTCGGGTTGGCTGCGGGTGGCATCCTCTGCTGAGAACTGCACATCACTCAACAGGCTTTTGGCGTACTTCACCATGGCCACTGCCCGCTCCAGCACCTGCTCCCGGGTGGACTTCAGTTTGTATTCAATATGAATGTCCGAAGTGGCAATAAAGGTGTGAATCCGCGGCGCTTCAGCAGCTCTAACAGCTTCATAAGCCCGATCAATATCCTGTGGAACGGCGCGGGCAAGACTGGCCACCCGCGCGTTTCTGATGGTTTCAGCCACTGCTTTGACTGCTTCAAAGTCGCCGGGAGATGCAATGGCAAATCCGGCTTCTATGACATCCACTTTCAGCTTTTCGAGCTGACGGGCCACCTCCAGTTTTTCTCTCAGATTCATGCTGCACCCCGGTGACTGCTCGCCATCCCGCAGCGTGGTATCAAAAACCATCAGATGCTTTCGCTCCATCATTTTCAACTCCTTTTTAATCTATTTTCAGATCTTTTCAGCTTGCCATGGTTGTATCTTCACACGCTTTATGTGTTGCTGTGGTCTATGCCAACCTTATGATCATTATTTTTTCAGCCAACTCATCATTTTTCGAAGATCTTTGCCTACGATTTCAATGGGATGTTCCTGTTCCATTTTGCGTCGTGCCATGAACTGGGGCCGGTTAGCCTGATTCTCCAAAATCCAGTTTTTAGCAAACGTGCCGTCCTGCACTTCTTTGAGCACCTTACGCATTTCGTTTCTGGTTTCTTCAGTGATAATGCGCCGGCCCACACTGTAATCTCCGTATTCGGCGGTATCGCTCACCGAGTAACGCATGTAACTGAGGCCGCCCTGATTAATCAGATCGATGATCAGCTTCATTTCATGCAGACATTCAAAATAGGCACTTTCTGGTTGGTATCCTGCTTCCACCAGTACTTCAAATCCCGCCTTCATCAGTTCGGTCACACCACCGCAAAGCACTGCCTGTTCACCAAAAAGATCTGTTTCGGTTTCTTCCTTGAAGGTGGTTTCCAGCACGCCTGCGCGGGCACCACCAATGCCGGCTGCATAAGCCAAGGCAACATCCATGGTATCACCGGTGACATCCTGATGAATGGCAACCAAACAGGGAACTCCCTTGCCTTCCTGATACTGACTGCGCACCGTGTGGCCAGGCCCTTTGGGTGCCACCATGAACACGTTCACATCTTCCGGGGGGACAATCTGACCATACTGAATGTTAAACCCATGGGCAAACACCAGATAGTTGCCGGGCGAAAGGTTTGGCTTGATGCTTTCCCGATAAAGCTGAGCCTGCTTTTCATCATTGATGAGAATCATCACCACTTCTGCCTCAGCGGCAGCCTCAGCGGCAACAGCCACTTTCAAACCTGCTTCCTCAGCCAGTTTCCAGGACTTGCTGCCTTCATAAAGGCCTACAACTACCTTCACGCCAGATTCATGTAGATTGAGGGCATGGGCATGGCCCTGGCTTCCATAACCGATGACCGCCACTGTTTTTCCCTGCAGTTTCTCCAGACGACATTCCTCTTCATAAAACATTTTTGCCATTGATGTTTCCTCCTTTATGTTTTGAATCTTTATTGCCTGCCTTCATCAGAGAATCAGTGATTACGACGTCCAAGGGCCGTGAGGCCGGTACGAACAATTTCCCGGATCCCATGGGGCTTCATCAGATCAATAAACGCTTCCAATTTTTGATAATCACCGGTGACTTCCAGAATGACACAGTCAGTGGCCACATCAATGACTTTTCCCCGAAAAATATCCGCTACTTCCAGCACAGATGCCCGGTTGGCATCGGTGGTACTCACTTTGATGAGCGCCAGTTCACGATAAACCGATTCTTCAGGCTTCAGTTCTTTAATGCTGACCACGTCGATCAGTTTGTTCAGCTGTTTTTGAATCTGTTCCAGAACTTCCTTATCACCATTGACCACCAGGGTAATGCGTGTCATGCCCGGTAATTCAGTACTGCCGGAAGAAAAGCTTTCGATGTTGTAGCCCCTTCGTGTGAACAGCCCTGAAATACGACTGGTGACACCCGGCTGGTCTTCGACCAGCAATGACAACACATGTTTGTTCATGCCTGCGCCTCCTTTTTAAAATCAAAAAAGCCCCGTCGCTGCATTATTGCAGGGACGAGGCATTTACCACGCGTTACCACCCTCATTGCTTTTATGTATGTGCATACACAAAAACCACTCAGTTCAGGTTCAATCAAACCCGCAGTCTGTAACGGGACTTCCCGTTGACTCCTACTAAAATGATTCGGAATCACTGCTCCGGAGTGAGTCGTGTCTTTCCCGCAGTACCGGTTCGCAGCTGCCACCGGCTCTCTGTAACTGCATTCTTGGCTGGACACTAATTCCATCAGCGCATTTACCTTCTCATCAGGTTCCATCAAACCTTCAGCCTGTAACGGAGCTTACCGTGTACCCCTACTGGCGGCCTTGTGCCGATCTTTGGGGGTATCTGCTCAGGAGGGATGCTCATTTGGCAACAGCATCGGTTCGCAGCAACCACCGACTCTCTGTAACTGTTGTACGCCATCTGACTGTCTCCGTCTTCGCATTTCGTTATGACTAATTTAAAAAGAATTCTAACAGGTAAATTTCTGCTTGTCAACCGCGAAAATGACAATTTTTAATATTTTTGTGAATATTTCTTGAAAAACATTTATTGTGTCAATAGACAAACGTTTTCCTGGAAAGGACGATTCGTATTGATTACAGATAAAAAGATTACAGATAAAAAAAACTGCCCAAAAACACATCGGGCAGTTCACGTTTTAAGACCAAGCGCCTGTAACAGCATCGATCAACATGGGGATGGCGAAAGTAAATAAGACAACCTGCATCATTGTTTGCCGGGAGACAATGCTTCCTGAAGCAGGACTTCCATTTCATTTCGGTTAAACTGATATGCGGTCAGGCAAAAATGGCAGGTAATTTCTGCGTTTCCATCTTCGTGAATCATCTCTCTGAGCTCTTTTTCCCCCAGACTGATCAGTGCTTCTTCCATTCTGTGACGGCTGCAGTCACATTCGAAGCGAGGCTCCATCCGTTCGGTTACCACTGTGTCAAATCCCAGCATCACCAGATGCATCAGTTCTTCTGCATCTTCTGCCTGTTCAAGCAGCTGACTCAGCGGCGGCAGCTGCAGCAGCTGTTTTTCCAACTTAGATAACACTTCTTCTCCAATATCAGGCATCACCTGAAGAATGAACCCCCCGGCTGCTTTAATATGATAGTCCACATCCACCAGCACACTCAACCCCACTGATGACGGCTGTTGCTCTGAATGCATGAAATAAGCGGTTAAATCCTCAGCTATTTCGCCAGTGGAAAGGGGATAGGTGCCAATATATGGCGCTTTCAGCCCCAGGTCTTTAATGACCGTCAGTTCGCCGTCTGTTCCCACAACGGCTCCCACATTCAGCTTTCCGGGAGCCATGTAGACGCTTTCCACCTGAGGATGATCCACCAGGCCTTTGACGCTGCCATCCTGTTTGCCGACACATAGAATGGTTCCAATGGGTCCGCCTCCGTTGATGCGCAGGGTGAAACGCTCGCCGCCGCCTTTGAGCATCTGGCTCATCATGGCCGTGGCTCCCAGACTTCTTCCCAGTGCAGCCGATGCGACAGGTGACAGTTGATGAATCTGACGGGCCTTTTCAACCATACCAGTATGGCAGATAAAAAAGCCTCTGATTTGGTGATTTGACGCTGTCATACGAACTAATTGATCTTTCATTCAATAACCACCTTTCGGCCGCTAAGGCCACAAATCAACAAAAAACAGGCCGGTACTCCAGCCTGTTCGGTTCCGAGTTTATTTGAAATCAGATTCTAAGTAACTCCTTAGGCTCTTTGAACATTGGTAGCCTGAGGACCCTTTTCACCATCAACGATTTCAAAGCTGACTTCCTGTCCTTCTTCGAGGGTTTTGAATCCATCCATCGTGATGGCAGAGAAGTGTACGAAAACATCTTCACCGTTTTCTCTGGAGATGAAACCATAACCTTTCTCCGCGTTGAACCATTTAACCGTACCTTTTTCCATTCTCAAATTCCTCCCAAAACTTAATTAATGAAAATATCAAGTATTCCCACCAGTATTCATGTTACACGATTGTTCGGCAGTTGTCAACCGATTTGGTGAATTTTGGACCGTTTTTTGCAATCGTTTTCAATTGCCTGGGCCGCTTGTTAGAAGCGTCCCAGGATCATGGATATTTGAATCAGTAAGATGTGGATGAAAAGAGGAATAACACCTGTCAGCGGAAAAAATTCCCACCATTGAACCAATGGCGGCTGTCCATCCGGCAGTGGTTCTCCATTCCCTGTTTCCAGTACCTGTTTTTCTGAGTTTTGTGAGGCTTGCTCAGGCTGTGGGTCGTCACCAAGCCGCGATTCAGCTGCTTTTTCTTCGTCATTTGAAGTGACCGAGGATGCAGCAGAAGAATCATCACTCACCAGTGAGGGCGGCGTAGATGTGCTTATGGCTTGCTGTGGCGATGAGCTGGTCTCCAGTTTTCGATATAAATACCAACTGACACCCATCCCCAGAATCGCCAGCACCCCAAAAAACAGCAGACTGGCCAGCAGCGAATCGCTCACTGTCTCTTCAGCTAACTGCATTTCCTCCGTCGGCATCCACTGAGCCAGCAGGGTAAAGGCATAACTCAGCGTCACTGCAAATCCGTTGTTCACGATGTGCCCGACAATCCCCGCGTATAACGAACCCGTAACCTTCACCAACATGCCAAAAACCAGTCCCAGCATGATGGCACCCATTAAATTGTAAATATTGTAATGGAAAATGCCAAAGAGAAACGCCGTGATTACCACTGCTTTTCCTTGCCCCAGCGATTCATAGCCGCGCATGATAAAGCCCCTGAAAAACACTTCTTCGCAAACGCCGGCCAACAGTGAAACTATGAGCATAAGCCGCAGGTATTCAAATGGGCTGCTGGCTGCAGGCAGCTGGGGAATTTCCAGGTTTCCGATTCTGCTCAACAAGTTCAACATGAAGAGGTTGGCAGTAACAGCAGCCGGATACATGAAAATGGTAATGAGGGCCGCCAGAACTGCCTGACGCACAGAGATGGTATTCAGACGGAGAATTTGCCGCACGTTCATCCGTCTTAGTTCAAGGTATAAAAAGGGAGGCAGCAACACCACTGCCAGCTGGGTAATAATGAGCCCTGTATAAAGTTCCCGTTGCTGAACGGTAAACCCAATGGTGAAGAAAAGCAAACTGCCAATTAAAAAAAGTAAGTTGGCATCAAATACCCGCAAGGTTCTAAGCTTGTTCACGCTGTCATCACTTCCCTTTCAATTATGCACCGTCGAGTGTTGCATTTTAAACCACATCAAAGGCAGCTTTGTGAATCAGTATGTTCAAATACGCCTGCACTCCTGTGGCCAGCACCTGCTCGTCGAAATTAAACCGACCATGATGCAGGGAATGAATCAGCCCTTTTTCTTCGTTTCGGGTACCGAGAAAGAAAAAAAGACCTGGGTACTTTTGTTGGTAAAAAGCGAAGTCTTCTGCCAGCATCACTGGTTCAACCAACTCCACATGTTCCTTTCCCTGGGCTTGCAGAAATGATTCCACCATCTCTAACGGGTTGTAGACTGCCGGGTACATCTCCCTTAGATCCACATCCACCTGACACTGGTAGGTTAGTTCCATTCCCCGCACCACTGCCAGCAGCCTGCTTTTCAATGTTTCATAGGTATCTTCACGGAATGTTCGAATCGTGCCCTCCAACCGCACCTGTCGCGCGATCATGTTGCGAACCTCACCGCCGCTCATGCGCCCAAAGGTAATGACTGCCGGATCAAGCGGGTTGAGGCTGCGGCTGATAATGGTCTGAATGGCCAACATCAACTGCGAAGCCACCACAAGGGCGTCATTACCCATGTGAGGCGTTCCCCCATGGGCATTTTCTCCCCAGATGACGATGTCTATTTCGCTGTTTTGGGCCATCATGGGCCCGGGGCGTACGCCCAGTTTTCCCTGTCCAATACCAGGAAACAAGTGCAGCCCATAAATTTCATTCACTCGGTACTCATCCAGCAGACCGGATTTGACAATTTTTTCAGCACCTCCAGTGCCTTCCTCCCCCGGTTGAAACAAAAGCAGCACATTATCACTCAGACGAAAATCGCCTTTTACAAGCACTTCAGCCAATCCCAGTAAAATCGTCATGTGTCCGTCGTGACCGCAGGCGTGCATCTTCCCTTGCTTTTTTGACTTGAAAGGAACCTCATTCAGCTCCACCACTTCAAGAGCGTCCATATCTGCCCGGAAACAGTAAGTCTTACGACCGTGACTGCCTGGTATCCAGCCAGCCACACCTGTTCCCACAATACCGGTACGGCACTCAATGCCCAGCTCTGTCAGACGGCGTACCACATAATCTGCCGTCTCCAACTCCTGGAAAGCCAGTTCCGGTATTTCATGCAACTCGCAGCGGGTTTGAATCAGCTTCCCCACCATCTTATCCACTTCTTGAGACCATCGCATCCCTTTGTTCATCTTTCCCCTGCTTTCGGTGGCAGCTTTCTTCCATTAGCTCTCTGCCCGTTAATGGTCACTGATCATCAATCAGTTAAAAATGCACCTTAACAAACAAATCATCGTTTGCCATATGGTTTCACTGGCTTCTTTTCTATTTCAGCGCTTTTCATCTGTGACCGCAAACACATAGGGCACATTACGATAATAATCCCCGTAGTTCAGCCCATAGCCCACTACGAAACGGTCAGGAATGGCAAAACCAATGTAGTCGGGCACCAGCTCTGTTTTTCTTCTGGAGGGCTTGTCCAGCAACACGCAGCAGCTCACACTTTTGGGGTTCTTTCCCTTTAGATGCTTCATCACATGACTCATGGTCAGGCCAGAATCTGCAATATCATCCACTACCAGCACATCAAACCCGGTGAGATCTTCCTCGATATCTTTCAGAATGGTCACCTGACCTGTGGTTTCTTCGCCATGTTCATAGCTGGAACTGGTCATAAAATCAACCTTCAGTTTCAGATCAATACGACGCACCAGGTCAGCTGCAAAGATGAAGCTACCCCGGAGTAATGACACCACAAACAGATTTTTGCCAGCGTAATCATGGGTGATGGCTGCTCCTAGTTCACGGATACGGGTTTCAATAACTTCTTCAGAACAAAGGACCTCCCACACTCTTTCTTCAATGTTCATGCCTGAACTACCTCCCCTTTATTCAGTTGATCCGGTGATCAGTCAAGTCCGGTGATTTTTAGATTTCTGATTGCTTTGATTCCATCCATTCTATTCGAAAAATAAAGTCATGTCAATGGATACAGGCATTACAGCATGGGAGGATTCTGATTATGTTTGTTCTTATCCAGCAATTTCTTGATTTCCTTTAACAGCTGAACAATCTGGTTCAGAGCATACTGAATGGAAATCAGGATGATAAAAAAAATTACCGCCGGAACTATGAGGAACTCCTGGGAAAACATGGGCCACCTCCTATCCACTTTTTTCGGATACTCAACCGAAAGCAGACCGGCGAACCGGTCTGTGCAGACTGTAGACAAAATTCGATGAAGACTGGAAATTTGGCTAAGAGCAGCCTTGAAAATTTGGAGTCAGCTGCTCTGACCAAAACCAGTTGCCTTCAACCTGAGCAGAACGGATAACCGGTCTGTGATAATGAAAGCTACGAACTTTGATTTCACCCATGTTCAGCTTGTATCTATGGTGCTTCATACAACCGTATTTCGTAGCCTTCAAGATCTTCTCTCAGCAGCTCTGCCCTGCTCTCAGGAATGGCAATGGTGTTTGGGTCGCCGTCACTGATAAACCGGCGCCGACTGCCAGATTCAAAAGATGCCAGCCAGTCATACATGCCCACACCATCCACCTTGGTTTCGCTGGCCCTTACCCGGCGTATTTTGTGGGGATTAAAGTCCCGGTGATAAGGGGAATGATAGGGGTCCCAGCCCACCTCCAGCACAGCTTCGTTCACGTAGGTCACTTCTTGGTAAGTCCCCCTTTCCACATAAGGAGCCACTGAATCGCTGGACGGCCTCGATCCAAAGGGAAGGGCAAAAGTGTTCACCGGATAATCGTCCACATACCGGTTCATCAGTTGCTGAATGCGCCCCAGCTCCTGCTGAAGCTGCTCTGCTGAAGCATCTCCCAGATGCAGATGAGTTTCGGTGTGATTGCCAATATCCATGCCATTGGTCACCAGATAATTCAGTTTAAAGTCCACCCAGTCCGGCTGTCCGAAAGGGGTGCCGCCATTGATAAAGAAGGTGGCATGGGGTCGAAATTCAGGGTGCTCTTCATGAAAGGCCATGAGAATTCCCACAGCGCAGTCAGGGTCAATGATCCATTCTTCTGCTTCATCCTCAATCATTCTGAAATTATTCTCGTTCCCGTCGTCAAAAGTGAAGACCACCGGTGTTGTGCCTGCTGGGACATGAATCTGGCCCCGGGCATAATCAATGAGGCGAATGGGTCGAAAGCCCTGTTCATAGAGCACTTTCAAGTCTTTACGAAAATGATCAGGTGTCCGGGACCATTCCGCCTCTGGCTCACGAATGTGATGGTACATGAGCACCATGATCTGCCCAAGTTCGTCTGCTTCAACAGAAGCCGGGTCTGCTGCCTCATAGACGGGAACCTGTTGCAGTGATTGACCTGCTGCCTCTTCCGAGTCCGCCGGCAGCGACGTTTCAGACGCTTCTGACACATCTTCATCTCCTGCATTTGTGCCTTCCACAGGTGTTGCCGTTCCTTCATCAGTTACCAGTGGCGGCATCGGATTGCCCGTTGCTCCACTGCTGGTGTCAGAAGCATCTGAACATGCCATGAACAGCCCTGAGATTCCCAGTCCCAGAATCAAAAGAGAGATCAGCACCAGCAGTCCACTTTTTCTGCGCGGTGTCTTTTGCTCCTTGTTAACCGTATTCTGATTGTCTTTTCTGAACCGACCACTTAGTCCAATCATTTCAACATCCTTTCCGGCAACTACCATTCAGGATTCGATGCATTCCATAAACCCCGCGGGCACTGTGGTACTGTTCGCATCGATGGTCCCCTAAATCTGCGATCTGTTGCTGTCTGTTACTGTTTCTTTTGCTGTCTGTTGAATAAGGCTTTCTCTATTCATTACCCCAGGGGCACACGCGGAAACAGATACCGCAAACAGCTCCCCGCCCAATATGCTGATAGGCTTTTTTCATATGATGGCTGCACAGAGAAGGATCTACCAGGGCTTCCCGTTCCAGTCCCGGCGTCCATTGAAGGTTACCCGCCAAGGCCCCCGCCGGACAGGCATCAGCACACCGGCGGCACTCCCCGCAGCGGCTTTCTGTCATCGGATCATCCGTGGCCAGGGGCATGTTGGTGAGGATGGTCACCAGGCGCACCCGGGGCCCATAGGTTGGTGTCACCAGACAGCTGTTTTTACCAATCCAGCCCAAGCCCGCCCGAGTGGCTGCCAGACGGTGCTGAAAGCGGCCGCGGTACCGCTGTTCTTTTTCATTCAGGCTTTGGGATGCGGGAATGGCCAGTGCCTCATAGCCCCATCGCTGAATCTGCAGCATGGCTTTCAGGGCCATTTGGTCCAACAGGGTATTCACCGATCGGTAATGATGAAAATAGGTTTGGGTGGGGCCGGCGGTCACACTGATTTCTTCAATGATCCGCCCTGACAAATGCACCGCCGCCGAAATGGCGACGGGTAAATCTGTCAGATCAGCAGGAAGCCAGGGGGCCACCTGGCCAAAACCCACCAGATCAGCCCCCGCTTCTTTTAAAAGCTTACTTAGTTCCAGCTGGTGAGCCTTTAATGCTTTTTCTGATTCATTGACCAGCCTTTCTGGTGATACCGGTATATCCATCACGCATCACTCCCTGACAATACCCGTTGCCTGACAGTTCCCAGCAAATAGAGGGAACCGGCGCAAATCACCACGCCATTTTCAGGTGTCAGCTCAATGGCTTTGTCAACAGCAGCCTCGGGGTCAGGCACCACGGTAACCGTTATGCCTCCATTGCCCTGATGCTGCTCAATGATCCTTCCCAGTTCTTCTGCTGCCATGGCCCTGGGATTCTCAGGCCGGGTAACCACCACCTGGCGAATTCTTGGCAACAGGATTTCCAGGAATCCTTTCACATCTTTGTCGGCCATCATGCCGGTGAGGAAGGTGACAGGCTGATCTGGCAGCAGCCGTTCAATGCTGCCGGCCAACGACCGGGCACCTGCCAGGTTGTGGGCTCCGTCAATAATGAACAGAGGGTGATGCTGGAGAATTTCCAGCCGCCCCATCCATTTCACCGAAGCCAGTCCCTGGTAGAGGGCTTCCTGGGAAATCGTGTAATTTCCCCGCCGGGGAAGTTCCTGCAATACGCGCAGAGCGATGAGGCAGTTATCCACCTGGTGTAAGCCCGGTAAGGCCACCTGGATATTTCGATAGTCAACCCCACCCAGAATGGCAGAGAACCGCTGCCCTTCCAGACGACTTTCGTGAACTGTCACTGTGTCAGACAGGGCCGATAACAGGGGCGCTTCCAACGCCGCTGCCCTGGCTTCAATAACGGCCATGGCTTCCGGCATTTGCCCGCCCACCACCACCGGGCAGCCGGGTTTGATGATACCTGCCTTTTCTCCGGCAATGGCCGCCAAAGTGTCTCCCAGATACTCCATATGATCATAATCCACGGGAGTAATCACGGAAATCAGGGGCTGGTCCACCACATTGGTGGAGTCTCCCGTTCCACCCAGCCCCACTTCCAGCACCAGCACATCCACCGCCTCCCGGGCGAAGTAAAGAAACCCGATGGCAGTGACCACCTCGAACTCGGTGGGGTGAGTGCAGCCTTCGGCCAGCATGGCTTCCACGGCGATTTTGACTTCGGCAGTCATGACCGCCAGATCTTCATCGGGAATCATGGTTTCGTCGATGCGAATGCGCTCGTTGAAACGTTGAATGTAAGGCGAAGTGTATAAACCTGTTTTATAGCCCGCTGCAGTGAGTACCGACTGGAGCATGGAGCAGACAGAACCTTTCCCGTTGGTACCGGCCACATGAATTACCGGCAGGTTTTTTTCCGGGTTGCCCAGCTTGGCCAGCAGGGCTTTGATATTGGTGAGGCCCAGCTTGCTGCCGAACTTGTAGGTACTGTGAATGTAGGTCAGCGCTTCTTCATAATTCATGGGGGCGTCAGCCTCCTCTTATCATTGATTCGTGCGATTCATCATCACCAGATCCCTGGTTTCCTTGTTACTTTAGATTTTCAGCTCTGCAATGCGTTTCTCAAGGGTCACCAGCATCTCTTCAAAACCGGCTTTCTTGGCCTTTTCTTCTTCCACCAGCTTTTCTGGAGCCTTTTTCATAAAGCCTTCATTGGACAGCTTGCCTTCCACCCGCTTGATTTCTGCCAGGGCTTTTTCCTTTTCTTTTTCCAGCCGCTGAATTTCTTTGTCAAGGTCTATGAGCTCTGCCAGAGGAATGTACAGCTGGGCTCCGGGGATCATGGTGGAAACCGCCAGATTGGGAGCATCCTCCTCTTTCTCAAGGAAGCTGACATCGGCAATGCCTGCCAGGCTTTTCAGGTAGGGGGTTCCCATGGTGATGATCTGGCGGCTTTCTTCTGTCTGAGCCACCACCTGCAGGGCCGCTTTCACACTGTGGGGCACATTCATTTCTGCCCGAATGTTGCGGATGTTGCGAATGGCCGTCATCAGGTGCTCCATGCGGGTTTCCATCTGGGGTTTCAGTGCCTCTTCCATGGCTTTCGGCCAGGGCGCCACCATCACGCTGCCGATGGTATTGGGCAGGGTCTGCCAGATTTCTTCCGTGATAAAGGGCATGAAAGGATGCAAGAGCCGCAGAATACCTTTCAGCACTTCTGTCAGCACCGCCTGGGCGGTTTTTCGGGCGTCTTCATTATCGCCGTAGAGGCGGGTTTTGGTCATCTCAATGTACCAGTCGCAATATTCGTTCCATGTGAAATCGTAAATTTTCTGGAGAGCCAGCCCCAGTTCAAATTTGTCGAGATTGGCTGTCACCTCCTGGCGGGTCCGTTCCAGACGGGAAAGAATCCATTCATCTTCCAGTGCCAGGCTGTCGGCCAGGGTTTCCATTGTCGGTACTTCTTCTTCCAAATTCATCAGAACGAAACGGGTGGCGTTCCACAGTTTGTTGGCAAAATTACGGGCAGCCTCCAGCTTTTCCTGGCTGAACCGCATGTCACTGCCGGGGCTGTTCCCCTGAATAAGGGTGTAGCGCAGGGCATCGGCACCAAACTCATCAATTACCTGCAGGGGGTCTACCCCGTTCCCCAGGGATTTACTCATTTTTCGGCCCTGGGCATCCCGCACCAGTCCATGAATCAGCACATGCTTAAAGGGAATTTCTTCCATAAACTCCAGGCTGGAGAATACCATGCGCACCACCCAGAAAAAGATGATGTCGTAGCCAGTCACCAGTACATCGGTGGGATGGAAGTATTTCAGTTCAGGGGTCTGCTCCGGCCATCCCAGGGTGGAGAAGGTCCACAGGGCAGAGCTGAACCATGTATCCAGCGCATCTTCATCCTGCCGCAGGTTGGTGCTGTTGCATTTCGAGCAGGCATCAGGTGCCTGGCGGGCCACAGTGATTTCCTGGCAGTCATCACAGTAGTAGGCAGGAATCCGGTGCCCCCACCATAATTGCCGGGAAATGCACCAGTCCCGAATATTCTCCAGCCAGTGGAAGTAGGTTTTGTCAAACCGTTCCGGCACAAATTTGATGGATCCGTCTTTGACGGCATCAATGGCTGGCTTTGCCAGGGGTTCCATGCGCACAAACCATTGTTCGGAGGTGAGGGGTTCCACTGCCGTATGGCAGCGGTAGCAGTGCCCCACACTGTGGTTCCGTTCTTTCACCTCCACCAGCAGTCCCAGCTCTTCCAGGTCCTTTACCAGTGCTTTTCGGCATTCATAACGAGCCATGCCCACGTAGGGGCCTCCCAGCTCGTTGATGGAGGCATCGTCATTCATCACCCGAATTTGGGGCAGGTCGTGGCGCACCCCCACCTCGAAATCGTTGGGGTCATGACAGGGGGTGATTTTCACCGCACCGGTGCCAAACTCCGGGTCCACATAGGTATCGGCAATAATGGGAATTTCCCGGTTCAAAACGGGCAGAATGGCGATTTTTCCAATAAGGTGCTTGTACCGTTCATCATCAGGATGCACTGCCACGGCTGTATCTCCCAAAATGGTTTCGGGGCGTGTAGTGGCAATTTCGATGAACCCGTCTTCGCCTTTAATGGGATATTTCACATGCCAGAAATTCCCCATTTTATCTTCATGTTCCACCTCTGCATCAGAAAGGGAAGTTTTACAGTCCGGGCACCAGTTGATGATCCGGTTCCCCCGGTAAATCAGCCCTTTTTCAAAGAGACGCACAAACACCTCTGTCACAGCGGCGCTGCAGCCTTCATCCATGGTGAAACGTTCACGATCCCAGTCACAGGAGCTGCCCAGCTGCTGCATTTGCTCCACAATGCGACGGCCATAGGTATCCCGCCAGGCCCAGGCTTCTTCCATGAATTTTTCCCGGCCCAGCTCTTTTTTGCTGATTCCCTTTTCCTCTTTCACCTTTTCAACCACTTTCACTTCTGTGGCGATACTGGCATGGTCGGTTCCCGGCATCCACAGGGCTTCAAACCCGCTCATACGCTTGTAGCGAATGAGGATATCCTGAATGGTTTGGTCCAGGGCATGGCCCAGGTGCAAGGCACCGGTGATGTTGGGGGGCGGCAGCATGATGCTGAAGGGGGTTTTATTTTCATTCACTTCTGCACGAAAATACCCTTTCTCCAGCCAGTCCTGATACACTTTTTTCTCAAAATCCTTGGGGTCATAGTTTTTAGGTAACTGGTTTGCCATTGTATTTCCTCCTTCAAATATCAACTTTCGTATTAATGATTTTTTCCCATCAAAAAAACCCTCTCTCCTATCTCTAAGGACGAAAGGGCTTCGCGGTACCACCTTAATTCCGGCAACAAAACAACAACCAAAGTGCCGACACTTCATCAGGATAACGGCCTGCACCGTCCACATGTACGCACCTGCCAAAGCAGGCTTCCACCCGGAAGCTTCAAAGCTACCTTCAACAGCCAGTGTTCCAAAAAGTCTTTCAGCCAGGGACTTTTCTCTCTGGGGAGCTGCGCTGCCTACTCCTCTTTTTCATCGCTTTTGTGCATCGATTAACTTTCTTTGGTTCATTATACCCTACTGAATGGGATTGTCAACTCACATCTATCCATCATTTTGCTGTTTCAACCAGTCAAAATCGAAGTGAAGATTCAGTTAACGCCGACAGATAAACACCTCTAATGTGACACCAGGCATCTGCCAAGATGCTTCTTATAACTTGATTTTAACCATCTATCTCCTTTTCTTTCTTTTGCATTCATTATATCAACCTAATATCAACCTACATTTTTGAGTCGAAGATGTTTGGTTAGGTTCCGCTTATACCTCAGTTGAAAATGTCACACCCGTTGATCAACTTGCTGAAAGCCGATGATCATTTACATTTTTATTTTCAACTCAAATAAGATGTCTTCCAGTTCTTTCAACAGTTCTTGAATCGTTGCCTCCGAAACATGTTTGCCGCTGCTTAAAGGGTTATCTTTGTATAAATCATAATTGGCCATCGACTTGATCCGGTTTTCTATCGCCTCCACATATCCTGAGAAGTCTAACTTTCTCGCCTGGTGTATATACTTAAATTCAGACCCATATGCATCAGCAACCACCTCTCCAAGAACTGTATGCATTGAAATTACTCTATCCATAAGCAAAATAGCTTTGCCTATCGTATCATTAAATGTTTTTTCATCTATACCCTCACTAAACTTATGATTTGGCACACATACATCAACTATCATCGGTTCATTGGAGTTGGGCTTTTTAAAGAACGTCCTGAAGATTGTCTGCCCTGTACTTTCCTGATAAAACATCTTTACATCATTGGACAGCAATGTATTCTGTAACTTCCCATTAAGTTTGGATAAATCGAACACTTTTGAACCAACATCACTATTCTTTGCTAATTTAAACTTTTCTGATACATATATATCAGTTTCGTTATTGATCAAGTCTTCGAACTTGTCTTGAAGGTTATTATTGGAGGCAGCCTTAGCTCCAGTGTAATAATTGGTTGAGCTCACATTGCTAATGTTCATTGTTAAACCCCTTTCTCATTTTTTGGATGTGATTCTTAGGAATTATGACGGCTCACACTCATGTTCGCACAACACATCAGTAGTACTTTGATGAACTTGTATGTGCCGCACTTTCAACCTGTGAACCACTTCGATAAGCAATTCCATTTGAAACCATTCGATACGAGTACCCTTTTGTAACATAGTGACTCCCGCTGAGCCCCATACTTGTACCATTCGCAGTATTCGACCATGATTTTATGGTTGTCCACCTATTATTGTTGTAGCGTTGTAAGCTGATATTGATTCTGAGGGAGTCAACATTTCTTGCTGTTAAATAAGACGAAACCGATACCTGGCCGTTTGAAGCGATATCAAAATTATTCTGAAACAATACGATGTGTGTAAACAGAGGCTGTATCAATTCTTGTGTTTCAATACTTGGTGCTTCTTTCACTTCGTTCAACGCAAAAACCGGCCCATTCAACAAAAAAATGACGACACCTACACACAGTAACTGAATGACTCTTCTCATGTTCATATGATCATCTCCTTTTGCTATGAAAACGATATAGAGGAGCTATCTGTTACACTTTTTTTCAGTTGGAAAACCGCTGCATTGAAAGTGAAGCGGCTAATGGATCAACCCTTCAAACCACTGAAAATCAAAAGGCACTGTCACCAGTCCCTGTCCGCCTTCACCATTCATCTTGCCATCCGGAAAAAACAGTCTGTCATCCTCCAGCACATACAGATAAAAGACATACCCCTCCTGCAACTGCTCTGGGTAATCCATGGCATGGCCTTTCTGGTTAATGACTTCGTCGTCATAAGCCACACTGACGTAATAGAAGTCACTCTCAAGCCAACTGGTTATGTCTTCGTCGTCAATCACGTATTCCCCAGAAGCTGTCTTCAGCGCATCAAAGATGGCCTCAATGGTCGCCTCATCCCTGATCTCAACGGTTCTTTCCTCAATCTCCAGCATTTGCCCTGGCAGTTGTCCAAAGAAGGCTTCAACTTCCTGTCGTTCTTCGTTCTCCAACTGACTCATGTCATCAAAAGCTACCCCAGGGCCACTGTTGCCTATTTCCTGGACCATTTCATAAACTTCCTTGTTTTGGACCATCAGACCTGCTGGCGTCACCAGGTGTTGCAGATCTATTTCCTTAACTGTCATTGACCCGCCATCACCACAAGCCATGAAAATCGATCCTATGAAGCAGGTCAGGCCAATCAGCCATTTTTGCTTTCGAGTCATCATAGCACCTCCACTTTAAAACTGAGATTGACGTCCTGTTTTAGAATGTTGCAAAAAGTCGGGCTTTGACCGCACCGTCTTCAAAATGGCATTAATCGTTAACCTCTACAACATAACCCTCCAAGAGAACCTCTCTATGGTTGGTGGAATAACGCACTTTCACTGTAAATCAATAATCCCCAGTCTATTTTCTTCCTGTAACAGAGCATGGGCGAAATTATTATGCTTCCCCTTACACTTGAGGGTGTAACAGTTGTCGAGGTAAAAAAAAGAACAAATGCAGTTTCGAAGCTTCTTGGAATTGAAAAGTTGCTTAACAAAAGCACCTTTGAAATATCAGGTGGACAAGCACAACGCACAGCAATTGCCAGAGCAGTTGTAGCAAATCCCTTATTACTTCTTGCCGATGAACCGACAGGAAATCTTGACTCCAAGAACTCTAAAGATGTGATGGACCTATTTTCAATACTCAATACAAAAAAACACATCAATTTTGATGGTTACTTACGACGCATACGTCGCTAGCTGCAGCAAGCGCGTGCTCATTATCAAAGATGGCCGATTGTATCAGGAAATTGTTTGTGGAGAAAATCGCATCGCCTTTCACTCAAAATCGTTGATGCAATGATCCTTCCAGGAGGTAAAGATCGTGACCTTATTTAGTTTTGCGGTGAAGAATATCAGTAATGTTGGACTGAAAGCTGTAATCGGTGATGAGCTGGAATGGGTTGTCTGGTGAACAGGTTTCGCTTAACCCTAAGACGTAACCGCTGTGGCCTTTTTTGCTTTTGATGCGGTTAGTGGCTTCGGAGTGGCTTCGGTGTCATGGCCAGACTGCAGGGAATCGGACATGTCTTTATTTAAGCTTATTTTTTAACTCGTTTATCTCTGTTTCAATATTTTCATCCGAATGTCAATGAATTTCTGAGCCGCGCGCTGATGAATTTTTGAGCCATTGTGCTCGCCAATTTGTGAGCCAATAGCTTCGTTACTGTCTTTGCTTTTGATCTTTGACTAAGTAACACAAAAAGT
>NZ_JBCITM010000030.1:0-26204 GCF_039414295.1 Anoxynatronum sibiricum | reverse complement strand
TCGTGGCTACAGCGAAGGGGAAACACCTGTTTCCATCCCGAACACAGCCGTTAAGCCCTTCAGCGCTGATGGTACTGGGACGTGAAGTCCTGGGAGAGTAGGTCGCTGCGACTCCTTACCTTCTAAACTATATCAAAAGCAAAAGCCTTTTTTATGTTCTCTGTGACAGAGAGTGTGAAAAAGGCTTTTTTCCATGGTCGATCGCCTGAATGGAAGACATGGATACGGGTATGTACGATTATGTGGATTCGGTGATATTCATCTGGAACTGGTTTCTCCTACGGTACCGGTGGCTGCAAAGCAAATGACGGGAGGATCTGCCTTGAACGAAATGGCACAGGCTTTTTTGCTGATTTTTTTGGCTGAAATGGGTGATAAAACGCAAATATTAGCGATGACCTTTGCAACGCGTTATCCCATGCGGAAGGTTCTGGCAGGTGTTTTTCTGGGTTCGCTGATTAATCACGGCATGGCTGTTTTCGTCGGCACTTTTTTGACAGTGGTACTGCCTGTTCAGTGGCTGGGAGCTATTGCCTCTGTCTCTTTTCTTTTTTTTGGATACTGGGCACTGTTGGCCAGTGATGATGAAACAGAAACTAGAATGCTTCATTTGGGGCCGGTGCTGACAGTGGCAACGGCGTTCTTTGTCGGTGAGTTGGGAGACAAGACACAACTTACAGCCATGGCACTGGCCACTCAGTCAGGTGCGCCGCTGGCAACGCTGGCAGGGACAACCATGGGGATGGTGGGTGTCAGTGCACTGGGTATCATGGCAGGGAAATTACTGGGAGATCGTGTGCCGGAGGTGGCGTTGAAGCTGATTGCGGCAAATGTGTTTTTTGTGTTTGGTGTCGTTGGCCTCTACAACACCCTGCCGAAGGAATGGATTCACCCTTACAGTATTGCTGTGTTCGCGGCATTGATAGTGATAACAGCCCTTCCGCTGATGAGACGTGCTGTGCGGGTGCACCGGCTGGACCAGACTGCACTGAAAGACGTGGCAGTTATTTTAAAACTTGACTTGGAACAAATAAGGCATTCGGTGGACCGGATATGCAATGATAAAGCTGCCTGTGCAAGCTGTGGTCAAGATGAATGCCCTGTATTTGAGTTGGAAACACTCATTGAAGAAGCTGTCTCCCGGGAAAACGCCATTTTAAAACAGATGCGGTCACCAAAAATTAAGGTGCTTCGGGAATTTAAACGCCAGCATCTGTACGATACTCTCAAGGTTGTGTACACCACCTGCCGCCACTGCCAACCTCATCATGAGACCTGCGTACTGAATCAGACCCGGCTGGTACTAGAAAAACTTCTGTTTGGTCATTCGCTGGTATTTCAGGGAGACTGGGATCAGTATCTGGAGCAGATCCACCAGGAAGATCATGACTACTACCACAGCCATTTGCAGCACTGGCACGAGACCATTAAAAAAGAAAACCGACGCTGTACCCATGAACTACCGCAACCCCGTGCAGATGCAAAGACCGAATGATCAGCAGGTACATCTTGATGAATACCTGTGGTATAATAACAAAGAATGCATGAATGGAATCGTGACAATAAATGTAATGACAGAGGCATGGGAGGCTGTTAATCGTGATGGGATTCAGGCGGGTAAGCGAACTTGATCAATGGAAACGGCGTTTTATTCTGGGGTTGTGTTTCACCATTACCCTTGGAATCACGGGATGTCAAATGGCGTTTCGTCAGCCGGTTGATGAAACAAGAGCGGTCATGGAAGCCTGGAATGATGAAGCACTGGCAGCCATTCCGATGAAGGGCAGCGACTATATGGTGCAACCTGGCAGCAGTTGGGAGCCCTTTAAAATTTACCGGGAAGTCAAGGGTATTTATATGACGGGCAATACCATTGGGCTTCAATGGCGTTTTGAAGAACTTCTCAATGAAACCAATCAGTCAGTGATTAATGCCTGGGTGGTGGATGTGAAGGATGATCACGGCACGATGACCTATGCATCTGACATCCCCATGGTGAATGATTTGGGGCAGGATGCCCGGGTGAAGGTAAGGGATTTTCAGGAAGCCATGGATATCATGCATTATCATGATATTTACCCCATCGCTCGCATCGTGACATTCAAAGACGTCATTGCTGCTGCGGGAAACCCCCACTGGGCCATTCAGACCCATGAAGGACAGGTGTGGCGGGACCGTAAGCAGGATGCATGGCTGAATCCATACAATCGGGAAGCATGGGACTATCTGGTGGATATTGCCAAGGAAGCGGCTACGCGGGGATTTTACGAGGTTCAATTTGATTATGTGCGGTTTCCCACTGATGGTCCCCGGGAGCAAATTGACTATGGTGAAGCCGGTGAACAGGAAACCATGGCAGAAGCCATTGCCGCTTTTCTGTCTTATGCCCGGGAAGAGCTGAAACCCTATGGGGTGTATGTGTCGGCAGATATTTTTGGTCTGGTGCCGGCGGTCACCGACGATATGCGACTGGGACAGCATTTGGAAACATTGACTGTTGCCACTGATATTCTCTGTCCCATGGCGTATCCTTCCCATTACGCATTGGGTACTTTCGGTGTGGCTGTTCCTGATCTTGAGCCTTATCCCATTCTATATGAAACCATGAAGCGAGCTGTTGAACGGATTGAAGCGATGGAAACAGACGAGCCCAAGGCAGTGTTGCGCCCATGGCTTCAGGATTTCACCGCCAGCTATTTGGGGAGAGGCTATTACCAGCGGTATGGTGTTGATCAGGTTCGTGAACAGATCAAAGGCACCTATGACAGTGGCGTCAATGAATGGCTCCTCTGGAATGCAGGCAATAACTACACCTGGGAAGCACTGCGAGAAGACGTTCCGCGGAATACTCCATAGAAGAAAAGCGCTGGTACTGAAAGATACCAGTGCTTTTTTTAGTGCTAAAAGTGTGTTTGAAAACGGAGAGTCATTCTGCGCTTGCCAGGAAGAAATCGGAATCATGACAGGGACAAATTCCCCGATATTTGGTGAATGGTAAAATGATTGGCAGAATCTGTTTAAACCGAACAATATATGGTATAATCTAACCTGCAGCACAAAGTTAAAACACAACATATAGTTATTGCTTCGGCAAAAAAAGGAAAAGACGGGCATCCTGATCACCCACTCTTTTCAGCTCTAAATCACAAGAGGAGGCGCAAAATGAATATTCGAAAGCGTGATGGGCGATTGATGGCATTTGATATGGGAAAAATCAGCAATGCCATTGAAAAAGCCATGACAGAAACGAAAGGTGGCGTTGATCAACATCTCAGTCACACCATCGCACGCCAGGTGGAAGAAGCAGTGAAAGGCCAGCAGCAGCCGGTTCATGTGGAAAATATACAGGACTTGGTGGAACTGTATTTAATGGACAGTGAGCGAAAAGATGTTGCCAAAAACTACATCATCTACCGGAATGAACGTAATAAAAGCCGGGCGATGCGCCAGGAATCAGACTATCGTGTCATCGGAGACGGATTTGTCAGCAAGTACAAGCATTTGCCCAATCCCATGGCACAGCTGGGCAGCTTTGTCTATTACCGCACTTATTCACGGTGGCTGCCGGAGGAAAACCGGCGAGAATACTGGTGGGAAACCGTTCGGCGGGCAGTGGAATACAACTGCAGCCTGGTGCAAACCACCCGGGAAGAAGCTGAGAAGCTGTATGACAATATCTTTCATCTGAAGCAGTTTCTTTCAGGCCGTACCTTCTGGGTAGGATACACCCCGGTGGCCGAGCATTACCCCATGGCGAACTATAATTGCGCCTTTATTATTGTGGATGCCATTGGAACATTAAAAGAACTGTTTTACCTCCTGATGCTGGGCAGTGGTGTGGGCGCGCGCATTCTGCGGTCTGATGTGGAACAACTGCCTCACATGCGCACCGATTACGAGCTGATTCATAAGGACTATAACCCGGTGCCGCCCTCACTTCGGGAGGACAACACCAGCATGCAGTTCATGCACAACAATACGGTGAAAATAACTGTGGGAGACAGCAAAGAAGGCTGGACTCAGGCGCTGGACCATTTTTTTCAACTATTAACCAACAGTGAATACAAAAAAATCAAAACAGTGATTGTTGACTATGATCATGTGCGCCCCAAAGGTGAAAAACTGAAAAACTTTGGTGGAACCGCCAGCGGTCATACAAGTCTGAAAAACATGTTTGCCAAGATTGATGTGGTGATTCGAAAACGGGGCTGGATGGAAGGAAAAAAGAGGGTAAAAATGCAACCGGTGGATATGCTGGACATCATCAATATCATTGGTGAAAATGTGGTGGTGGGCGGCGTGCGACGCACTGCAGAAATGGTGCTCATTGACCCTGAAGACGCCGACAGCATCCGGGCAAAATCCGAGTTGTACAAAAAGATTGATGGTCAGTGGATTGTGGATCAGGATCTGATTCACCGGCAAATGAGCAATAACTCGATTTACTATGATGCCAAACCGGATCGCGAAACACTTCACTGGCTTTTGGAACAGATGCGCTATTCAGGAGAGCCGGGATTTGTGAATGCGGAAGCTGCACAAAAACGCCGGCCCAACATGAATGGGGTGAACCCCTGCGGAGAAATTCTGCTGGACACACGAGGCGTCTGCAACCTGACCACTATCAATGTATTCGCCTTTGTCAGGGAAGATGGATCTCTTGATCATGAAGGGTTGATGGAAGCCCAGCGCCTCTCAGCACGGGCGGCTTATCGAATGACTTGCGTTGAGCTGGAACTTCCCGGTTGGGATGCAGTGCAGCGCCGTGATAAGCTGGTGGGTTGCAGTCTGACGGGCTGGCAGGATCTGGTGAACGCCCTGAAACTGACAATGGAACAGCAAGTGGAACTGTTGCAATCATTGCGCCAAGCCGCTCGGGAATCAGCAGACCATTATGCCGATGAAATCGGAGAAAACCGGCCACTGCTGGTGACCACTGTTAAGCCTGAGGGAACACTCTCCCAGTTGCCGACAGTATCCTCAGGTGTGCACTACTCCCACTCCCCTTACTATGTCAGGCGGATTCGCGTCAGTGCTCAGGACCCGCTGGTGAAGGTGTGCGAAGATCTTGAGTATCCCGTCTATCCGGAAGTGGGGCAGGACCCGGAAAATTGCACCACCAAAGTGGTGGAGTTCCCGGTGAAGGCTCCGGCAGGTAAAACCAAATCCGATGTCAGTGCCATTGAACAGCTGGAAAACTACCGCATGTTCATGGATCACTATGTGGATCACAACGCCTCCATCACGGTGCATGTGCGGGACGATGAGTGGGAAGCCGTTGAAGAATGGATGTGGAAACATTGGGACAGTGTTGTAGCGGTGAGTTTCCTGTCCTTCGGTGAAAGCTTTTACCAGCTGATGCCCTACGAAAGTATCACCGAAGAAGAGTACCTGAAACGCAGGGATGCCATGAAGCCGTTTATTGCTTCCCTGATCAACCGATATGAAAACCCAAACTTCCGTTTTGATCCCACAGACAGCAGCTGCGAAAATGGCGTGTGTCCCATCCGATAGACAATGATTAACCGTTTGAGCAGGTGTATTGCCGACGTGATCGGCATGGAGCGCCTGCTTGACGTTTTTTGGCCTGAAGCCGCTTAAAAGCAAGACGATTTACCGCCAACAGTCGAAGAAACCAAACGTGCACACCAGCGAATAAGGCAGAATAGTGGTTTAAAAAGAAATATCAAAATAAATTAAAATTTCCTGTCAACAAAAGAAGGATTTTGGCAATTCATCGCGAATACTTCCATATGATTAAAATTCAGCAACTAAACAGGGAGGAACAAGGATGAAAGTGTACGAAGCCGAAAAAATCAGAAACATAGCGCTGCTGGGTCATGGTGGCAGCGGTAAGACAACCTTCTGTGAGGCAGCGCTGTATGCTGCAGGCGTTTCCAACCGGATGGGAAAAGTGGAAGACGGAAACACTTTTTCCGATTTTGATAAAGAGGAAATCAGCCGTAAGACATCCATTAATACCACTGTGATACCTGTTGAATGGAACGGATTTAAAGTAAACCTGATTGACACTCCCGGATATTTTGACTTTGTAGGTGAGGTGCAGGCGTCCATCAAGGCGGCAGGCGGTATGGTGATTTTCATCGATGCCACCGGCGGCATTGAAGTCGGAACTGAAAAAGCCTGGAAAATTGCAACGGATAAAAAGATTCCCACGTTTATTGCCATTAATAAAATGGATCGGGAAAACGTTGACTATGATCAGATTATTGCGGATTTACGGGAACGCTTCGGGAAAAAGGTGGCGCCTTTCCAGATTCCATTGGGATCGGAAGAAACCTTCGTTGGAAATGTGAACGTGGCGCGTATGACAGCCCGTGAGTATACGGGAAAAGACTGCGTTGAAAAACCGATTCCCGATGCATTGCAGGAACAGGCCCAGGAAATGCGGGAACTCTTAATGGAATCAGTGGCTGAAAGTGACGAGGAACTGCTGGAAAAATACTTCGGGGGTGAAGCCTTCACAGAAGAAGAAATTCAGGTGGGCCTTCGAAAAGGTGTCATCGGCGGAGAAATTGTTCCGGTGATATGTGCTTCTTTTGTCAAAAATGTGGGAACCCACACCCTGTTGGACATGCTGTGCGACTACTCACCGTCACCGGCAGATATGCCACCGAAAAAAGGTGTTAATCCAAAAGATGACCAGGAAGTGGAAAGAAGCCTGGCGCCTACAGAACCTTTCTCGGCCCAGGTATTTAAAACAGTAGTGGATCCATTTATCGGTAAAATTTCCATTTTGAAAGTCATCTCAGGCAAGCTCACGGCTGACATGGAAGTGCTGAACAGCAACAAAGGTGAAAAAGAACGTATTGGATCGCTTTTCTTCCTGCGGGGTAAAAATCAGCTTGAGACAAAAGAAGTCAAAGCAGGAGACGTTGCAGCGGTGGCAAAACTGCAACACACACATACAGGTGACACCCTGTGCAGTGTGAGTGATCCCATTCTCTTCAGCGGCATTGAACTGACGGAACCGCAGCTTTACCTTGCTGTTGAGCCCAAGGCGCGGGGTGATGAAGAGAAGATTGGCAACGGACTGCAGCGCCTTTCAGAGGAAGATCCTTCCTTCAGCTTTGAAAGAAATGCAGAAACCAAGCAAACGCTTATCCGCGGACAAGGCGAGCTGCACATAAAAGTCATCACCAGCAAGCTGAAGAATAAATTTGGCGTTGAAGTGGAGCTTAGTGATCCGGTGGTTCCGTACAGGGAAACCATCAGAGGAAAAGCCGATGTACAGGGGAAACACAAAAAACAATCCGGGGGCCGCGGCCAATACGGAGATGTGAAGATGCGTTTTGAGCCTTCTGATGAAGAATTTGTTTTCGAAGAAGTCATTTTTGGAGGCTCAGTGCCCAAGGCCTATATTCCCGCTGTTGAGAAAGGCATTCGCGAAGCCATGGTGACTGGCGTGCTGGCGGGATACCCAGTGGTGAATTTCAAGGCACAACTCTACGATGGTTCCTACCATGATGTCGACTCATCAGAAATGGCTTTCAAAATTGCTGCATCCCTGGCCTTTAAAAAAGGACTGGAAGAAGCAAAGCCTGTATTGCTTGAGCCCATTGTGAAGGTGGAAGTGCGGGTGCCGGAAGAGTACATGGGAGATGTGATGGGCGATATGAATAAGCGACGGGGGCGTATTCTCGGAATGGAACCCCAGGAAGATGGATCACAAAAAGTGACAGCAGAGGCGCCTCAGTCTGAAATGTTCAAGTATGCCATTGACCTTCGTTCCATGACCCAAGCCCGGGGCGACTTCACCATGGAATTTGTTCGATATGAAGAAGTGCCGGCAAATATCAGCGATAAGGTTGTTGAAGCTGCCAGAGCGGCGAAGGAAGAACAGCACTCCTAACCATTGGATAGGAATGGTCTGAAAAAACACCAGACGAAATTTGAAATAAGCCTCCGAAATCCTTGATTTCGTGAGGCTTATTTGCTATTATTAAAGTCAAAGATAGTCAACCAATCGCATGCAAAGAAGGTGAGTTCATGGCAACAATCAGTGATGTGATCGAAAGCTTTCTCAAGGAGTTGATACGCCAGAGTCAAGGACAGGCGGTGGAAATTCAGCGCAATGAAATTGCCAAACACTTTGATTGTGCGCCCTCCCAGATAAACTATGTACTGACGACGCGTTTTAGTGTGCAACATGGGTATACCATTGAGAGCCAGCGAGGCGGCGGTGGGTATATTAAAATCATGAGGCTGAGACCGGAACGGAATCCTTCTGTCCACCAGATTCTCATGGAAGAAATTCGGGACAATGTCACCAAAACCCAAGCGGTGCGATTAATCAGAGCATTGCAGGAACAGAACCTGATTAACGATCGGGAAGCCCGGTTGATGAGGGCGGCAACCAGTGATGTGGTGTTGGCGTCCCCGCTGAACAATCGGGATTATATGCGTTCCCGGATATTGAAAGCCATGCTTTCAGCCTTGATCCACTGATGAAAGGAGGCGTTGGCGGTGTTGTGTGAACACTGTCATCAACGACAGGCTCATGTACATGTCAGTCAAACCGTTAATGGTCAAACCCGTGAGAGTCATTTGTGCGAGACGTGTGCCCTTGACTTAAAGGAACAGGGATCCTCCTTTTCCTTTAGTGTGCAGGACTTTTTAAAGGGCTTTTATGAAGAAGCAATGGATCAGGAAATGAGTTTGGACAACGCGGCCGCTAAAAAATGCAGTGGATGTGGACAAACCTATGCTGACTATAAACGCACAGGTGTCTTTGGATGTCCGACTTGCTATCAAAGTTTTCGGCTGGTGATCATGCCCCTTGTGAAGCGCATTCAGGGGCACTTACATCATACCGGTAAAATTCCAACAAAAATAGAACGAGTTTACCGTTTTGAAAAAAAGAAACAACAGCTGCAAAGTGCCCTGAAAGAGGCCGTAAAAAGAGAATCGTTTGAAAAGGCAGCCGAACTGCGGGACCAAATTGGCCTGTTGGATCAAAAAATCCTCCGCATAAAGGAGGGGGCCTCATGAGTCATTCCCTTTCACCTGCGGGCCCTCATCAGGATATTGTCATCAGCAGCCGGGTACGCATTGCCCGCAATCTGGAATCTTTTCCCTTTCCCCATCTCATGACGCCTGACCAGTCTCTGGAGCTGGTTCAGCAAGTACAACAGGCTGTGTCAGCTATCGATCCCCATGACCATCATCCTTTTCGGTGGATTGCTTTGCGTGACATTAACCCGGTTGATCGGCAGACCTATGTGGAAGATCATCTCATCAGCCCTGCGCTGGCAGACAATCCGGAAAACGGCGGTTTTTTCATTGACAGCCAGCAGCGCCGCAGCATGATGGTCAATGAAGAGGATCATTTGAGAATACAGTGTATGTTAAAGGGACTGCAGCTGGAAGAAGCCTGGAAGGAAGCTGATCAGTTGGATGATCGACTGGGACGGCTGTTGCCCTTTGCCTTCGATGAGACGTTTGGATACCTGACAGCTTGCCCCACCAATGTGGGTACGGGAGTGCGAATCTCAGTGATGCTCCACCTGCCGGCCTTAACCCTGTTGGGTTTTATCAATGGTTTGATTCATGCCGCCGGACAGCTGGGTTTTGCGGTGAGAGGTGTTTTTGGAGAAGGCTCTGAGTACATGGGGAATCTCTATCAGATTTCAAACCAGATCACCCTGGGATTGCAAGAACCTGAAATTATAAGCAACCTGGAAGATATTGTCTTGCAGGTCATCCAAAAAGAACGGATGGCGCGCAAAAATCTCCTGTCTCGTCAACGAATTGACCTGGAGGATAAAGTACATCGTTCACTGGGAATTTTAACCCATGCCCGGCGACTTTCCCGTAAAGAAGCCATGCAGTACCTGTCAGATCTTAAGCTGGGGGTATCACTGGGGATGATCAGCACATGCACCCTGGACGATCTTCACCAGCTGATTGAAATCATACAGCCGGCGAATCTGCAGAAACACTGTGGGGAGCTGCTGCGCGAAGTTGAGCGGGACTGCCGCAGGGCTGAGCTGGTTCGCAAGATATTAACCGAAGGAGGCGTCTCAGATGTCCATGAATGAACGATTTACCGAAAGAGCTCAGAAAGTCATCTTGCTTTCCCAGGAGTTTGCCCAACAACTTGGCCATCATTACGTTGGGACGGAACACCTGCTGCTGGGACTCCTTCAGGAAGATGAGGGAGTGGCGGCAGAAGCACTGAAAAACCTGGAAGTCAGCATGAACACCCTGAAAGACCGGGTGATGCGTGTGGTGGGAACCGGACAGCAAAAAGGCCAACTGTTGGGTTTTACACCCCGTACGAAACGCATTTTTGAGTTGAGTTTTGCTGAAGCCCGACAACTGGGGCATAATTATATTGGAACGGAACACCTGCTGCTTGGTTTGATTCGCGAAGGAGAAGGCGTTGCCAGCAAAATTTTGATGGAAATGGGTTTGAAACCAGATCAGGTACGGGAAGAAGTGTTTAAACTTTTACAGGCAGGACAAGCCTCAGGTGAAGGGGCCCCCCGACAGAAAACAGGAAGTGAAAACAGTGGAACACCTGTGCTGGATCAATACAGCCGCAACCTGAATCAGCTGGTCAAAGACGGTAAAGTTGATCCCGTCATTGGAAGAAGCGAGGAGATTCAGCGTGTCATTCAGATTCTAAGTCGCCGAACAAAAAATAATCCATGCATCATTGGTGAAACTGGCGTGGGCAAAACGGCCATTGCCGAAGGGCTGGCACAAAAAATTGTGGCAGGGGATGTACCGCAGAATCTGAAAGATAAACTGATTATCACACTGGACCTTGCAGGCATGGTGGCTGGTGCTAAATACCGGGGAGAATTTGAAGAACGGCTGAAAAAAGTGATGGAAGAACTGCGGAATTCTGGTCACATCATCCTTTTTATCGACGAAATACACACCATCATTGGAGCTGGTGCGGCTGAAGGCGCCATTGATGCTTCCAACATTCTGAAACCGGCGCTGGCCCGGGGTGAAATCCAGGCGATCGGAGCCACAACGGTGGATGAATACAAAAAACACATTGAAAAGGATGCAGCTTTGGAAAGACGCTTCATGCCCATTCGCATTGAAGAACCTTCGGTGGAAGATGCCCTGCTGATTCTGGAAGGGCTTCGGGACAAATACGAAGCCCATCATCGCGTGAAGATTACTGATGAGGCGCTGAAGGGGGCTGTAGAGTTATCCCACCGGTATATCTCTGACCGATTTTTGCCGGACAAAGCCATAGATCTTGTTGATGAAGCCGCTTCCAAAATTCGTTTGCAGAACATCACCACGCCGCCAGATCTGAAAGATCTGGAAGAAAAACTGCAACGCATTCAAAAGGAGAAGGAAGAGGCCATCAGCCTTCAGGAATTTGAGCGGGCAGCAACTTTGCGGGATCAGGAAAAAACGGTGCGGGAAACCATTGAAAAGCACAAACATCAGTGGTACAAGCTGAAAGAAGCTCAGAAGCCCATTGTGGGCGAAGAAGAAATTGCTGATATTGTGGCCAGCTGGACAGGGATTCCAGTCAAAAAACTGCAACAGGAAGAATCAGATCGGCTCCTGAACATGGAAAACATTCTGCATCAGCGTGTTGTTGGCCAGCAGGAAGCCATTGAATCTGTGTCGAAGGCCATTCGTCGGGCGCGGGTGGGCCTGAAAGATCCCAAGCGCCCTGTGGGTTCCTTTATCTTTCTTGGACCGACAGGTGTGGGGAAAACAGAGCTATCACGAGCTCTGGCCGAAGCCATTTTTGGTGATGAGCAGGCAATGATCCGGGTAGATATGTCTGAATACATGGAAAAGCATACTGTTTCCAAACTCATTGGGTCACCTCCGGGCTACGTGGGGTACGATGAAGGTGGCCAGCTGACGGAAAAAGTGCGGCGCAAGCCTTATTCAGTGATCCTTTTTGATGAAATCGAAAAAGCGCACCCGGAAGTCTTCAACGCACTGCTGCAAATTCTGGATGACGGTCGCCTCACCGACAGCAAGGGGCGAATGGTCAACTTCAAAAACACCATCATTATCATGACATCCAATGTGGGCGCCCATAACATCCGCAAGCAGAAGAGTCTGGGATTCGCGGCCAATGCTGATCAGGAGAAGCAGCATCATTATGACAAGATGAAAGACAACATCATGGAAGATCTTAAAAAGACCTTTCGACCTGAGTTTTTAAATCGAATCGACGACATGATCGTGTTCCATTCACTGGAAGAGGAAGATATTGCCGGTATAGTTGAACTTCTGGTGGCAGAGCTTGGGCGACGCCTGGGAGCCATGGACATTCATCTTGAACTGACTCAGGAAGCTAAAAAACTCATCGGCAGGCAGGGATTTGATCCTCAGTACGGCGCCCGTCCGCTGAAAAGAACCATTCAGAAACTGCTGGAGGACCGTCTGACAGAAGAAATTCTAAAAGGTACTGTTCAACCAGGAGGAAAGGTTCAAGTGGAGGCGGATGGAGAAACCTTGCATTTTGTAACCCAGTTGCCTTCGAGTTGACATGAGTTGAAAATCAAAGCGAAAAACGAGGGATCTCATGAAAAAAACCAAAAAAGTGTTTCTGTGCCGCGAATGCGGCTTTGAAAGCCCCAAGTGGCTGGGGCAATGCCCGGCATGCCTTCAATGGACAACCATGGAAGAATTCCAGGAAGCTTCATCAGGCAAAAATAGGGCCAAGGCGGCGGCAGGAGAACGTCGCCGGCCCAAACCCATAGGCAATATTCCAACAGGTCAGGAAAAGCGTTTTATAACGGGTATTGCTGAGTTTGACCGGGTGCTGGGAGGAGGCATGGTGCAGGGGTCACTGGTGTTGATATCCGGCGAACCTGGAGTTGGTAAATCCACCCTCATTCTTCAGGCTGGGAGTGGAATCGCCCGGCGGTCGGGATTGGTGCTTTATGTGACGGGCGAAGAATCGGAGGAGCAGATTCATTTTAGAGCAGCTCGCACTGGTGCCATTGCCGATGAACTTTACGTGGTTTCAGAAACAGATGTAGTGCATATTTTAGATGAGATAGAACGGATAAAACCGGTATTTGTAATTGTGGACAGCGTTCAGACATTGTTTCACCCGGAACTGACCTCGGCTCCGGGCACCGTTTCCCAGATCAAAGAATGTGTCAATGGACTGATGCGAAAGGCAAAGGAAGGCAATATCGCCATGATGCTGGTGGCCCATGTGACCAAACAGGGTGATTTGGCAGGCCCCCGGGTGATCGAGCATATTGTGGACACGGTACTTCATTTTGAAGGAGAACGCACCCAGGAATACCGGATTCTCCGCTCGGTGAAAAATCGGTTTGGAACCACCAGTGAAATTGGTGTGTTTGAAATGCGCCAGGAGGGATTGGTGGAAGTGGGAAACCCTTCAGCTCTGTTTCTGGAGTCCCTCAGTCAGGAAGAAGAAGGCGCCATGGTGGCAGCGATTGTGGAAGGAACCAGGCCGCTGCTGGTGGAGCTTCAGGCCCTGGTGACACCCTGCAATGCCGGGTTTGCCAGACGCACCACCATCGGTGCAGATGCCAACCGCCTGGGGCTCATGGTGGCAGTTCTTGAGAAAAAAATCGGGATCCCCCTCATGCAGCAGGATGTATACCTCAATGTTATTGGCGGATTACGCCTGGAAGGTACGGCTGCTGACCTGGCCATGGCGCTGGCCATGTACTCCAGTTTCAGAGGGAAGCCCTTGCCTGTAAAAAATACGGTGGCCATTGGTGAGATCAGCCTGACAGGAGAGGTGCGGCCAGTGGGGCAAATAGAAAAAATGATAAGAGAAGCTCAGAAACTGGGCTTTACCCGCTGCCTTATTCCTCAGCGGAACCTGGTGAAACTGCCGAAGGTGAAGGGGATGGAGCTGGTGGGGGTCTCCACCCTGAAAGAGGCGATTCAACAGGTTTTTCAGCTGAAGCCAGCACATTGATGATTCGGATGTCACCAATGCCATGAAAACATGATTGACATTGGAGAGGCCCTATGATAATATTTTGCATTTGTGCTTTGTTGACAGGTTCTGACGACTGCGCTATACTGAAAGAGTAGAGAACAGGATTGGCAGAGTCTGGGGGGTAGGGCATGTTTAAAATTGGCGATAGAATTGCCTATCCGGTGCACGGGGCCGGAGTGATTGAAGCCATTGAAGAACGAAATATTCTTGGGGAAAACCGGCGGTATTATGTGATGCGTATGCCGCTGAACGACATGAAAGTGATGATTCCCATGGAGAATGTGGATGAAATCGGCGTCAGACCAATCATCAGTTTTGAGGACCTCAGCCACGTTTTTGCTGTGCTTTCAGCAGACGTGACAAAAATGCCCCAGAACTGGAACCGGCGTTATCGGGCGAATATGGATCGCATCAAAAGCGGGGATATCTTTGAAGTTGCTGAAGTGGTTCGCAATCTGGTGTTAAGGGACCGTGAAAAATCCCTCTCCACCGGCGAACGAAAGATTCTCAATAATGCCCGGCAAATACTCATCAGTGAAATCATTTTAGCGGGAAATCTTCCGGAGACCGAAGCTACCAGCATGATTGAAAATGTGATTAAATAATGCCCCTTAGTGGGAACGAGGAAACATCGGCGAAAAAACTTCCCGTAGAGATGCATTTTCTGTTATACTCAGGATATGTGCCTGCGGGTATTTTCTTCGTTGCGTGTTTCTTTTTTTGGGTACGAATGAGATGAAGACGCTTTCCAATGAAATTTGGACCACACAGGTGCAACAAAAGACGCTTTCGTCACGTCATGACTGAAAGGAGGTGAAGGTAACATGAATAAAATTTTAAAATGGGTGGTTACCATCCTTGGAAGTCTGACGGGCATCACGGTCTATATTTTCATTGCACGTCATGAACAGGTGATGGTGATCGACAGCGTGGGGTTGTTTTTATTCGGACTCATAACAGCTGCTATGGTAAGCGGCGGCCTTTTTTTTGTACTATCCCCCTGGTTAATCAATCTTGGGCGAAATCTAGCCAACTGGATCATCAACGAACTCTCGGGCGTTCCGGTGGAGAAACTGGTCACCGGGTCGGCCGGGCTTATTGTTGGTCTGATCATTGCCTATCTCATCAGCGGACTGTTGAACAATATTCCCATTCCCTTTATCAGCGTCATCATTTCAGTAGTGGTTTACCTGTTTTTGGGATACCTGGGAATTAGTCTGGCAACAAAAGCTGGTGAATATGTCAGTCTGGGAAATGTTCTGAAAAAAAATGTGCTCCGAGCAGATGACAACGCCAAAAAGCCGGCAAGTGTTCGGGAGGGTATTCCAAAGATACTGGATACCAGCGTCATCATTGACGGGCGTATTGCCGATATTTGCCGTACCGGGTTTGTGGAAGGGCCATTAATCATTCCTGAATTTGTGCTGGAAGAACTGCGCCATATTGCCGATTCTTCGGCGGCCCTCAAAAGGAACCGGGGTAGAAGGGGCCTGGATGTGCTGGCCATTATTCAAAAGGAGCTGCCCATTCAGGTGAAAATCGTGGATCATGACTTTCCAGATGTTCATGAAGTAGACATCAAGCTGCTGAAGCTGGCACAGGCCATGGCAGGAACTGTCGTAACCAATGACTATAACCTGAACAAGGTGGCATCTTTGCAAGGGGTGGATGTGCTCAATATTAACGAACTGGCAAATGCTGTGAAACCAGTGGTGCTTCCTGGTGAAGAAATGCAGATTGAAGTGATCAAAGACGGGAAAGAAGCCGGTCAAGGGCTGGCCTATCTGGATGACGGCACCATGATTGTGGTGGAAAACGGCCGTCGCTATATTGGTGAAACCATTGATGTGCTGGTTACCAGCGTGTTACAGACAGCTGCAGGACGCATGATTTTTGCTAAGCCCAAAAATGGACATTGAGCTGTTGAGGCAGGCTGATTATTGAAAAAATCAATGAGCTGAAACTATCATAGAAACAGGAATGAGTGCCATGTCTCATCAATTGCAAGACCAGCCATGGCTGGCAATGATTGTTGCAGCAGCCGGCACCGGCAGCCGCATGAAAATGGGCCAACACAAACAGTTTGCCACCCTTGGGGGAATGGCGCTGCTTGGCGTGACACTGAAACAGCTGCAACAGGATCCGAATGTGAAAGAAATCATTTTGGTCTCGCATCCCAGTGAGTTGGCAAGAGTCCAGCAGGAAATGCTGGTATCCGGTCACATGACCAAGGTGACACAGCTGATTGCGGGTGGTGCCAGCCGTCGTGAATCAGTGGAAGCCGGGTTGGCGGCAGTGAACTGCCGAGCCACCCACATTGGCATTCATGACGGGGCAAGACCTTTGGTAACAAGCGCTCTGATTCAACGGGTCTTTCAGGCTGCCCAGAAAGCAGATGGCGCAGTTCCCGGACTGCCGGTGACGGATACCCTGAAACGGGTCGATGATGAAGGGAAAATCACAGATACGGTTTCGCGGGAGCAGCTCTGGAGCGTACAGACGCCTCAAATATTTACGGCAACCGGCATTCAGCAAGCATATGAGAGGCTTCCCCGGGAAATTGCCCCAACAGATGATGCAGCAGTGATGGAAGCGGCCGGGTTTTCTGTTCAGGTAGTGACCGGATGCAATGATAATATCAAGATCACCGTTCAGGAAGATCTGCGCAGGGCAGAGGCAATTATGGAATCCAGGAGGCGGCACCATGAGAATTGGTAACGGATTTGACGTTCATGCACTGGTCGCCGGCCGAAAACTCATCATTGGGGGTGTTGAAATTCCCCACGAAACAGGGCTGGCGGGTCACTCCGATGCAGATGTGCTCACCCATGCGGTGATGGATGCATTGTTGGGAGCGGCAGGCCTGGGAGATATCGGCAGGCACTTTCCTGATGATGATCCCGCCTATTTCAACATTGACAGTCTTCTCCTGCTGAAACAGGTGATGAACCAGTTGAAACAACACGGTTTGATGGTGGAATATATTGATGCCGTCATCATGGCCCAGCGGCCTAAACTGGCCCCTTACGTAGATGCCATGCAGCAACGTCTTGCCGAAACCATGGGAATTTCTGAAAGCCGGCTGAATCTGAAAGCCACCACTACTGAAAAACTGGGTTTCGTAGGAAGAGAAGAGGGGATTGCCGCCCAGGCGGTGACGCTGTTAAAAGAAACGGTGACTGCAAAAGCCGTTCAAGAATGAGTATATCAGGACCAATAAAAGAGAATCAGTGAAACAGGATCTGTGGGAATAACCGCAGACATCATCACTGAGCCTGAAAGTTGATGCAGTCCAAAATGACAGTTGAAGCATGAATGGAAGACAAAAATAGTCATGACAGACAGAAACACTATATATGACAGACAGAAACACTATACATGACAGACAGAAACACTATAGAAGAGGGGTTAGTGGAATGGCAAAAAACCAAAAGCAGTTTGTGGAGGAGATCACACCCATGGAGGTGGATTTTGCCCAATGGTATACAGATGTCATTAAAAAAACTGATATGGTGGATTACTCGCCAGTGAAGGGCTTTATGGTGATTAAACACTATGGGTACGCTATTTGGGAGAACATACAGGCGTATATGGACCGGCGTTTCAAGGAAACCGGCCACAAAAACATGTATTTCCCCCTGTTGATTCCGGAAAGCCTGCTTCAAAAAGAAGCTGAGCATGTGGAAGGCTTTGCTCCAGAAGTTGCCTGGGTGACTCATGGGGGTGATGAAGAGCTGGCGGAGCGTCTTTGTGTTCGCCCCACTTCAGAAACCATTATCTGCTCCATGTACGCCAAATGGCTGAGTTCCTACCGGGATTTGCCCTTCCTCTACAACCAGTGGTGCAATGTCGTTCGCTGGGAGAAGAGCACCCGTCCGTTTCTGCGCACATCTGAATTTCTCTGGCAGGAAGGCCACACCCTGCACGAAACCTATGATGAAGCGCAGGAAGAAACCCTTAAAATGCTGAATGTTTACCGGGAAACGGCAGAAAATCTGCTGGCAATGCCAGTGGTGATTGGCCGTAAAACCGATCGGGAAAAATTTGCCGGTGCCTACGCCACATACACCATGGAGGCCTTGATGCATGACGGCAAAGCTCTCCAGGCAGGCACATCTCACAACCTGGGCCAACATTTTACCAAAGCCTTTGAAATTGAATACCAGGACCGTGAAGGGAAGCAACAGCATCCCTACCATACATCCTGGGGTGTGTCCACTCGTCTCATCGGGGGGATCATCATGGTTCACGGTGATAACCGCGGGCTTTCGCTGCCGCCAGGCATTGCTCCCATTCAGGCTGTGATTGTTCCCATTGCCGCTCATAAGGGGGGCGTCAATGAAGCTGCTGCCAAAATCTTTGAAGAACTGAAACCGACGTTCCGTATGGAGCTGGATGACAGAGAGCAATATTCTCCAGGCTGGAAATTCAACGAATGGGAAATGAAAGGTGTTCCCCTGCGCATTGAAATTGGCCCCCGGGACTTGGAGCAAGAGCAGGTGGTGCTTTTCCGCAGAGATACCCTTGAAAAAGAAACCTGCTCATTGGATCAGGTGAAACAGCGGGTGGGTGAACTGCTGGAAACCATACAGAAAAACCTGCTGGAAAAAGCCAGAGAAATGCGGGATCAGAAAACGCATGTGGTACATGATGAAGAGACCTTCAAACGGATTATGAAAGAAACCCCAGGTTTTGTAAAAGCTATGTGGTGTGGCGACGAAGACTGTGAAGAGCGGGTCAAGACAGAGACCGGCGCCACCATTCGCTGCATCCCTTTTGAACAGGAAAAACTGGGAGACACCTGCCCCTTCTGCGGAAAGCCTGCAGAGCAAATGGTCTACTATGCAAAAGCCTATTGATTTCAGTGGGTGCTGATCAAAATAGACAGAACGGCCCCGGGAAAAACAACCGGTGGCAATTGGTAACATCCTGTTTTTGAAAACAGCAGCCAGCCTGTGACAATGGCATCGAGCAAGAAGGAAAGGAGGCGTTTTAATGAGCGTTCGCGTGCGATTTGCACCCAGTCCGACCGGTTTTCTGCATGTGGGAGGACTCAGAACAGCACTGTATAATTACCTGTTTGCCAAAGCCCATGGAGGCACTTATCTGTTAAGGATTGAAGATACCGATCAGGAGCGTTTTGTGGAAGGGGCCGTTGAAAACCTGTTGCGATCCCTTGAATGGGCAGGCGTTCAACACACGGAGGGCGTCATGCTGACAGAAGAAGGCCATGTGACGGAAAGTGGCGATAAAGGTCCCTATGTTCAGTCGAAGCGCCTGGATATTTACAGCCGCCATATTCAATCGCTACTGGATTCAGGTCATGCCTATCCCTGTTTCTGCACAAAAGAGCGACTGGATGCCCTGCGTGAGAAAGAGCGTCAGGAAAAAGGCGGTTCCCGTTACGACGGACACTGTCGTTCGCTTGACCCTGAAGAGTCTGCAGCCCGTATGGCCGCCGGTGAGCCCCATGTCATTCGCCTGAAGCTGCCGGCACACACAGATATCCAGTTCCATGACCTGGTACGGGGCACCGTTACCATGAATACCGATGACCTGGACGATCAGGTGCTTATCAAATCTGATGGGTATCCCACTTATCACTTTGCAGTGGTGGTGGATGACCATCTCATGGCCATCTCCCATGTGATTCGGGGAGAGGAATGGCTGGCATCCACTCCCAAGCATGTTTACTTATACCAGGCAATGGGATGGGAAGCACCCACCTATGTGCACCTGCCCAACATCCTGAACATCGACCGGAAAAAACTCAGCAAGCGCCAGGGAGATGTGGCAGCAGAAGATTTTCGTCGAAAGGGGTATCTGCCGGAGGCGCTGGTGAACTTTCTGGCCCTGGTTGGATGGAGTCCTGAAGACAACGAAGAACTCTTCACACTGGCCGATCTGGAGCAAAAGTTTTCCCTGGACCGGGTTTCCAAAAGCGGTGGGGTTTTTGATCTGAAAAAACTCAACTGGATGAGCGCCCATTACATGCGGGAGGCGGATCTGGAAGTGCTCACAGACCTGGCAATTCCCTTCCTTCAAGAAGCGGGATTTATCACACCTGATGAAGCCGAAGCCAATAGACAATGGGTGACCAGTCTGGTGGCAATATTACGGGAAAACCTTCATCATATGTCGGAGCTCCCTGAAAAAGCAGCGGTTTTTTTCCAGGAAAACCTGGAAGTGGAGTCGGGAGAAGCCGAAGAATGGTGGGCGTCAGAGGCGCTTCAGACTTTGCGGCCAGTACTGGCAGAGCAGCTTGCTGCCCTGGAGTCCATGGATGAAGCAGTCATCAAGCCGGTGTTTAAAGCCATTCAAAAAGAAACGGGACTAAAAGGTCCACAGTTTTTCAAACCCCTGCGTGTGGCCCTCACCGGACGGGTACACGGACCAGATCTGATGCTGGTGATGAAAGTGCTTGGAAAAGAACGGATTTTGAAACGACTTGAACAGCACCTGTAAGCCATCACGTGATGAATGAGTTCAACTGCCGGTGGAAATCACCGGTGCGAAAAGTCGGATTAAGTAGCCTCACCACCCAACAGAGAAAGATGTCACGGCTGAAAACATCTTAATGGTGACGCCAAATGCACCCGGCCCCTCGGTGGGTTTCTTTCGCCGGATCAGCCTCCGTTATCAGCTTTAATGAGAGGGCAGGCCCTGACAGGGTCCGTCAATCAGAGTGGAACCGCGACAGGCAAGTCGTCTCTGAACAGGCTGTTCAGTGGCGGCTTGCTTTTTTAAAACAATTTTTCATACAAATCATGTGACCATCATGAAAGGAGAAATGACCATGGCCATCATGCTTTACAATACGCTCACCAGGCAAAAAGAACCCTTTACTCCCATTGAACCCGGTAAAATCCGCATGTATGCCTGCGGGCCAACTGTCTACAACTATTTTCACATTGGTAATGCCCGTACCTTTATCACCTTCGATGCTTTGCGGCAGTATTTCGAGTACCGGGGATATGAAGTCACTTTTGTGCAAAACTTTACAGACGTGGATGACAAAATCATCCAGCAGGCACTGAAAGAAAATCTGACTTCAGTGGAGGTGAGTGAAAAGTACATTGAGGCTTATTTTGCTGATGCAGACAGTCTGGGAATCCGCCGGGCCGATGTTCATCCCAGGGTCACAGAAACCATTCCTGAAATCATCGCCTTCGTGGAAGCGCTGATTCAAAAGGGAGTTGCCTATGAGCAGCAGGGAGACGTCTATTTTGATGTCACTGCGTACCCCGCCTATGGAACCCTCTCCAAACAAAGTCTTGATGAACTTAAGGCGGGAGCCCGGATTGAAGTGAATGAGCAGAAAAAAAACCCCCTGGACTTCGCTCTCTGGAAAGCCGCCAAGCCTGGTGAACCTTTCTGGGAAAGCCCCTGGGGACCAGGGCGGCCAGGCTGGCACATCGAGTGCTCCGCCATGGCTCGCAAGTATCTGGGAGAAACCATTGACATTCATGGCGGCGGCGGGGATCTCACCTTCCCCCATCATGAGAATGAGGTGGCTCAAAGTGAAGCCCTCACCGGTAAACCCTTTTCCAATTATTGGGTACATGTGGGATATCTCAACGTGGATAACCGCAAAATGTCCAAATCGCTCAATAATTTTTTCACTGCCAGGGAAATAGCTGTTGAGTATGACTTGGAAGTGGTGCGTTTCTTCATTTTGTCGGCCCACTATCGCAATCCCATTAACTTCAGCAGAGAAGCCATGACTGCTGCCAGAAGCGGGCTGGAGAGACTCTATACTGCCCTTGAAAACTGGCGGTACTATCATGAGCACGCCCCTGAAACCGAAGGAACGGAAGATCGGGACCAGATCACCGCGTTGGAAAGCTATCGAGAACGATTTATGGCAGCAATGGATGACGATTTCAATACAGCGGACGGACTTGGCATTATTTTTGAACTGGTGAAAACCGGGAATGCACTGCTGATAGAAAAACCAGGCAAAAAAGTACTGCAGCGGGCACTGGAACTGCTTCAGGAGCTGGCAGGTGTGTTGGGACTGCTTCGAAAGGGAGGTACCTCTGAAGGCTCGCTGGAAGATGCTGTGGAAAAGCTCATAAACGAACGTCAGCAAGCACGGCAGAACCGGGACTTTGCCCGGGCTGATGCCATACGGGATCAGCTAAAAGAACAGGGTATCGTACTGGAAGACACCCCTGAAGGAATCAAGTGGAAACGGGTTGTCAATGACCGGTAAATCCCCTATAATCCAGAGTAGAATCCTTGGAAGGAAAAGGGGGTCACAACAGTAAAAATGGATGTTCAGGAAATGCTGAAACAATTGAAAGAAAGCGGTGAAACGGAAAGTCATCAGGTGGAAACCATGGCACCTCTCACCCTGGCCTATATGGGAGATGCCCTTTTTGAAATGTATATGCGTGACTACTTAATTCGAAAACCCCATACCACCATTCATCGGTTGCATCGACGCACGGTGACATATGTCAATGCAGTAGCTCAGGCAGAAATGGTACGGCAGCTCCAGCCCTTCTTGACAGACCTGGAAAAGAATGCGGTGAGGCGGGGCCGAAACCAAAAGTCAGGAACAGTACCCAAAAACACAGACCCGGCAACTTATCGGGTGGCCACTGGCTTTGAAGCGCTCTTGGGGTGGCTTTACTATCGCAACGAGCTTCCGCGGTTAATGGCTGTCATGACAAAAGCCGTCGAACTGCTGGAAAAAACCAGAGAGGAGGCGGGATCCTCTCATGAAGCGATATGATCGGCGCATGGCCATTATTATTTTGGTGTTGTTCCTCCTTCTGAGCATAAAGTCGGTTCTTCTTGATCCGGTCACGCCGTCAACCAAGGCCCTTGAACAGTATGCCGGATTTGCCAGGTTGGCGGCACCGCTCCAAGTCGGCATGCCGCCTTTACTGGAAAAACTGCACACCTTCCGCACCATCAGTGTGGAGCAAGTGTCGGAAGAGGGTGACACCCTGATCCTGTATCCGGTACCCGGGGAAAACAAGTTGGCAGAAGCCCGGCTTTCCGGCACATATGAAGCCCGCGTTCGGGGGTATCTGCTTTTTGTGCTGCCAGTGAAACAAATCCTGATTGAAGGAGGACTAGAAAACCATGAAAACGACACCCAGAGTTGACCTGATTGCTCATACCCCAGAGCCTGAAAAGGTGGTGGCTGCTGCTGCCCGCCTGTGCTATTCTTCCCATGGAGTGACCACTCTTCTGGACGAAATGAGTGATGCAGAAATCAAACGGCTGGTGGGCGTTCTCAGTGACATGGGGCACCAGTCTCCTTTTGAACATGTCAGTTTTACCTTTGCCATTGAAGGTGTCTCCCGCAGCCTGACACATCAGCTGGTAAGGCACCGCATTGCCAGCTTTTCCCAGAAAAGCCAGCGCTACGTGCGGGAGGGTGGTTTTGACTATATTATACCCCGGGCCGTCGAAGAAGATGACGCCCTCAGGAAATGTTATCTGAAAGCCATGGCAGATCAGCAGACAGCATATGATCAGCTGGCTGATGGTTTGAAAGAGAAGCATCTGAAAAAGCTGATAAATGAAGGATTTTCAGAAAAAAAAGCAGCAGGCATCGCTGAAAAAGCAGCCATTGAAGATGCTCGTTATGTGCTACCCAACGCCTGCGAAACTAAAATAGTCGTGACCATGAATGCCCGCAGTCTGCTTCATTTCTTTAATGTGCGCTGTTGCAACCGAGCCCAGTGGGAAATAAGGGAAATGGCAACAGAGATGTTGCGGCAAGTCAAGCAAAAGGCTCCCAATCTGTTTCGGGTCGCCGGACCGGATTGTGTCAGTGGTCCCTGTGGTGAAGGTGCCATGAGCTGTGGAAAAAGCCGTGAAGTGGCAGAGCAGTTTCGTAATTTGTAGCGAAAGGAATGAAAAAACATGTCAGATCAGCTGGAAGGCAGAAATGCTGTGCGGGAAGCACTGAGAGCCGGCAGGGAAATACTGGAAATTTTTCTTCTGACTTCTGGAAAAGACCGTGTCTTACAGGAGATTCGTGACCAGGCAAAGAAAAAGCGTGTCCCGGTCAAACTAATGGAAAGACAGGAGTTGGATCGCATCTCCCGCAGTGATAATCATCAGGGGGTGATTGCGGTGGTGCCAGCGTTTCAATACACTTCTATGGAAGTGATGATTCGAAAAAGCCAAGCCGAACAAACACCGCTGATTCTTATTTTGGACGGGGTGGAAGATCCCCACAACTTAGGTTCCATTCTCCGCAGTGCAGAAGTTTTTGGAGCTCATGGCGTCGTTATTCCCAAACGCAGGGCAGCCGGCGTCACACCGGTTGTATCCAAGGTCGCCAGCGGTGCGTTGGAACATATACCGGTAGCGCAGGTTTCCAACCTGACAGATACATTGAAGCAACTTAAAAAAGAAGGATTCTGGATTGCCGGCGGCGAAGGCAGCAGTAGTGTCAATGCCATGGATCAGGATCTGACAGGTCCTTTGGGATTGGTCATTGGCAGTGAGGGCAAAGGAATTTCCCGCCTGGTGAGAGAACACTGCGATTACCTGGTGAGAATTCCCATGGCAGGCAGTACCGGTTCCCTGAATGCCTCTGTGGCGGCAGGCGTGCTGCTGTATGAAATATCCCGGCAACGGCTTCGGCAAATGATGAGTTCGGAGGCAGCCAGGTGAAAGAAATACTGATTCTGGATGGCTATAATGTGATGAACGCACTCCCTGAGCTGCAGGCAATGGTAAAGCATGACTTTCAGGGCGCCCGGGACCGTCTCATTGATCTGATGGCTGAATACCGCACTTTTCGCGGAATTGATGTGCGTATCGTTTTTGACGCCCATTTGGCCCCTCGTGCCCGGGAACACCGTGAAATCATACAGGGTGTTGAAGTGATCTTTACCAAAGAAAAAATGACAGCAGACAGTTATATCGAAAAATCCATCCAGGAACTTGCCAAAAAAAGACGGGTCATCGTGGTCACCAATGACTGGACAGAACAACTGATGGTGTTGGGCAGTGGTGCGGTGCGGGTAAGTGTGCGCGAACTGGAGCTGGACCTGACAGCTGCCCGTGGACGTATCAGGGAAACGGCCCGTCAGCTTAGGCACGAGAAAGATTTTCTTTCCAATCGAATCGATGAAGAAACACTTCAGAAGTTGGAGATTTTACGTAATAAACCTGAAAAAAAGCCGTCGTCCAATCGGCGGGACCGCTCAGATCATCGTCGCCGCTGAGGTTGTTGAGGCATCGGTTGACGACAGGGGAAGGCATGGGATATAATAGCGGTAGTTTCAATGCAGCACCAAATCCAGCTTTGCCGGAGGTGATGTGGATGGGTGCAGGGACTGGCGATGCGCCATGCACGGCGAGTGTCAACCAACAACTGCCTTCAGACGAACAGGTAATTCAAGCTGCCAGACAGGGAGATTTGAAATCTCTTGAGATTCTCATGAATCGGTACAAGAATTTTGTGCGTTCCAAAGCGCGGTCCTATTATTTGATTGGTGCCGACAGGGAAGACATTATTCAGGAAGGGATGATTGGTCTGTTTAAGGCAGTCCGGGATTATCAGGACGAGAGGCCATGTTCTTTTAAAGCTTTTGCTGAGCTGTGCATTACCCGACAAATGATAACCGCCATAAAAACAGCCACCAGGCAGAAACATATTCCCCTGAATTCATACATATCCCTCAATAAGCCCATGTATGACGAAGAATCTGAACGGACGTTGCTGGATGTTTTATCAGGACACCGGTTGACCAATCCCGAAGAACTGATGATTTGCAGGGAAGAACTGGGAAGTATTGAGAATCGTATTGGTGATATTCTCAGTGATCTGGAGCTGAAAGTACTGACGTTGTATGTCAATGGCAGATCATACCAGGAAATTGCCTGTGAAATGAATCGGCATGTCAAATCCATTGATAATGCACTGCAACGCGTCAAGCGAAAACTCGAACGTTACCTGGAAACCAGAAAAGCCTGAGTTTATCGGGCGAGTTGAAAAAGGGAGGAACGAAAATGGGAAAAGCAAAATTTGAAAGAACAAAACCCCACGTAAACATTGGAACCATTGGTCACGTTGACCATGGCAAAACCACGCTGACAGCGGCCATCACCTCAGTACTGAACAAGCGATTTGGTACCGGATCAGCAGTGGCCTTTGACATGATCGACAAAGCGCCTGAAGAAAGAGAAAGAGGCATCACCATCTCAACAGCGCATGTTGAGTACGAAACTCCGAACCGCCACTACGCCCACGTTGACTGCCCCGGCCATGCCGATTATG
>NZ_JBCITM010000029.1:0-30488 GCF_039414295.1 Anoxynatronum sibiricum | reverse complement strand
CTGGTGACAACATCACCATGGACATCGAACTGATCAGCCCCATCGCCACCGAAGAAGGCCTGCGATTTGCCATTCGCGAAGGCGGCCGAACAGTAGGTGCCGGTGTTGTCGCTCAGATCATCGAGTAATTGCTGTAGCCGATCACGATGTGAAGCAGCTTAGGGGACCAGGCAAAAGCCTGGTCCTTTTTTACCTTAATTTCAGATGATGGGCAGGCGCACAAAAAAAGAAGTTAATAAAGTTGGTTTTTGCAGAAAAAAACAGTCAAATCATCTTGCTTTTCTTGCAATTGTATTATAAAATACTTAAGTGTCCCATTTTATGCGATGAAGCGGAAGGTGGCCTTTCGAAGGGGAATTTCCGTGGAGAATGTCGGATCTAAGAATCAGGCGACTGGATAGAAATGTTTCGGATTTAAAAAAATGCAACACACCCGGAGCAGTGTTCATGTCCTGTCGCACGAAAACGTGCGAATGGAGGAGGTTAGCAAATGGCTAAAGCAAAACAAAAAATCAGAATCAGATTGAAGGCGTATGATCACAAGGTGCTGGACCAATCGGCAGAAAAGATTGTCGACACTGCTAAAAGAAGTGGTGCCGATGTGTCAGGGCCAATCCCCCTGCCTACTGAAAAGCAGATCGTTACCATCCTGCGATCGGTACACAAACACAAAGATTCCAGAGAGCAGTTCGAAATGCGCACTCACAAACGTTTGATTGACATTCTGAGCCCCACACCCAAGACGGTCGATTCACTTATGAAACTGGATTTGCCAGCGGGCGTGGATATTGAAATCAAGTTATAGGAAAGCAGCGATTGTTTGATCGATCTTTCATAGAAGATCAATCTTAGTATGATTGCTGACGCAATCCGCTGTAAGATTAACAGGAGGTGTTTTGAACATGAAAGGATTAATGGGTAGAAAAGTTGGTATGACCCAGGTGTTTGACGAACTAGGGAACGTGATCCCGGTGACTGTCATCGCTGTCGAAACCAACCAGGTCACACAGATTAAAACAAAAGAAAAAGAAGGCTATACTGCGGTTCAAATAGCTTTCAGCACTACCAAAGAGAATCGCACCATTAAACCGGCCAAGGGTCACTTTGATAAAGCAGGCGTTGGTTACCGCAAGTACCTGCGTGAAATCAAAGTGAAAGATCCGTCTGGCTATCAGGTTGGGCAGGAACTAAATGCCGATGTCTTTGTGGCGGGCGACAAGGTTGACATTACCGGCACTTCAAAAGGTAAAGGCTTCCAAGGTGTTATCAAACGCCACAACCAAAGCCGCGGTCCCATGTCCCACGGTTCTCACTATCACAGAAATCCAGGTTCCATGGGAGGATCTTCTTCCCCCAGCCGCGTATTTAAAGGTAAAAAGCTACCAGGACAAATGGGTTCTGTACGCGTGACGATGCAAAATCTGGAAGTGGTTCGAGTCGATGCTGAAAGAAACGCCATTCTGGTTAAAGGCGCCGTTCCCGGTCCCAAAAAAGGCATGGTATTCGTTAAAGAAGCTCGAAAAACTCAGGAAAAATAGGTTGGAAAGGAGGAGCTTAAATGCCTACAGTACCCGTTTACAATGTATCTGGAGAAAAAGTCAGTGAAATTCAGCTGAACGACAGCATTTTCGGCGTAGAGATTAACACGCATGTCATGCATGCTGTTGTTAAGAATCAGCTAGCCAATAAGCGACAAGGAACACAGTCTGCCAAAACCCGTGCAGAAGTAAGAGGCGGCGGCAGAAAGCCATGGCGTCAAAAGGGAACCGGTCGTGCCCGTCATGGGTCCAGCCGCTCACCTATCTGGGTTGGTGGAGGAACTGTTTTTGCACCCAAGCCCAGGGATCACAGCTATAAGCTGCCCAAAAAGGTGAGACGTTTAGCGCTGAAATCGGCACTGTCGTCAAAAGTGCTCAGCGAAACGCTGATTGTTTTGGATGATCTGCAAATGACACAACCCAAAACAAAAGAAATGACCAACATCCTTAAGAACCTTAAAGTTGACGGCAAAGCGCTCATCGTCATGGAGCAGGTGAATGACAGTGTGATTCGTTCAGCCAGAAATATTCCCGGCATACAGACAACACTGGTGAATACGCTGAATGTTTACGACATTCTGAAGTATGACCGCTTCATCATCACCAGAAATGCCGTTGAGAAAGTGGAGGAGGTGTACGCATAATGTTTGATCCGTACAGCGTGATTTTAAGACCTCTGGTCACTGAGCAGAGCATGAGCGGCCTGGCTGATAAAAAATACGCCTTCGTGGTTCGCAAAAATGCCAACAAGACCGAGATTAAAAATGCCATCGAAAAGATTTTTTCGGTGAAGGTTGACAGCGTTAACACCATGAACATGAAAGGCAAAACCAAAAGAATGGGCCGCCACGTTGGCAAACGCCCAGACTGGAAAAAAGCCATTGTTCAACTGACAGCAGAAAGCAAAGAAATTGAATTCTTTGAAGGCATGTAATTAACGGCTTTGTGGAGGAGGTAAAGTTATGGCGATAAAAAAATACAAACCCACTTCCCCGGCCAGAAGACATATGTCCGTATCCACCTTTGAGGAGCTTTCAAAAGTAGAACCGGAAAAATCTCTTCTGGCACCCCTGAAAAAGAGTGGGGGAAGAAATGCACAGGGTAAAATCACGGTTCGCCATCGCGGTGGCGGTGCCATGAGAAAATACAGAATCATTGATTTTAAAAGAAACAAAGATGGTGTGCCGGCAAAAGTGGCAACCATAGAGTATGATCCCAATCGCAGTGCCAACATTGCGCTGCTACATTATGCGGATGGTGACAAGCGTTACATTCTGGCTCCAAACCACTTGAAAGTGGGCGATAAAGTTGAGTCAGGTGAAGGTGCCGATATTAAAGTAGGCAATGCGCTGCCGTTGAAAAGCATTCCCGTCGGTACTGTGGTGCACAACATTGAAATGAAACCCGGAAAAGGCGGACAGATTGCCCGTGCTGCCGGAAACTCAGCTCAGTTGATGGCAAAAGAAGGAAAATACGCGCTGTTGCGTTTACCTTCCGGAGAAATCCGCTACATCCTGATTGAGTGTCGTGCAACCATCGGTCAGGTGGGCAACCTTGATCATGAGAATATCAGCATCGGTAAAGCAGGACGTACCAGGCACATGGGTATTCGTCCAACGGTGCGTGGTTCTGCCATGAACCCCAATGACCATCCTCACGGTGGTGGTGAAGGTCGAGCACCCATTGGACGTCCAGGGCCGGTAACTCCTTGGGGAAAACCAGCTTTGGGATACAAAACCCGCCAAAAGAACAAAGCATCTGACAAGATGATTGTCAAACGACGCAAGAAGTAAGCAGGGCGTACGTTAAAGCTGCCGAAGGGAGGAACAAGAATGAGCAGATCTTCAAAAAAAGGACCTTTTGTCCATGAAAAACTGTTGAAAAAAATTGAAGAGATGAACGATGGCGGATCCAAAAAAGTAATCAAAACATGGTCCCGGGCATCCACCATCTTTCCACAAATGATCGGACACACCATTGCGGTGCATGATGGACGCAAACACATCCCCGTGTACATAACGGAGGATATGGTCGGGCATAAGCTGGGAGAATTTGCATTGACACGTACCTACCGTGGCCATGACGATTCCGAAAAAAGCAGCAAACGGAAATAGATAAACTGAAAGCGACGAAAGGAGGTTTATGGCTATGGAAGCAAAAGCAGTAGCCAGACATGTACGCATTGCTCCGAGAAAAGCGAAGCTGGTTGCCGATCTGATCAGAGGCAAAAAAGTAGATGAAGCATTGGCCATTTTGAAGTTTACCCCCCGTGGTGCTTCACCGGTCATTGAAAAAATTGTAAAATCTGCCATTGCCAATGCAGAAAACAACCATCAGATGAATAAAGACAGCTTGTATGTGGCAGAAATTTATGCAAACCAGGGCCCCACGCTGAAGCGTTTCAGACCCCGCGCTCAGGGAAGGGCTTCACAGATCCTGAAACGAACCAGCCATATTGGTGTCGTATTACGGGAAAAACCGGGTAAGGAGGGATAGAATGGGTCAAAAGGTAAATCCTCATGGGTTACGAGTTGGCATTATTAAAGACTGGGATAGCAAATGGTATGCCAACAAAAAAGATTTTGGCGACATTCTGATTGAAGACTGCAACATTCGAAAATATGTCAAAGACAAGCTGTTTACTTCAGGCGTGTCAAAGATTGAAATTGAACGAGCAGCCAACAATCGGGTGAAAGTTAACATTCATACAGCAAAACCGGGCATGGTCATCGGCAAAGGTGGACAGGGTGTTGAAGAACTTCGCAAAGACCTGGAAAAAATGACAGGAAAAAACACGCTGATCAACGTGGTAGAAATCAAGTACCCAGAAATCGATGCACAGCTTGTTGCTGAAAACATTGCGTTATCACTTGAGCGTCGTGTTGCTTTCCGCCGAGCCATGAAACAGGCAATGCAACGGGCATTCCGCGCTGGTGCTAAAGGTGTTAAGGTTGCAACTGCAGGCCGTTTAGGCGGTGCTGAGATTGCTCGTACCGAAGGCTATAATCAAGGAAATGTGCCGCTGCACACATTGCGGGCAGACATTGATTATGGGTTCCATGAAGCCACTACCACCTATGGAAAACTGGGTGTAAAAGTCTGGATCTACAAGGGTGAGATACTTCCTGAAAAGAAAACAGACAAAAAAAAGGAAGCTGCGGCTCAATAACTGACGCAGCGTCATCATGATACAGGTGTCAGCCTGAGCAACATGTGACAGGAAGGAGGAATCGTGCATGTTAATGCCTAAACGTGTTAAACGCCGCCGTGTTTTCCGGGGTAAAATGGAAGGCCGCGCGATGAAAGGAAATACAGTCTCATACGGTGATTTTGGCCTGATGGCAACTGAAGCCTCATGGATCACCTCTAATCAGATTGAAGCAGCACGTATTGCCATGACCCGATCCATCAAACGTGGTGGTAAGGTATGGATCAAAATTTTCCCACATAAGCCGGTAACCAAGAAGCCAGCTGAAACCCGCATGGGTGCTGGTAAAGGTGCTCCCGAGTTTTGGGTTGCAGTTGTTAAGCCAGGCCGGGTAATGTTTGAAATTGCCGGTGTGTCTGAAGAAAAAGCCCGGGAAGCAATGCGTCTGGCAATGCATAAATTGCCCGTGAAATGCAAAGTTGTTTCCAGAAGAGAATTAGAAGGAATAGGTGGTGAAGCTGATGAAAGCTAATGCTTTGAAAGATATGACAAGTGCAGAATTGACACAGAAACTGACCGATCATAAAGGTGAACTGTTTAACCTGCGCTTTCAGTTAGCAACCGGTCAGCTGGAAAACCCTTTGCGGATCCGCCATGTCAAAAGAGATATTGCACGTGTGAAAACTGTTTTGCGTGAGCGTGAAATCAACGAAGGATAGTCCGCTTTGATCCCATACGGAGTTTACGTGAAAGGAGGCCCTTGTCTTGGAAAGAAAAGCCAGAAAAACAAGAGTCGGTATGGTTACCAGCGATAAAATGGATAAGACCATTGTCGTATCCGTTGTGAATAAGGAAAGACATCCGCTGTACGGAAAAGCAGTGAAGCGGACCAAAAAATTCAAAGCCCATGACGAACTGAACCAGTGTCAAGCTGGTGATCGCGTTCGAATCATGGAAACCAGACCACTGTCAAAAGATAAAAGATGGCGGTTGGTTCAAATCATCGAAAAAGCGAAGTAAGACTTACATTGGAAGGAGGGGCCGCAATGATTCAACAGGAATCCAGGCTGAAAGCTGCTGACAACTCAGGTGCAAAGGAACTGCTTTGCATTCGTGTGCTTGGCGGTACCAGAAGAAGATATGCAAGAATTGGTGACATTATTGTTTGTTCTGTTAAAAGCGCAACACCCGGCGGAGTTGTCAAAAAAGGAACAGTTGTTAAAGCTGTGGTTGTTCGCACCAATGCCACTGTACGTCGTAAAGACGGAACTCATATCCGCTTTGACGAGAATGCGGCAGTCATTATCAAAGACGATAAACAACCTGTGGGAACCCGTATTTTCGGACCCGTGGCCAGAGAACTTCGGGACAAGGAATTCATGAAAATTGTCTCGCTGGCACCGGAAGTATTATAAAAGGAGGTGTGCTGCATGCGAGTAAAAAAAGGAGACACCGTTGTGGTGATCGCCGGTAAGGATAAGGGCAAAAAAGGCCAGATTCTCCAAGTGTTCCCCAAAGAGCAACGGGTTATCGTTGAAGGTGTCAACATGGTTAAAAAGCACCAGAAAGCGACTCAAAAAATCCAGCAGGGTGGCATTGTTACCCAAGAAGCTCCCGTTCATGTATCAAACGTCATGTATTTTGAAAAGAAAGCCAATCAAGGTGTTCGGGTTGGATTCAAAATGCTCAATAGCGGCGAAAAAGTGCGTGTAAGCAAAAAAACTGGAGAAGTACTTGATTAATTTGATGGAGAAGGGAGGTACGACCACCGATGGCAAGATTGAAAGAAAAGTATAACACTGAAGTTGCTGTTGCGATGAAAGAGAAATTTCAATATAAATCAGTCATGGAAATTCCAAGACTTGAAAAGATTGTCGTCAACATGGGGCTTGGCGATGCAAAAGACAATGCCAAAGCGCTGGAGTCGGCAGTCGGTGAACTGACACTCATCGTTGGACAAAAACCCGTTGTCACCCGGGCAAAAAAATCAGTTTCAAACTTTAAAGTGCGTGAAGGAATGCCGGTGGGAGCAAAAGTAACCCTGAGGGGCCAGAAGATGTATGAGTTTGCTGATCGCCTGATGAACATTGCCCTTCCCCGCGTACGAGATTTCAGAGGTGTTAGTGCAAAAGCGTTTGACGGACGGGGAAACTACTCACTGGGAATCAAAGAGCATCTGATCTTCCCGGAAATTGACTATGATAAAGTGGAAACCACACGCGGCATGGATATTATCTTTGTCACCACATCCAAAACGGATGAGGAGTGTCGTGAACTACTTCGATTAATGGGTATGCCGTTTGCAAAGTAGTAATTAAAGGAGGGACAAGCCGGTGGCTAAAACATCGCTTAAAGTAAAGCAATCGAGACAACCGAAATATTCCACACGTGCCTATACACGTTGCAAGCGTTGCGGAAGACCGCACGCAGTACTACGCAAGTTCGGCATTTGTCGGATTTGTTTCAGAGAACTGGCATACAAAGGACAAATACCAGGGGTTCGCAAGGCCAGCTGGTAAACCAGGAAGGAGGGTAATGCCATGACAATGACTGATCCATTGGCGGATATGCTGACAAGAGTCAGAAATGCGAGTGCAGTAAAGCATGAATCGGTAGATGTTCCTGCTTCCAACATCAAAAAGGAAGTTGCGCGTATTTTGCTGGCGGAAGGCTTCATCAAAAGCTTTGATGTCATCGAAGACGGCAAACAGGGAATCATCCGCATTCAGTTGAAATACAGTCGTGAAAACGAAAAAGTCATCACCGGCATCAAGCGAATTTCAAAACCGGGACTCCGGGTGTATGCCAACAAAGATGACGTTCCCAAAGTACTTGGAGGCCTGGGTGTTGCCATTATCTCAACATCAAAAGGTCTGATTACTGACAAACAAGCCAGAGAGCAAGGTGTAGGCGGCGAAGTCATCGCTTACGTCTGGTAATCTCCGGCGATCGAACAGGAGGTGGAAGCATGTCCAGAATTGGAAAAAAACCAATTGATTTGCCACAGGGTGTTGAGATTAAAATCGACGAAAAGAACCTGGTAACGGTTAAAGGACCTATGGGAACACTTTCCCAGCAAATCAGCAAAGAGATTTCGGTCGAAGTGGCAGATGGTGTCGTTACTATTACCCGGCCCTCCGATCTTAAAAAACATAAATCCCTGCATGGCCTTTCGCGGTCACTGGTGGCCAACATGGTTGAAGGTGTCACTAAAGGATTTGAAAAGAAGCTGGAGATCGTTGGTGTTGGTTACCGTGCCAACAAGCAGGGCAGCCAGGTTGTTTTGAGCCTCGGCTATTCTCATCCCGTTGAGTTAACAGAGCCAGAAGGGATTACACTTGATGTGCCTTCTCAAACAGAAATTATTGTTAAAGGAATTGATAAGCAACTGGTGGGCAACTATGCCGCTAAAATCAGAGCTTACCGCAAGCCTGAGCCATACAAAGGCAAAGGTGTTCGATATGCCGGCGAAATCATTCGTCGTAAAGAAGGAAAAACCGGCAAATAGTCAATGAAAGGGGTGTCACACGTTGCTTAAGAAGCCCAGTAAAAATAGCTTACGTTTAAAAAGGCATATGCGCCTGCGCAACAAAGTTGCCGGTACAGCACAACGGCCTAGATTAAATGTTTATCGCAGCCTGAGCCACATTTATGCACAGGTAATTGATGATGCAAGAGGTATCACACTGGTATCCGCCTCTTCCATGGAGCAACCGGTAAAAGGACAGGTGAAGTCCACGGGTTCCAAAGAAGCAGCAGCAATTGTCGGAAAGCTGGTGGCAGAGCGCGCCAAAGAAAAAGGCATTGAGACCGTTACCTTTGACCGTGGCGGTTACATCTATCATGGACGGGTGCAAGCCCTCGCCGAAGGCGCACGGGAATCCGGTCTGAAGTTTTAGGAGGGAGGGAAAACCATGCAGAAAGTTCGAATTGATGCTTCACAACTTGACATTAAAGAGCAAGTTGTTGATATTAGACGCGTCACCAAAGTTGTCAAAGGTGGTCGGAACTTCCGTTTCGCAGCCATTGTTGTCGTCGGTGACGAAAACGGTCGCGTAGGCATTGGATCCGGTAAAGCAATGGAAATTCCGGATGCCATTCGAAAAGGCATTGAAGATGCCAAGAAGAACATGATTCAGGTGCCAATTCTGGGAACCACCATACCCCACGAAGTCAAAGGCCACTTTGGTGCAGGCAGAGTCTTAATCATGCCTGCGGTTGAAGGTACCGGAATCATTGCCGGCGGCCCGGTACGTGCAGTACTGGAACTGGCTGGACTCAAAGACGTTCGAGCCAAATCCCTGGGATCAAACAATTCCCGCAACATGGTAAATGCGACCATGGCAGGATTAAAACAGCTGAAGCGGGCTGAAGACGTCGCTCGTCTGCGGGGTAAAACCGTAGAAGAAATTATGGGTTAGGAGTGAAACATCATGGCGACAGTGAGAATTAAACTGACCAAAAGCCTGATCGGAAGACTGCCCAAGCAGCGTAAAACCGTGGCGGCCCTTGGCCTGAAAAAGATTGGGCAATCAGTGGAAAAAGAAATGACCCCATCTTTGAATGGGATGATAGAAGTTATTAAGCACATGGTTCAAGTGGAAGAGATTTAAGCACAGGAGGTGTGACCATGAAACTGCATGAACTCAGACCTGCCAAAGGCAGTGTTCATAAAACCAAGCGTAAAGGCCGGGGAACCGGATCAGGACTTGGAAAAAGTGCCGGCCGAGGCGGCGACGGACAGCGTTCCCGTAGCGGCGGCGGCGTTCGTATTGGATTTGAGGGTGGACAAATGCCCTTGGCAAGACGAATTCCCAAAAGAGGCTTTACAAACATCTTCAAAAAACAGTACAATCTCATCAATGTGGACGAGCTCAACCGCTTTGAAGATCAGACAGAAGTGAGTGCTGAGTTACTGAAAGAAATTGGCGCCATCAAAAAAATCGAAAAAGACGGATTGAAAGTGCTTGGCGATGGCGAACTGACAAAAAAAGTGACGGTAAAAGCTGCTAAATTTACCAAATCCGCCATTGAGAAGATCGAAAATGCCGGCGGAAAGGCTGAGGTGATTTAATTGCTCGCTACCCTGAGAAATGCCTGGAAAATCCCGGACCTGCGCAAAAAAATGACATTTACCATGCTGATGCTGATGATCTTCCGCCTCGGGGCAGTTATTCCGGTGCCAGGTGTGAACATTGACTATGTTCGAGATATCGTTCAGAATGCAGGGCTCCTGTCAATGTTTGATATGTTTTCCGGCGGAGCTTTTGGAAACATGACCATCTTTGCTCTCAGTATTACTCCTTACATCACTGCTTCCATTATTATGCAACTGTTGACCATTGCAATTCCTGCACTCGAAGAGTTGTCAAAGGAAGGCGAAGAAGGAAGAAAGAAAATTGCCCAGTATATCCGTTATGGAACAGTGGTCCTTGCGTTGATCCAAGCTACTGGCATCAGTGTGGGACTGTTCCGGGGAGCCCTGATTCGGCGTGACACCTTCAGCATTATCGTGGTGATCTTAACTCTGACGGCTGGAACAGCGTTCCTCATGTGGTTAGGTGAGCAGATTACAGAGCATGGAATTGGCAATGGAATTTCCCTTCTGATTTTCACTGGTATCGTGGCAGGGATTCCTGATGGGGTGTACCGCACCTTCATGCTGACCAGACAGGGCGAAATTCACATCATTACACTTGTTATTTTTGCCATCGTGGCGATGTTCATTGTTGCAGGTGTAGTGGCTATTCAGGAAGGTCAGCGTAAGATTCCTGTACAATACGCAAAACGAGTTGTTGGCCGAAAAATGTACGGCGGACAAAGCACCCATATTCCGTTGAAGGTGAATCAGGCAGGTGTTATTCCTGTGATCTTTGCCATGTCAATTTTGGCATTTCCGCAGACCATTGCGTTCTTTGTGGGCGAAAACAGTGGATTTGCCCTTTTCATTGCCAAATGGCTTTCACCCAGCGGCAGCCCGGGGATTTACATTTATGCTCTGATGAGCGCGCTGCTGATTATCTTTTTTACTTACTTTTACACAGCGGTCACGTTTAACCCCGTTGAAATTGCATCCAATATGAAAAAAAATGGTGGTTTTATCCCTGGCATTCGCCCTGGAAAACCCACTTCCGATTACCTGGCAAAAGTGCTGAATCGCATTACACTGGCCGGCGCTGTCTTTTTAGCGACCATTGCCATGATGCCGATGATCATTCTTAATTTTACAGGCATGCCGGTATCTTTCGGAGGCACAGCCTTACTGATTGTTGTCGGGGTTGCCCTTGAAACAGTGAAGCAAATCGAAGCTCAAATGATGATGCGTCACTACCAGGGTTTCCTGAAGTAATTCCTTGTGCCTCGATTGTCAACAGACTCCATGGGAGATGATAAGATGAGACTCATTCTGCTGGGACCGCCCAATGCAGGAAAAGGAACACAGGCACAATCGTTGATAAACAAGTATCACATTCCACAAATTTCCACCGGTGATATCTTCCGGGCCAACATCAAACAGGAAACCCCCCTGGGTAAAGAAGCAAAAAGCTATCTGGATCAGGGGCTGCTGGTGCCCGACGAGCTGGTGGTGGCCATCGTCCAGGATCGGTTGAAGCAGGAGGATTGCCAGACGGGATTTCTGCTGGATGGCTTTCCCCGCACGGTTGTTCAGGCCGAGGCGCTGGAACGGTTTCTAAAGGAAGATGGCAGTGCCCTTAACAGGGTGATCAACATACATGTGGCCAGGGAAACTCTCATTGAGAGGGCGATTGGTCGGCGTGTGTGTCAACAGTGTGGTGCAACTTATCATGTTGTCTTTAAACCAACAGCCACCGAAGGGATCTGTGACTCCTGCGGAGGCGAAGTGATTCAACGAAAGGATGATCAGCGGGAAACGGCTGAAAAACGCATCCAGGTTTATGAGAACGAAACAGCTCCGCTCATTGAATTCTACCAATCACAGGATTTACTGGTCACCATCGATGGAGAACAGAGCATTGAAGCGGTAACAAAAGCTATATACGAAGCATTAAAGGACGCTTGATCATGATAAACATCCGATCTCGACAGGAAATTGAACAGATCAGAAAGGCCGGGGTCATTGTGGCAGAAGTCCACGACCTCATGAAACAGATGGTGCGGCCGGGAATTACCACCATAGAGCTGGACGAAGCGGCAGAAGCCCATATACGTTCCAGGGGTGGTGTGCCCGCATTTAAGGGTTACAGCGGTTTTCCAGCCTCCATCTGCAGCTCCATTAACCACCAGGTGGTTCACGGAATCCCAGGCCAAGTTCAACTTGTGGAAGGCGATATGATCAGCATTGATACAGGCGTTCAACTTAACGGATACTTTGCAGATGCTGCCAAAACCTATCCGGTGGGTACCATCAGTACCCAGACAAAACGGCTCATCGACATCACAAGGAACAGCTTTTATGAGGGAATCCGGTATGCCCGGGAAGGGTATCGATTGTCAGATATCTCCCATGCGATCCAGTCGTATGTAGAAGCAGCTGGCTTTTCGGTGGTTCGAAATTATGTGGGACATGGCATTGGGACAGCGCTGCACGAAGAACCCCAGATTCCCAATTTCGGGTTGGCGGGAAAAGGACCGAGACTTAAATCAGGCATGGTTTTGGCCATTGAGCCCATGATCAATCAGGGCACCTACCAAGTAAGCGTCATGCCTGACGGATGGACGGTCATCACTGCAGATGGCGAACGCTCTGCACATCATGAACATACCATCGCCATCACTGATGGAGAACCGGAATTGCTGACAGTGCTGAATGCCGGATAAAGAGGTGACATTGTGAAACAGGAACCACTTCAAATTGGGCAGGTAGTCAGGTCGATTCAGGGTCGGGACAAAGGAAGGTATCTGGTTGTCATCGATGTACTGGATGAAACCCACGCTTTGCTGGTTGACGGCAAGCTGCGAAGACTTGACAGGCCAAAGAAGAAAAAGAGCAAGCATTTCGTCTCGGCGGGCCTGATCTCCGAAGAGATTCGACAACGCATTCTGTCGGAGAAAAAAATGAACAATGCCCTGATAAGAGTTGAACTGGAAAGATTGACGGACAACGAGCCGGGGAAGAATGGAGGGTGATGGCTGCATGTCAAAGAAGGATGTCATTGAAGTAGAAGGTACCGTCAAAGAAGCATTACCGAATGCCATGTTTATTGTACAGCTGGAAAACGGTCATGAAATTTTGGCCCATATCTCCGGAAAACTCCGAATGCATTTTATCCGAATTCTTCCGGGAGATCAGGTGACTGTGGAACTGTCTCCTTATGACCTTAAGAGAGGCCGCATCACCTGGCGTAAAAAGTAACCGGCTAATCCACAAGTGAACGTTGAAGAAGGAGGGATTAGGTTGAAAGTGAGAGCTTCCGTAAAACCTATCTGTGAAAAATGTCAGGTGATTCGCCGCAGTGGGAAAGTTATGGTGATTTGCCAGAACCCCAAGCATAAACAAAAACAAGGATAACCCTATGGATTTCAGGGAGCGGCTGTCAGGTTTACCTGATTCCCTGTGCAATAGAGCGAAGGACACTTCGCAGTTATCACCGTCACATATAAATTAACGTTGAATAAACTTAAGGAACTGATTTAGGAGGTGTATTTGTTAATGGCACGTATTGCTGGTGTGGATTTACCCAGAGATAAGCGCGTTGAAATTGGACTGACCTATATTTTTGGAATCGGACGCAACACATCCAACAAAATTCTGGCAAGCTGCAACATTAACCCGGATACCCGCATTAAGGATCTGACCGAAGAAGAAGTTAGTTCACTTCGTAAGACCATTGACACCGACTACCATGTAGAAGGTGATCTGCGCCGGGAAATTGCGCTGAACATTAAACGTCTAAAAGAAATCCGATGCTATCGCGGGATCCGACACATTAAAGGATTGCCGGTGCATGGACAAAAAACCAAAACCAACGCAAGAACACGTAAAGGTCCTAAAAAGACTGTTGGACGCAAGAAGAAAAAATAGTTAAGTAAGGAGGGAAGAGCGAATGGCAAAAGCAGTACGCAAGAAAGTCAGCCGAAGAAGAAAAGAGCGCAAGAATATCGAACGTGGTCATGCACATATTCAGTCCACTTTTAATAATTCAATCATCACCTTGACAGACACCAGCGGCAATACCATTGCCTGGGCCAGTGCAGGCCAGCTGGGATTCAAAGGCTCCCGAAAATCCACTCCTTTTGCTGCCCAGATGGCAGCAGAATCTGCAGCAAAAGCAGCCATGGAACATGGGCTGAAAACTGTAGAAGTTTTTGTGCGAGGACCCGGAGCGGGCCGAGAAGCAGCCATCCGCTCACTGCAGGCAGCAGGCCTTGAAGTGAGCATGATTAAGGATGAAACACCGATTCCGCATAATGGCTGCAGACCACCAAAACGACGAAGAGTCTAATTGATATTTAAGGAGGTGTCATGAACCGATGGCAAGATATACCGAAGCTGTGTGCAGACTATGCCGCAGAGAAGGAATGAAGCTTTATTTAAAAGGCGACCGGTGCTATACCGATAAATGTGCAATCAACAAGCGCAACATGGCGCCTGGACAACATGGAACCAGCCGTAAAAAGCTGTCGAACTATGGAATCCAGCTGCGTGAAAAGCAGAAAGCCAAGCGCCATTATGGTGTTCTGGAAACTCAGTTTAGAAAGTATTATGAAATGGCTGATCACCAGAAAGGGATTACTGGTGAGAATCTGCTTCGAATCCTGGAAACAAGACTGGACAATGTGGTATTCCGACTGGGTTTTGCCGCTTCACGGGCACAGGCCAGACAACTGGTGGTCCACGGTCATTTCACGGTAAATGGCAAGAAGGTTGATATTCCTTCCTATCTGGTATCCGTAGGTGATGAAATCAAAGCATCAGAAAGATCCAAAGGCCTTCCCAAATTCAAGGCTCAGGTGGAAGAAGCAAAAGGAAACGCGCCCGAGTGGCTGTCTGCTGATCTTGAAAACCTGCAGGGGAAAGTGGTTTCCATGCCGAACCGCGAAGATATTGACCTGCCGATTTCCGAGAACCTGATTGTTGAGCTATACTCCAAATAATCCGTTAGAACGGATACTGATCCCCTCAACGAGCCAGAGTGACCAGGGAGTCAAAAGGAGGGTACGAGTCGAATGATCGAAATGGAAAAACCTAAGATTGAGATCGTGGAAGTCAGCGAGGACAACACGTATGGTAAGTTTGTTGTTGAACCGCTGGAACGCGGATATGGCACAACGCTTGGCAACTCAATGCGACGCATTATGTTGTCTTCCCTGCCGGGAGCAGCAGTGACATCTGTCCACATTGAGGGCATTCTGCATGAGTTTGACAATGTTGAAGGGGTAAAAGAAGACATCACAGAGATCATTCTGAACATTAAAGACCTTTCAATCCGGGTGCATGGAAATGAACCCAAAACCCTGCGTATCGAAGCGGAAGGCGAAGGAACTGTTACGGCAGGTGACTTGATTGCGGATGCGGATGTTGAAATACTCAATCCGGAAATGCATATTGCCACTTTGGCAGCAGGTGCACGTTTAAACATGGAAATGAATGTGTTACAGGGCAGAGGATACGTGGCGGCAGAAAGCAATAAAACGCCAGCCATGCCCATCGGCGTTATTCCGGTGGATTCCATCTTTACTCCGGTGAAGAAGGTCAGTTATACCGTGGGTAATACCCGCGTGGGTCAAATGACCGACTACGATAAACTGACCATGGAAGTATACACAGATGGCAGCATCAAACCTGAAGAAGCCCTGTCTCTTTCTGCAAAAGTCATGACGGAGCATCTGAATCTGTTCATTCACTTGACCGAGCACGTGAGTGCTGTGGAAATTATGGTGCAGAAGGAAGACGATGAAAAGGAAAAAGTGCTGGAAATGACCATTGAAGAACTGGATCTTTCCGTGCGTTCCTATAACTGTCTAAAGCGGGCAGGCATCAATACGGTGGAAGAGCTGACCCAAAAGAATGATGAAGAAATGATGAAAGTTCGCAACCTGGGCAAGAAATCTTTGGAAGAAGTTCAGAAGAAGCTGATTGCATTGGGCCTGGGTCTGAAATCCAAAGAAGAATAGTCAGGTGCATCGATTTGATACTGTATCGTAAGGAGGGAAAAGCATGGCAGCATATCGAAAGCTGGGACGTGTCAGTGCGCACCGCGACCTGATGCTCAGAAACATGGTGACAAGTTTGTTGAAACACGGCAAGATTCAAACAACTGTCACCAGAGCAAAAGAAGCCCGCAGACTGGCTGAAAAAATGATCACCCTTGGAAAACGTGGCGACCTACATGCCCGTCGACAAGCACTTGCCTTCATCACAGAAGAAACCATTGTCAAAAACCTTTTTGATGAAATTGCACCCAAGTATCAGGAGCGCAATGGCGGATATACCCGTATTTTAAGATTGGAACCGCGCAAAGGTGACGGTGCAGAAATGGTCGTATTGGAACTGGTATAAACACTAACTCGGGATTAAGTCATCATGCTTAGTCCCTGTTTTTTTAGGGTATAGGAGAATCGTCGATGGAAATGAATCAACAGAAACCCATCATAGAAGTTAAAGGCCTGACCTTTGAATACAGAAGTCATGATGAAGCCGACCTGATTGCTCTTAAAGAGGTGACCCTGAACGTTTCAAAGGGTGAGCACCTTGTGGTGATTGGACACAATGGCTCAGGAAAATCCACGCTGGCAAAGCATCTGAACGCACTGCTGCTACCGACTGCCGGAACGGTTCTGGTAGCTGGGATGGATACGAAGAATCAGGAACTGCTCTGGGAAATACGACAGACGGCAGGCATGGTCTTTCAAAACCCGGACAATCAGATTGTGGCCACCATTGTAGAAGAAGATGTTGCCTTCGGGCCTGAAAATCTGGGAATTGATCCTGCTGAAATTGGAACCAGGGTAACCAATGCCCTGCACCGGGTAGACATGAGCGACTACAGGCATAAAGCGCCACACCTCCTGTCGGGGGGGCAAAAGCAGCGCATTGCCATCGCCGGTGTGATAGCCATGAAACCCGCTTGCATTATATTTGATGAACCGACGGCCATGCTGGATCCTTCCGGTAGAAGAGAAGTGGTGAACGCCATCAGAAACCTCAATAGGGAAGAAGGCATTACGGTGATTCATATTACTCACTTTATGGAAGAAGCCGTGGAAGCTCACCGGGTGGTGGTCATGGAAGATGGACAGTTGGTGATGCAGGGGACACCCCGGGAAGTGTTTGCACGGGTGGATGAGTTGAAAGCCCTGGGGTTGGATGTGCCTCAGATGACAGACTTGGCAGCTGAACTCCGAAGTGAAGGCATTGATTTGCCTGAGGATGTGCTGACGGTGGAAGAGATGGTGAACCATTTATGTCAATTAAAATCCAAGAACTGACACATACCTATAACCCTGGAAGCCCCTTTGAAACCCATGCTCTGAAGAATATCAATGTGACCATTGAGCCCGGTGAGTTCATTGGGCTCATCGGTCACACCGGATCAGGTAAATCCACTCTCATTCAGCATCTGAACGGTCTTTTGAAGCCTACTTCCGGCAGTATCTGGATCGACGGGACGGATATTACGAAGCCGGGGATTAAACTGAAAGATATTCGCAAAAAAGTGGGGCTGGTTTTTCAGTACCCGGAATATCAACTTTTTGAAGAGACGGTTGCAAAAGATATTGCCTTTGGACCGGCCAATCTGGACCTTGATGAGCAGGAGATTCAAAAGCGTGTCAAAGAAGCAATGGAAATGGTCAAGCTCCCCTATGAAGGCCTGAAAGACCGTTCTCCTTTTGATTTGAGCGGCGGGCAGCGCCGCCGGGTGGCTATTGCAGGTGTGCTGGCCATGAAACCGGATATACTGATTCTGGACGAACCAACAGCCAGCTTGGACCCGCGGGGCAGGGATGAAATTCTGGATCAGATCAAAACCCTGCATCGCCAGCAACAACTGACGGTCATCTTGGTTTCTCACAGCATGGAAGACATCGGGCGATTGGTGGATCGGATCATTGTCATGCATCAGGGAACCATTGCCTTAACAGGCAGCCCACGCACCATCTTTCAACAGGCAGAAACGCTGGAAGAAATTGGATTGGGAGTGCCGCAGATCACTCATTTAATGAAATCCATGAACCAACGGGGATGCGCATTGCCAGAAGATGTGTTTACCGTTGAAGAGGCAAAAGAAGTCATTCTGAGTTATTTGAGAGGGAGTCAGCATGCTTAAAGACATCACCATCGGACAACATTATCCCACGGGATCTCTGATTCACAGACTGGATCCCCGGACAAAGATTATCGGCACCTTTGTGTTCATGGCCGGGCTCTTTATGATCCGCGACTTTAAAGCCTATCTGGTGGTGATGGCACTTCTGCTGATGGTTATTGCGGGTTCCAAAGTACCCTTGCGATACGTGCTCAAGGGACTTCGTCCACTGATGGTGCTGATTATGGTTACTTTTTTCATCAATCTGTTTATGACCAGAGGAACCGTGTTTTTTCAGCTGGGGCCAGTCAATATGACATGGGAAGGCTTGCGCCAAGGTGTTTTTATGGCCTTGCGCCTGATCTTTTTGATCATGGGAACCTCCATGTTGACCCTCACCACTTCACCCATCACCCTCACAGATGGTATTGAACATTTGCTGAATCCACTGAAAAGAGTGGGGGTACCTGCTCACGAGCTGGCCATGATGATGACCATAGCCCTTAGATTTATCCCCACACTTCTGGAAGAAACAGATAAAATCATGAAAGCACAGATGGCTCGAGGCGCTGATTTTGAAAGTGGAAATCTCATTCACCGTGCGCAAAGCCTGGTGCCCCTGTTGGTGCCGCTGTTCATCAGCTCTTTCAGACGTGCTGATGACTTGGCCATGGCTATGGAAGCGCGGTGCTACCGGGGAGGCGAAAACCGTACCCGGATGAAAGCGCTGAAATGGCAGCAGGCAGATGCAGCAGGGCTGGTACTGATGAGTGCCTTTATGGGCATCATGCTCTGGCTTCGGTGGTATTGAAGCCTGTGAGCAGGAGGTTGCAGAAGAGATGCAGACCATTCAGATGATCATTGAATATGATGGAACAGATTATTGTGGCTGGCAGATACAGCCCAATGGAATCAGCATACAGGAAAAGCTGACAGCTGCGCTGACAGCGCTGACAGGAGAAAAAATCACTGTTCATGGCTCGGGACGCACAGATGCAGGTGTTCATGCCCGGGGGCAGTGTGCCAGCTTCAAAACCAAGAGCCGCATCCCGGCGAACCGGTTTGCACCGGCACTGAACACACATCTTCCGCCAGACATTTGTGTGTTGGAAACCCGCGAAGCATCACCAGACTTTCATGCCCGTTACAGTGCCCTGGGCAAGGCATACAGTTACCATTTTTATGTGCATCCCCAAGGAAGTGCTCTGCTGAGAAATGTTACATGGCAGCTGCGCCAGTGGCCTGATACAGCTAAAATGGAAGCCGCTTTGGAGATGGTCACAGGTACCCACGATTTTGCAGCTTTTCGGGCTGCCAACAGCGATGTGAAAGACACGGTGCGTACGATTTGGAAAGCAAGCCTTCATTACAACGAACCACATCTTAGGATCACCTACCAGGGTAACGGATTCCTTTACAAGATGGTGCGCATGTTGTCAGCAGCTGTGGTACAGGTTGGCCTAGGGAAAATGCCCCTGGAAGCGATCCGGGAGCGATTAAATCATCCGGAAGCAAATTACCGGAAGTTGACGGCGCCACCACAGGGACTCTTTTTGGACAGGGTGTATTATGAAGCCGGAGAATTGCCATTATTTTAGCGTTCCACTATTGACACAGCAGGATCCGTGTATTAGAATATGAGAGTGTGTCTAAAAGATCCCGCCCCGGGTCTTTAGTATAAAGCAACACAGCAGCGTCGGTGAAGCGCTGCAAGAGAGGCCAGGTATCAAACAGAATGATACCATTCAGCAGTCTTTATAAGGGAGGTTAATCATGAAGTCATATATGGCAAAAGCAAATGAAATTGAAAAAAAATGGTTTGTCGTTGATGCCGAAGGCAAAACCCTCGGTCGTTTATCAACTCAAATCGCCATGATTCTGATGGGAAAACACAAGCCTGAATATACCAGCCACGTGGATACCGGTGATTATGTGATTGTCATTAATGCAGACAAAGTCACATTAACCGGTAAAAAATGGGACCAGGAGTTTCATGTACGTCACACTGGGTATCCCGGCGGGCAGAGAAAAGTTTCTTTGCGAACAGTGCTGCAGAAACATCCGGAGCGTTTGATTGAGCATTCTGTGAAGGGCATGCTCCCCAAAAACCGGTTGGGTCGGCAAATGTACAAAAAGCTGAAAGTCTATGCCGGCACCGAACATCAGCATCAGGCACAAAAACCTGAAATGCTGGAACTGTAGTCATTTTTCAGGAAAGGAGCGAATATAATGTCAAATGTTGTTTACTGGGGAACAGGCCGTCGTAAAACCTCTGTAGCCAGAGTTCGACTGGTTCCTGGACAAGGCAAAATCACCATTAATGATCAAGATCTTGAAGAATACATGGATTATGAAACTCTTCGCCGTGAAGTGAGAAGCCCGCTGACCATCACCAACACACTGAGCAAGTACGACGTACTTGCCCGCGTACATGGTGGCGGTTTCACCGGTCAATCAGGTGCTCTGCGCCATGGGATCTCCCGTGCGCTGGTAAGAGCAGATGGTGAACTGAAAGATATTCTTAAGAAAGCCGGATTCCTGACACGTGATGCCAGAATGGTTGAACGTAAGAAATACGGTCTTAAGAAAGCTCGGCGTGCGCCACAGTTCTCAAAACGTTAAGATTACCACTCACAAGAAAGCCCCTAACCATTGCGGTTGGGGGTTTTCAATTTTGATAACTTCTGTTTTAAATGATCAAGGTATTGGCGCATCGTGATTTAGTTTTCGATGCCTTTGCGGGCATTGACACCTTTGGTATAATAGTGTTTGACTTCCTTCATTTCGGTTACCAGATCGGCTGCGTTCATGATGGTTTCCGGTGCATATCTTCCGGTGAGAACCAACTCCACATGGGTTGGTTTTTCAGCCATAAGTGCCAGTACAGCTTCTTGGGTAAACAGCTGGTAATAGAGGGCCACATTGATTTCATCCAGAATGACCACATCGTAGTCACCGGCTTGCAGTACTTCCCGGGCTCTTTCCAGCCCCTGAAGTGCAATGCGCGTGTCTTCCTCGGTGGGGTTGTTGCGAATGAAACAGTCTCGTCCAAACTGTTCAATGACAAGCCCTGGAAGCCACTGAACGGCATTTAATTCACTGTAGACCATCCCCTTGATAAACTGACCCATAAACACTTTTTTTCCCGCGCAAATGGCTCGCAGGGCCAGCCCCAGAGCGGCTGTGGTTTTCCCTTTTCCGTTTCCGGTATACACCTGAATATAACCTTGATCTTTAACAGGCTCACGTTCGTTGGCAGACATGATATTCCTCCTTGATGATCTTTGCTGAATGTGGCTATCACGAGTATTCACATTCATTATAGCCTGATTCGGGCAGGAAATCAAAAGAAGGTAAGACAATGCACCTGCATAAAGAAAACAACAGGTTCATCATGAGCCAGAATGCCAAGAGAACCACATAAATATCGACAGCAAACCAAGGAAGGAGAAACCACGTGATTGAACTGAATCTGACCACCCGGCATCGGGATCACTGGCTGGAAATCACCAGCGAAGTGGAAAGAATCATTGAGCAACACCAATGGAAAGACGGTACAGTGACCATTTATGTGCCCCATACCACTGCTGGTGTGACCATCAATGAAAATGCAGATGCACATGTCACTGCCGATCTGATTCAAGCACTGCAAAAACTTGTTCCCTGGGAAGACAACTACCGTCACGCCGAAGGCAATACAGCGGCCCATCTGAAAGCCAGCCTTATGGGCGCATCACAGACACTGCTGCTGAGAAACGGCAGATGGCAGCGGGGAACCTGGCAGGGCCTTTATTTTTGTGAGTTTGATGGGCCGCGGCAACGTAAAGTATGGATTCAATTTCATCCTGACATCAACAGATGTCATATTGACTAATAGGAGGATTATTCATGGCATTATGGAAAGCGATTGTTCTGGGGATCGTCCAGGGATTGACAGAGTTTTTACCAGTGAGCAGTTCCGGCCATTTGGCCATCACCCAGCTGCTGCTAAATGTACCTGAAGACCGAATTTTCTTTTTGACCGTGATGCTTCATGTGGGAACACTTTTTTCGGTATTGGTGGTTTACCGCCAGGATCTTTATCGTATCGTGGTGGCTTTTTTTCACATGTGCAACGATCTGGTTCACCGGCGGGGTCTGGGTCTAGAAAATGAGTACCGCCGCCTGGGACTCTTTATCATTGTGGGAACCATTCCAACGGGAGTGATGGGACTCTTGCTGAAAGACGTTTTTTCAGCCTTTTACACTTCTCGCCTGGTGATAGGATTTTCTCTGTTGATCACCGGAACCTTACTGTGGTTTGCAGAGAGATCGCAGCCAACAAAAACCCGAACCCGCAAATCGTTGCAGCAAATGACATGGAAGAATGCTTTTGCAGTGGGTGTCTTCCAGGGCTTTGCCATCACTCCAGGAATTTCCCGTTCAGGGTCCACCATTGCCGGTGCGTTATTTCAGGGAATCAATAAGGAAACGGCCACACGCTATTCCTTCCTGCTGTCTTTTCCGGCGATTCTGGCGGCGACGTTGTTGGAAATCAAAGATGCCTTTACCTACGGTATGGGGGATGTGACAGTGCTGGTGCTGCTGGCGGGAATTCTGGCTTCTTTCCTGGCGGGGGTCTTTGCCATACGGGCACTGATTAATCTCATTAAAAAAGAGCGCTTGTACTATTTTTCCTTTTATACATGGGCCATAGGTTTGGGTACCATTGCTGCAGCGCTGATGTGGCGATAAAGAACTGCCGGGTGTGCCGCTGTGAAATGAATCTTCACATAGGGTGCTGGCCGGTGAACAGTCCAAATGCAATTAATGTAAGTGGATTTTGCATTTTATTTGTCTTGCCAAATAAAATAGGTAAAAAGTACTGGAATGATGATTCGATTCACCGTATAATGGATATATAAACACACGAGGGCCTAAATGCCCTGCAGAGATCAACGGAGAAATGAAGGATAGACTGGTACGGAGGTGCCCCCCAATTGAATGAGTCTACAAAGATGCAGCAATCCACAGATGGTCATCATCTGAATAGACATGCCGGAAAATCTGTTGGCGAGCTGAATGCACTGGCGGAAAAAATGGAAAGAAGCAACCCTGCTGATTCATTGGCCTATGCACAGAAAGCCCATGAACTGGCGGTGGAAAACGGTGATCTTCCCGGGCAAATGAAGAGCCTGCTGTGCATAGGGCGCAGCCATTGGTTGGGAGGGAAACTGAGCCAAGCTGTTCAGGAGCTGACAAAAGGGCTGGAACTTGCAAAAGAAGTTGAAGAACACCGATTGGAAGTGGAGATTCTAAACGCCCTGGGGAATGTCTATTTATATATGCACAACTTTGATCGCACCCTGGAATTCTACGGGCAAGGGTTGAAGTTGGCAGATGCCATTCATTATGAACGGATGGCTGCCGGGCTACTGAACAACTTTGGAGAAGTATACAAAACACTCAAAGACTACGGCACTGCTCTGATGTATTACCATGAGAGTTTATCCCGTCATAAGCGCCATCATCGAAGAGCTGACATGGCATTCCCTTTGGTGAACATTGGGATGGTTTATTGTGAAATGGGAGATTTGGAGAAAGCCCGGCAGTACGCCGGAGAAAGTCTTCAGGTAAGCCGGCTGGAAGATCATTTTGTGGGAGAGGGTTACAGTCTTCATCTCATGGGAAAGATCGCCCATCGTCAAGGCTGTCTGGAGGAGTCGATTGAACTATATCAGCGCTGTTTAGATATCATCTCTGAAACAGCAGACGTGAACCTTCGCCTTGATCTGTGCGTTGACTTGTATCATGCAACAAAAGAAGCCGGTGATTCGGATCAGGCACTCATCCATCTTCTTCGGGGATTAAGCATTGCCAAAGGGCTTGAGATTGATATTCTCATAGTGAAATTCTACAGCCTGATTGCCACACACTATGAGGCAGAGGGTGATTTGAGCAAAAGTGTGCTCTATTATAAGAAATATCACAACCTTCATAAGCAAATGGCAGCGGTTGAGCAACAGAACAAGCTGAGAAGTATCGCCTTCCAAATGGAAGCTGATGAGTATCTGGAGAAGCACCGGGCCTACGAGGTTTTGACCGAGCAATTGAAAGAACAGGCTAGCAGACTGGAACTGCAGTCGAAAGCATTGAAGCAGTCCTACGAACAAATGCAGATTATCAGTGAGATAGGCCAAAAAATCACGGCAACGTTGAACATAAATCATGTTTTTGAACAGATATACCAACACACCAATAGCCTTATGGAAGCTGATGTGCTGGGGATTGGTGTCTATCGGAGTAATGAAGATGTGTTGGAATATCCTTTTTACATGGAAAAAGGACAAGTGATTCCTACGTTTTCCATCCCGCTGTCCAGTGAAACAAGCTATGCAGTCTGGTGTTTTAAAAACCGCCGGGAAGTATTTGTTAATGATCTTGAAAATGAGTATCAGCAATATATTAAGGGATATGAAAGCACCAGCGGAGAACTCATGCCTTCCCTGCTGTTCTGCCCATTGATGGTCAACGAACAGGTGATTGGCGTGATGACGGTACAAAGCCGGCGAAAACATGCCTATACACAGTATAATCTTGACACGTTGCGCATACTGGCATCCTATGCGGCCATTGCCATTAACAATGCCAGACAGTCTCAGGAACTGGCTCAGGAAGTGGCCATTCGACAAGAGACACAACAGGAACTTGAAAAGCTGAATCGCCAGTTAAAAGAGCTTTCAGAAATCGACAGTTTGACTGGTATTGCAAATCGACGCAAGTTGGATGCTTATCTGCAAGAAGAATGGGAGCGCTCTCGGCGTGATCAATTACCTATTTCTTTGATACTGGTGGATGTGGATTACTTTAAAGCTTTCAACGATCAATTTGGACACCAGACGGGTGACCGTATTCTGGTGGATGTGGCAAAAACATTAGAAAAATCACTACGGCGAAAAACGGATTTTATTGGTCGCTACGGCGGTGATGAGTTTGCTGCGGTATTACATAATACCGACAGAGAAGGTGCTGTTCAGTTGGCAGAAAAAATTGTTGATAGAATTGATGAACTGGCCATTCCTCTTGGAGAAAAGAAGGATCAAAACTGTTTGACAGTGACGCTGGGTGTGGCCACGCTCATACCATCAAGTCTTTATTATCCAGATCAACTGATTCATGCAGCTGATCTGGCCCTCTATCAAGCGAAGGATCGAGGAAGAAACTGCGCGGTTCACTTTGATGAGCTGAGTGGTGGAAGCAACGATCTCAAAGCCTCTCTATTTTGCAAACCTTCATAAATGGCATCAGATGGCACTGGTGTCTATTGAAGAAAACAATTGATTAAGCCTGCAAAAATGTGGTATGATATGAGTAAGGAAAGGTGGCCAAAGCCTTGAGGCCAATACCTTAACTGCAGAGACGTCTGAAGATGCGAATTGGCGTTCGCAGATAAGACACAGGAAGTTCGTCACTTCCTTAAAATGACGAAAACGCATATCTGGTTTTAAGCACCATCAAAGCAAGATCCGAGCAACACCAAAGCAGCATCGGTTATTTGATCCTAACTGAAAAGTCAGGAGGTATGTGATATCCTGGATACAAACCTGGACACAACTGAATACAAAGGCAATAGAAGAGGTCTCTGCAGTTGACAGGGTTTGTTGTACCAACAATGAATCCTGTTCCTTTTTTGTCCTTTTCTTGTTGGGTTTTTTATGAAACCGGTGGAAACGATGGGGTTTACTGCCGGCTTTTGTGTTTTTTGAAGGTGATTGGGTAAAAGGATCATAGCTGATGACGATGAAAGAACCGTGGAAAATGAGAAGCGATGATACTTTTGGACTTCTCGTTTGTGGGAACGGGTTTCAGGATGAGTGAGATTTCAGGAAAGAGAAAGCGGACCACTTCTTGGCGGATAAACTGACGTTTTCGCAGCAACCATTGGAAAGGAGTGAAGAATGATGGTGGCAATAGATAAACCAAAAAGACATGGTGAACCATACGAAAAAGATAAATACATTGCTTACTTTTGTATGGAATATGGATTGGCTTCCCATTTCAAGATTTATTCCGGTGGTTTGGGAATTTTGGCTGGGGATCACCTGAAAGCAGCAAAAGATGCGGGAGTTCCGCTGGTAGGTATTGGCATTAAATGGCAGCAGGGTTATGTGGAACAACGCATGACACCGGAGGGGCAGGTGGTTGACTGCTACCGATCGTTGGAAGGATCATCGCTGGAAGATACGGGGATCATTGTGCATGTCACCATCAGGGAAGACCAGGTACCAGTGAAGGTATGGAAAACAGAAGCTTTTGGCAATGTTCCCCTTTATCTTTTGGATACAGTGGTTTCTGAATCGCCCTACCACTGGGTAACCCGGCAGCTTTATGGTGGTACCGAAGAGGAAAGGGTGGCCCAGGAAATTGTGTTGGGAGTAGGTGGCCTGCGGGCGTTGCAGGCGCTTAGAATACCAGTGATGACTTATCATTTCAACGAAGGTCATGCAGTGCTGGCGGGGTTGGCGCTGTTGCGGGAGAAGATGGAAATGGGAGCTGATTTTCACAGTGCCTGGAAAAACACCCGGCAACAAATCGTGTTTACCACCCATACACCCATACCTGCAGGCAATGAATCCCATCCACTTGCCCGGCTGCGGTACATGAGTGCCCATCAGGGACTCACCATTGAGCAGCTGGCAGAAATTGGAGGAGCTCCCTTTAATATGACCGTTGCAGGCCTGCGTCTTTCCCGACGGGCGAACTCGGTGGCAGCACTGCATCTGGAAACCACGAAATCCATGTGGCACAGTGTCGAAGGAAAAGCACCCCTTACCAATATCACGAATGGTGTTCATGTGCCCACCTGGATGGATGAACGTCTGAATCGTTCTTCATTGACAGCGGCCCATGTTAAACGGGTTCATTCAGAGAATCGAAGTGAATTGTTTGAGTTGGTGAAAGAGCGAAAAGGCGTCCAGTTGAATCCACAGGGACTGGTGGTGGGTTTTGCCAGGCGGGCGGCTCCCTATAAACGAAGCGATCTGATTTTTTCGCAGATGGAACGCATTGAACCTTTGCTGAAGCAACAGCGGCTGCAACTGATTTTTTCCGGTAAAGCGCATCCCATGGACAGTAAGGGGAAAGAAATTCTAAAAAAACTGGTGAAGGTTCAACAACAGTATCCCCAATCGGTGGTGTTTCTGGAAGATTATGACATGGCATTGGGAGCTCTCCTCACACGAGGGTGTGATATCTGGCTTAATAATCCGCAAAGACCCAAGGAAGCCTGTGGCACATCTGGAATGAAGGCAGCCATGAACGGTGTGTTGAACGTGAGCATACTTGACGGCTGGTGGCCCGAAGCCTGTCGTCATGGTGTGAATGGCTGGGCTATTGGTGATGAACTGGTGCCTGCCAAAGAAACAGCACAGGACCAGCGGGATGCGGAAGCGCTTTATCGTGTGTTGTTGGAAGAGGTTGTCCCCTGTTTTGAAGGACAGCAAGATCGATGGTCGGAAATGATGGTGGCCAGTATCATGGACACCAGAGAGGCTTTTTCGGCGGAACGCATGATCAAGGCCTACTGCAGGGAGATGTATCACTTGGATCAAGACTAATATGCCAGGATATCGCTGATAACAACAAGACGTGTATATCACGCAGATGAAGATCCGCTAAATGAGTGATACTAAGCAGATAGTAAAAATGGAAGCAAAGGGCTGAACAACAGATGACCAAAGATGCTAAAGCGGGATTGCTGCTCCATATTTCTTCACTCCCGTCGCCTCATGGTGTGGGTGATATCGGCGGTGCGGAAAGAGTGCTCCTGCCTTTTCTGAAAAAGACGGGAAATCGTTTCTGGCAGATACTGCCTTTGAATCCAGTGGGGTACGGTGAGTCTCCTTACCAGAGTTTTTCTGCCTTTGCAGGCAATGAAGATTTTATTAGCCCAGAGAAGTTGACAGCTCGGGGCTGGTTGCACTGTGAGGAAATAGCAGAACCGCCTGACTTTCCTGAAACCAGAGTGGATTTTCACCGAATGAGAGAATGGAAAAGTCAGCTGTATCATCTGGCCTATCAACGGTTCAAGAGACAACAAAAGCCCGATGACTACCACCGGTTTATTGAAGAACAGCGATGGTGGTTGGAAGACTATGCTCTCTTCACGGTCATTAAAAAAAATCAAAAGCTGCGACCTTGGCAAGAGTGGCCTGAAAAGTTGAAAAATCGGTCGTTGGATGAGTTGCGTCTTTTTCGGGAACAACATTTGAATGAATTGGAATGCGTTGAATTTCTGCAATATTGTTTTCACACCCAGTGGCAGGAAATGAAGAAGATTTTTTGGGAAAACAATATCCGGCTCATTGGTGATCTGCCCATCTTTGTTGCTCATGACAGTGCGGATGTGTGGGCTAACCCACGGCTTTTTCAACTGAATCCAGATGGCACACCGACGGTTGTTGCAGGAGTTCCTCCCGACTATTTTTCCAGAACAGGACAACGGTGGGGCAACCCCCACTATCGGTGGGATAAAATGATGAAAGACGATTTTAGCTGGTGGCGCATGCGCTTACAACATTTGATGGAATCTGTAGATATGATCCGCATCGATCATTTCCGGGGATTTGAAGCTTACTGGGAAATTCATGCAACTGAACCCACAGCAGTGAAAGGCCGTTGGGTGAAGGCGCCGGGGATGGCCCTCTTTCATTCTCTGGAAAAGTACCTGGGGAAACTGCCGCTGATTGCTGAAGATTTGGGAGTCATTACTCCGGAAGTGGAAGCACTGAAAAAAGCCTTTGGATTTCCGGGCATGAAAATTCTGCAGTTTTCTTTCGGTAAAAAGACAAAAAAGAAAGAAAGGCCGGCATACTACGAAAAACACACAGTAGCCTACACAGGCACCCACGATAATGACACCCTGGTCGGTTGGCTGAAAGAAGAAGCATTTTCGGATGTGGGGATTCGGGAAATATTGAAACGCTATCATCGCATTGATCCGGAAAAGACATCTCACGAAAACTGTCAACAACTGATTCGGCTGCTGATGCATACACATGCAAAAACGGTTGTCATTCCACTGCAGGACTACCTTTGTCTGGGAACCGCTTCCAGAATGAATTATCCTGGAACCATCGGTGGAACCAACTGGCAATGGCAGGCTACAGAAGAGCAACTGTCAGATTCGACCTTGCAGCATTTCATTTACCAAGTGATCGAAGAAGCACAGCGTCATTAGAAAAGTGGCGTTAACGTAAGACAATAAAAAGCAACCGCTACCCTGATGATTAGGGGCAAGCGGTTGCTTGTTTTGTGAGTGTTTGTGAGGCTGGTGATGGTGCTTGCTTGTGAGACATGCGTACGCATCATGGTGAATACCTGGTGACAAAATGACTGAAACAGCTGCATGGTTACCAAGTCTTCAATGATAAGACGCTTGCAGGCACCAGGTTGGAACGCTGAAAGCTTTTAACCAATGCATACGTCAGCACGGTATTGATGATTGTGACAATGCCATGACTGGCTAATCGTGCCGGGAATAAGATGCTGAAACCCGTTCCCAACAGGTGAGTCAACCAGATGGTGTTGAGTAAGCCGGAAATCAACAGATACACCAACAGGTTGGCAACCACCACATTCAGCAGAGAAAATCGACTTTTTCCGACTTTAACACTCCAAAGCATGACCAGCCCTGGAATTAAACCGGTTAAGCCGGCACTGAGAGTGAATCCGGGATGATAGGCGCCGCCGTGGGAGTTAATGAGAAAACCCAGCAAATCACTAACGATACCGGTCATCAAACCGGCGGCAGGCCCCAGCAATAACCCTGAAAGAACCAGTGGGATGTTGCCAAAACTGAGCCGCACGCTGTTGTTAAAGAGCATGATCGCGCCGACCCGGGAGAGGATAATGTTAATCCCCACAAAAAACGAAGCCAGCACCAGTGCCTTTGTCGAAATGCGAAAACCGTTTGATTGAACCATGTGCACACCTCCTTTCACTGTAGTGAGGCGATGACCCCACATCAGAGAAAGAAGTACAAAAACGACACTGCTTCTCAAATGTGGCAGCGGATGCAACATTATACCGCGAATCATGTCATTCTTCGTTTGAGAGCAACTTCCCATCTCCCAACACTTAACGCATAATGTCTACTCTGCCTCTGCCCTTATCTTATCGCATTCGACATCATATGTAAAGAGGGCTGCTGATTGTCACAATAGATGTTGAGAAATGTTAAATGACCCGGAAAATGAAAATAAAGAAGTCTAAAATGAAAAAATAATCAAAGCCTTCCTTTTAATGTTAAATTTTGTGGGTATTAATCTCATGCGGCGTGAATACAAAGTCAAATACCAGGCAAAAAAATCGAGAGAATCAGTTGACACCCCCAGGTAAAAATGGTATATTAAATGAGCCGCTAAAAACGCTTTGGCGGACGAAGCCCAAAGCGATGAGCGGCTTTAACGTTCTTTGAAAACTGAACAGCAGGAAGAAGCGAAGAGAACCAAAAGAAGCCAGAATCTGAAAAGAGACTGGGTTTGGGAAAGAATTCTAATAAGAGTTTGATCCTGGCTCAGGATGAACGCTGGC
>NZ_JBCITM010000028.1:0-35552 GCF_039414295.1 Anoxynatronum sibiricum | reverse complement strand
GCTTTATGAAAAGCCAGTGATGATTCCCGCTTCATTCGAGTTACCCCGTCAGCAATCATGGACTGATCACCTTTCGGCATACTTTGTTCAACATGATCAAAATCACTTAATGTAGGTATATTGCTTGCTGGCGGCTGTGGTGTTGGTTCAGGCTGTGGTGTTGGCTCCGGCACCTGCCCTGTCTCCGGCATGGCGCTGGGGTCGGTGTACAGGAACACATCAATGCCCCCCATGCTGTTATGGGCCCAGTCCACTGTCACCCCAAAGTTTTCACTGACAAAACGTAAGGGCACAAAAGTCCTGCCCCCCACGATGAGGGCCTGGGTGTCCATGGACACGGAAGCCCCCCGGACCATGGCAGTGGCACTGCCAATGGTGAGGAACATTTCGTTGTTGATCCCCACCCGCTGGGCGGTCTCATCCCAGGTGATGCCCATGCCCAGGTTTTCGCTCACCACCCGGACAGGGACCAAGGTGCGGTTGCTGCCATCCACAAAGGGGCGGGCGTCGGTGAAGGTCACCGGGGTACCATCGATGAACAGGCGGATGGTGTGCTGGGCGGCGGTGGCTGGCAGGGCCAGGGTGGTGAGGAAGATGAGGATGACCAGGGTCAGGGCAAGGCTGGTTTTTCGGTGCATGATTTCAGCTCCTTTAGTGAAATGTGGTTAGGGTTATTGTACCCCAGGGGGCGGATGGGGGCAAGGCCATGTTTGATGTGTTTGATGTGATGTGAGAAGGATGCCCCCTGCGCCGGGGCTTCACCATCGCCGGGTTTTACGGTATACTAAGTGATATGGCATGTCATGCGAGGAGTGAACGCCTGTGAAAGGACAGTTTTCTGTTGCCCGCCAGCCCTTTCAACCCATCACCCACATTGCCCTGACCCGTCAGGCCATTGTGGAAACCAGCCTGCAGCGGTTTGACGATGAAGACCCCTGCATCATCCACGAAACCCATTGCCGGCACTGGCTTGCCCTGGCGTTGATGGAACAGTTGCAGTGCCACCATGGGGAACAGCTGGGCAGGCCCATGGCCATTGGCCAGGCCGGTGGAGGCTTCTGTGACGGAACTGCAGGTGGACGACTACCCTTGTACCTTCACAGTGATGGAAACCATTGCCTTGTCTTTGTTGATAATATTTTATAGCATTTTATAGTGTTTTATAGTAATTTATATTGATTTGTGCTAAAATGGGTAACAGATGAATAGGAGGATTTCATGAAGAGCGTGGCCGAACAGTTCATCAGACATTTTGCTTCTAAAAGGAAGTTCGTTTTCCGCACTCACGCTGTTGAAAGAATGATGGAACGCGGTATTACGGAGGAACAGGTATATGAGTGTGCTGAAACTGGCTGTGTTATGGAGGAACAAAAATCTGATGAGTGTAGTGATATTAAGGTCTTGTTCGCTGAACCAGCCGATAGGCCGGGTTTTTACGTTGTCATTGCTGCCACAAATCGTTTTCCTCATGTCGTGACTGTTTGCTTAAAAGACGAAGATGTTTGGGAAACTGTCAATGGGTTTATTAGGAGGAGGAAGTAACATGAACGCACCTGTTTGTTTTCTTTGCGGCAAAGAAATGATAAAAGTAAAAACCACCGTTGCAGGAGGATGGAAAAAGTACAAGCTTAAAATCGAAAACGTGGATGCTTACCGGTGCGATGCATGCAACGAAGAGGTGCTGGACACTGAAGAAGTGAAAATGATACAAGAGATCGGCATGAGTTTCTCTGAACTGGAAGAAAACAAGCGACCAGATGTGCTGAACTTAGCTGAAACGGCTCAGCTTCTTCGAGTTTCAAATCAATCGGTGTACAATATGATTAAAGATGGCAGGCTCAAAGCCTTTAAAGTCGGAAGAGAATGGCGATTCAATGCAGCGGAGATCAAGGGTGTTCTTAGTGGCCCCTCTACTTCAAAGCAAGTGACTGGAAGCTTACGCAAAAGTATATCTCGAAAAGACCTGGAGAAGAACAAACAGCATAGCCACTGTATGTAACGGGGGCTATGCTATACATCAGAACCAGAGGTTGTAACAGGTTTTAGCGGCAAAGTGCTTCAAAGAAGTGGGAGTGAAAACACCTGTTAAAAAGACGCCCCCAGAGTGAACTGGTTGGGCGTCTTTTTTTGTCATCGCGGCAAACCCCTTCACCAGAGCTGCCAGGGCCCTCCCCCTCAAAGGCCTTGGCCAAACCCCTCCGTCCCCGCTGCCAGGCCGTCCCCGCTGCCAGGCACGCTTCCCGGTATTTCGGCAGCGCCTTGGGGGTCATGGCGGCAATGGGCGTGGCTGCCACTGTCAAACGACCCATGGGCACACCTGTTTTAAGGGCTGTCTGACCGGAGGAGGGGGTATGTAGGGTTATTGTACTGGGAAGAAAACCACCTGCCGCTGCAGGGCAGGTACTGACAGGTGGTCTTTTCATTTCATGGAGGTGAAACGGGGAGGGACTAGCTTTTCACCGGTACTCACTGCCAGTTTATGATTGATTCTTGTTCGTTTCCATTGAAATAACTAACAACGGTTCTAGTTCTTCCATCATTTACATAATGAAGTATTTGAAAGTTATCAGACATCCCCACTACCCAATCACATTCCAGTGCACCAGAGATATATATTGTTTCAACGTAATCCATGGGTATAGAGCTCACTGATTTGAATTCGTATTCAGCCAAATCACCACCACCAGGATTGTAATCGTAGCCGCGAGAACCCCAAATGGCTCCCGTTGGATTACTATAAAAAGCTTCTCCAGCTCGCCAATTGCATCCACTTGGAGCTTTCGGAAAATATATGTATATTTTGTTACCTATCATTTGCATATTATCAACGACTGCTTTATGAAAAGCCAGTGATGATTCCCGCTTCATTCGAGTTACCCCGTCAGCAATCATGGACTGATCACCTTTCGGCATACTTTGTTCAACATGATCAAAATCACTTAATGTAGGTATATTGCTTGTTGGCGGCTGTGGTGTTGGTTCTGGCTGTGGTGTTGGCTCCGGCACCTGCCCTGTCTCCGGCATGGCGCTGGGGTCGGTGTACAGGAACACATCAATGCCCCCCATACTGTTATGGGCCCAGTCCACTGTCACCCCAAAGTTTTCACTGACAAAACGTAAGGGCACAAAAGTCCTGCCCCCCACGATGAGGGCCTGGGTGTCCATGGACACGGAAGCCCCCCGGACCATGGCAGTGGCACTGCCAATGGTGAGGAACATTTCGTTGTTGATCCCCACCCGCTGGGCGGTCTCATCCCAGGTGATGCCCATGCCCAGGTTTTCGCTCACCACCCGGACAGGTACCAAGGTGCGGTTGCTGCCATCCACAAAGGGGTGGGCGTCGGTGAAGGTCACCGGGACATTGTCGATGAACAGGCGGATGGTGTGCTGGGCGGCGGTGGCTGGCAGGGCCAGGGTGGTGAGGAAGATGAGGATGACCAGGGTCAGGGCAAGGCTGGTTTTTCGGTTCATGATTTCAGCTCCTTTAGTGAAATGTGGTTAGGGTTATTGTACCCCAGGGGGCGGATGGGGACAAGGCCATGTTTGATGATGTGTTTGATGTGTTGTGAGAAGGATGCCCCCTGTGCCGGGGCTTCACCATCGCCGGGTTTTACGTTATACTAAGTGATATGGCATGTCATGCGAGGAGTGAACGCCTGTGAAAGGACAGTTTTCTGTTGCCCGCCAGCCCTTTCAACCCATCACCCACATTGCCCTGACCCGTCAGGCCATTGTGGAAACCAGCCTGCAGCGGTTTGACGATGAAGACCCCTGCATCATCCACGAAACCCATTGCCGGCACTGGCTTGCCCTGGCGTTGATGGAACAGTTGCAGTGCCACCATGGGGAACAGCTGGGCAGGCCCATGGCCATTGGCCAGCTTCATCCAACGATTCGAAAGGTGCTGGCCTATGATGACGGTGAAACCATTGTGTTTACGTAAAGGGTGCTTCTACCTGCTGATGCTGCTGTCATTGGCCAGGCCGGTGGAGGCTTCTGTGACGGAACTGCAGGTGGATTACTACGGGGTGGATACCTGCCTGTACTGCCTGGAAGCAGAAGCACTGCTGCATGCCGCCCTGGACCAGGCGGCCCATGAAAACCCCTCCCTGCGGGTACAGGTGCAAAAAATCACCACCCATGGCCAGGAAGGCACGGCACGCCTCCGGGCAACGGCCCAACAGTACGGGGTGACACCCATGATCCCCCTGGTGGTGGTGAACCACCACCTGCCCCTTTCCGGCCTGGAAGCCATCAGGGGGTTTTTGGAACCGGACACACTGGCCCGCTACCTGGCCACGGGAGACCCGCCCAGGTCTTCCTTGCCGGAAAGGCCCGTTTCCTTTGCCTTGCCCGTGGTCCTCATGGCCGGCCTCCTGGACGGACTGAACCCCTGCGCCCTGGCCATGCTCATGTTCCTGCTGTCCTACGTGATGATGGCAGGGGCCCAGGGGGATGATTACCGGCAGGTCCTAACCGTTGGCTGGATCTACGCCGGCGCCACCTTTCTCACCTATTTTGTCATCGGTGCCGGGCTCATGACCTTTTTACTGCAACTGGCTTTTTTGCCTGCCGCCCTGCGGGTGGTCTACGCTCTCACAGTGCTTTTTTGCCTGGTCTTTGCCGGGCTCAACCTCATGGATTACCACCACCTGCGCACCGGCAATGAACGGGCGGTGAAAACCCAGCTGCCCAAAAAGCTCAAGCACCTCATCCACCGCCTGGTGCGCCAACGCCTGTCCCCGGCCAGCCTGTACCTGACCACGTTTTTTGTCAGCGTCCTGGTGTCCCTCATTGACTTTCTCTGCACCGGCCAGATTTACCTGCCCACCCTGACCTTTATGCTCTCCACCCAACCAGGCCAGTGGCAGTTGTACGGCCTGCTGGCCCTGTACAACCTGATGTTCATCGTCCCCATCATACTGGTGTTTTACGCCGTGTACGGCGCCAAGACCATCCTCACCGTGTCCCACACCCTGACCCGCCACCTGAAACACATCAAGCTGGCAGGGGCTTTCTTTTACACCGGCATGGCGGTGTATGTGTTGGTGATCCTGCAGCGGTGGCTGTAACCTATGGAGGTGTATAGACAATGCAAAACCCCGCCACATGTGTGAAAGGGACGATCCTGTGTCTTTTTCTGCTCTTATTGTCCCTGGGCCTGAGCGGCTGCAACGGCGGCGCTTCATCCCAGGAAGAAGCCTTTGACTCGGTGGAAAGCTACCTGGACTTTGCTGCCGGCAAGGAAGACCCCGCCCCCCCGGACACCGGCCCTCAGGGTGACGTGCAGGCTTACGGAGACATCACCCCCACAGACTGGCGCCGCCTCTTTGACCAGGCAGACCAGCCCTACCTGGTGATGATTGGTTCTGTGTACTGCGAGCCCTGTTATATACTGGAAGAAACGGTGCTCTCCGCCTACCGGTCAGCCCCCCGGCAGGTGCCCTACTACCACTTTGAAATCGGTGATTACCCCATAAGGGTGAACTGGCTCCTGGAACAGCCCTTCTGGGCCCAGGTGCAGGAAGAAACAGGCAGCGAATTCCCCGTCACCCCCACCCTGCTGAGGATGCAGGGAGAGGTGCTCCTGGCGTACCGGGTGGGCCTTATGGACCTGGAGGCCTTTCTGGAGCTGGCTGAAGGCAGGGGCGTGGACTGAGGCAGGCTTCGCCCTGTCCGTCACCGTTTTTGAAGTTCATGGTGCCATGGGTTTTTAGTGACAAGAAAACCCTTTCAAGAAGTTCTTGAAAGGGTTTTCCTTTTGGGTATGTTGTTTTTCGATAAAAGCATCATCCTCTTCACTCCAGCAAATGATCAACTCATACTTATCCATCGGCAGCACCTCCCCATTTATACCTGAGTATCATTTGTCTAACCTGCTTAACCTGATAGGACTTCGCTTTTGACCCCTTTGATTGAATGTTAGTGATTTCTTCGATGCGCTGCTTATAAAAAATATGGTGACTTTACTTGATTCATTCTTGGAAAGCCCACCTATGATTTTGTTATTGCATCTGCCTGCTTTACAGGGGACAGTTCATTTCGACGGAGGCGGTTTTTTTTAGCTGTTTTTCGGACTGGCAATTCGATGCAACAGTGCCATCGTCTCTTCCGGCGTCAGCCATCTTTCTTCGATTCCTTCGGCAATAACACTGGTATCTGTATTTCCTTGCCCCCGTGGCAGCACGAAGGAAATCTGCTGGTGCCGGTTTTTCTTATCGCCTTTCATCGCTGCCACCAGCTGATCCGGCAGCCACTCCGGCATCGTGGCCAGTACCGGCAGACGTTCCACCAACACCTTCATTTCATTGTACTGTTCCGGCAACAGCCAGCGAAGCTCCCTGGCCATTTTCAGTTCCAGCAGCATGCCTTCCCGCAGGGCGGCTCCGTGGGTGATGCGGTAAGCCATGAGCTTTTCGATGGCGTGACCGGCAGTGTGCCCCACATTCAGCACCTTCCGCAACCCTGCTTCCCGTTCATCGGCGGTTACAATCGCCGCCTTGCTTTGAAGGCATTTGGCAATGAGGGTTGTCATCACCTGGGGATCTCTGGCGGCAATTTTCTCCCAATGAACGGCCAGCCACTCCCGGAGAGATGGTCCTTCGATGAGGCCATATTTCACCACCTCACTGCAACCGTTCCAAAATTCCGATTCTGGAAGGGTTTTCAGAAACAGTGGATCAATCCAAACCCCTGAAGGCGGATAAAAACTGCCCGCCAGGTTTTTTCCCGCCCGAAGATTCACCCCGGTTTTGCCTCCCACGCTGCTGTCCACTTGGGCCAGTAACGTGGTGGGAATTTGAAGCCAGGAAATTCCCCGCATGTAAATGGCGGCACAAAAGCCGGTGATGTCACCCACCACACCGCCGCCCAGGGCCATCAATCCGTCTTCACGGGTTATCCCGGCAGCAGCCAGCGCTTCCAGCACTATTGCCGCCTGTTCCATGGTTTTGGAAGATTCGCCGGCAGGAAGGGTGATCACGGTGACCACCGCTGTCGGCAAATGGGATATTAGCTGGGAATAACAGGCAGCCACCTTTTCATCAGTAATGAGAGCCCATCGCCTTTGCTGCAAGAAACCCTGCATTGCCTCATTCAGAAGGGATGTGACACATCCCTCCCCGATATGAATGTCATAGCTGCCGGTGCCAGTGGTTACCTGGATGGTTTCCAGCATCGTTTCATCTCCTTAAAGGAATCTCGTCCAAAGGTTTCCAGAAAAGCCTGGGCCACCACAAAGAGGGTCACCAGCTCTGCCACCACTGCCGCCGCCGGAACGGCACAGGTGTCACTGCGCTCCTTCACCGCTTCAAAGGGTTCTTTGGTGCGCATGTCGATGGTTTGCAGCGGCTGCATCAACGTGGGAATGGGCTTCACCCCGCAGCGCACCACCAGTTCTTCGCCATTGCTCATGCCGCCTTCAATGCCGCCGGCATGGTTGGTTTTTCGGTGGATGCCCCGGTCTTTGTCATGATAAATTTCATCATGAACCTGGGACCCTGGCCGCCGGGCGGCTTCAAAACCGTCGCCGATTTCCACGCCCTTGACTGCCTGAATGCTCATGAGGGCGTAGGCCAGCCGGGCATCCAGCTTCCGGTCCCATTGCACGTGACTGCCCAATCCTACGGGAAGGCCCTTGACCCGCACCTCCACAACGCCTCCCAGAGAATCTCCCTGGGCTTTGGCCTGGTCAATGACAGCCATCATTTTCGTCGCTGCTGACTCATCAATGCAGCGTACGGGAGAGTTTTCAGCACCCGTCAGGCTTTCAAATGTAAGGGGTTGATGCTGAATGGCCACCGATCCAATGGAAATCACATGACAGGCCGCCTCAATACCAAAGGGTTGCAGCATCTGACGGGCGATACTGCCCACCGCCACCCTGGCGGCAGTTTCCCGGGCACTGCTCCGCTCCAGAATGGGGCGCATATCATCAAATCCGTATTTCAGGGCACCGGGAAGATCCGCATGGCCCGGCCGGGGATGCACCACCTGTCGGTAGGTCACATCTCCATCGAAGGGGTCCATTCCCTGCTGCCAGTTTTGATAATCCCGGTTTTCGATGGTAAAGGCCAGGGGACTCGCCAGTGTCACCCCCCCACGAAGGCCTGACAACACGTGGATTCGGTCTTGCTCGATGGCCATACGGCCGCCTCTGCCGTACCCCTGCTGTCGCCGTGCCAGATCTTCGTCAATGCCTTCCCGGTTGACGGGCATCCCCGCCGGCAAACCTTCCAGAATGCCCACCAGCGCTTGCCCGTGGGATTCTCCTGCTGTCAGATACCGCAGCATATTTTCACCTTCCTGTCATCTTATGATAATGGTTGCTCCCGCAGAAACCACTTGTAAAACTGTCATGTCATGCATTATTCCACCTCATGTGATATGAAGGAACATCTTGTTATTACCTTCCCTGTCTTCAAGTTGAAGTGCTTAGTCTTCTCCCAGCACCCGCTGAGCCTTTGGAAATGAGCCAAAAATGATCAAGCTGCGGGTCAGCAACCGAAGTTTTTCAAGAATGGCACCGATGGCAGGTTCTTGCTGATGCCCTTCAAAGTCGATGAAAAACACATATTGCCCCAGTTCCATTTTAGCAGGTCTAGACTCAATGCGGGTCAGATTCACATTGGCTTCGGCAAAAATTTTTAAAATTTCGTATAAGTTTCCAGCCGTGTCTCTGTGAAAAGAAAAAGCAATGGCCGTTTTATCATTTCCCGTAGGCTGAGGTGTGCCGGTTCCCAGCAACACAAAGCGGGTTTGGTTGAACCGGTTGTCCTGAATGTTGCCCCTCACTGGTTTCAGCCCATGATGCAGCCCGGCCCAGCGGCTGGCGATGGCTGCCGTGCCGTTACCGGCTTCTTTGGCCAACAGGCAGGCTGTTGAAGTACTTTCGCAGGGCACCAGCTTAACTCCGGGATAATGGGTGCGGAAAAAATGACGGCATTGCTCAATGGCCTGGGGATGGGAGTAGGCTGTGTTCATGGCTGCCTCATCTTTTTCTGCCATAAACAGATGATGGCAGACGGTATAAATCACCTCCGCCTGGATGGCACCGTGTTGCAACGTGAGGAGGCTGTCCATCACGGCAGTCACCGCACCTTCGGTGGAGTTTTCAACAGGAAGCAGCCCCGCGGCAATGGCTCCCGTATCCACCTTTTCAATGATTTCAGAGAACGTGTCGCAGGCTTCCGGTGTCATTTCCGGAAAACCTTCCGTTAAAGCCAAATAGCTGTAAGAGCCCTGGGGGCCCAAATACCCACAGATCATCGGCTCACCACCAGTTGCTTCAATGTCTGCTCGAAGCCTGGGAAGGAGACCGCCATGCACTCCGGTTGCTGAATATGTACCGGCGATTCTGCCATAAGACCAGCCACAGCCATGGCCATGGCGATGCGGTGGTCACCGTGGCTTTCCACCGTCCCACCCTGTATTCGCTGAGGTCCCTGAATCACCATGCCGTCCTCCAGGGTTTCCACCTGAACTCCCACCCGGGAAAGCTCCTGGGCCATGGCACTGATCCGATCTGTTTCTTTCACCCGCAGTTCCCGGGCACCGGTGATGCGGGTTTCTCCCTGGGCGCAGGCGGCTGCCACGGCAATCACGGGGATTTCGTCAATGAGACTTGGCACCAGTTCTTCTCCAATCTCAATGCCCTTCAGGGTGCTTCCGGCAATGATGATATCGCCAATGGGTTCCCCGCCGGCTTCCCGCTGGTTGAGAATCTCAATGGATGCCCCCATTCGTTGGAGCACGGTGATGATTCCTGCACGGGTCGAATTCAATCCCACGCCTTCCAGTGTTAATCGGGAGCCGGGAAGGCAGGCAGCTGCCACCAGGAGGAAGGCCGCAGAGGAAATATCTCCCGGCACTTCCACCCGGGTGCCCTTTAATTGGGAGGGACGGATGCTGCGCACAAGACCTTCAGAACGAACATCAGCGCCAAAAGCCTGAAGCATCCGCTCTGTATGATCCCGGCTGGCCCGGGGTTCAGTGACGCTGGTGACTCCTTCAGCATAAAGACCGGCCAGGAGCACTGCCGATTTCACCTGGGCACTGGCCACCGGCATGGCGTAATCGATGGCTTTCAAACCGCCTCCACGAATCACCAGAGGTGCCTTGCGACCGCCTTCACGCCCGTCAATAACAGCACCCATTTGGCGCAGGGGCACCGAAATTCGATCCATGGGACGGCTTCTCAGTGAACTGTCGCCGGTGATGACTGAAAGAAAGGGCTGGCCGCTGAGAATACCAGACATAAGACGAATGGTGGTGCCGGAATTACCGGCGTCCAGGATATCCTGAGGCTCTAACAGGCCTTCTGTGCCTCTTCCGGTGATGACCATGGCATCGCCGCCATGCGCCACCTGTATGCCCATTTGCTGAAAACAACGCAGGGTGGACAGGCAGTCTTCCCCTTCTAAAAATCCGGTAATTTCAGTGGTGCCTTCGCTGATTCCAGCCAGCATGACCGCCCGATGACTGATGGACTTGTCACCGGGAACCCGGCAGGTTCCGTTGAGTTTAATGGCTTGATTGATGGTGAGCATCTTGTTTCTCTCCTTTGCTTCGGGCGAAGGAACAGCCTTCCCCGCTGAGTGCTTTCATTGCCTGCTGCTCTGCTTCGGCACTGAGGAAGGCCAGTCGCACTGCGCCCTTTTCTCCCTCTCGGGCATGAAGGATTTCAATCTCCCGAATGTTAACACCGGCTTTCGCCAGAACACCGGTGATAGTGGCCAACGCCCCCGGTTCGTCCTTGATGTCCACATACAGTTCATACCAGGCCGGCAGATAGTCTTTTCCTGCTGCCGGCAACTGGTCCCGAAAGACTTTGCCTGCTTCAAGAAAATCCTGCATCCATTTCCGATCTTCTTGCTTCAGTGCCTGGGTCACCGCCTGCACTTTCTTTTCCAGGTCTTGCAGGCAAATTAGCAATTGTCGCCGGTTCAAGTGGAAAATTTCTTCCCAGAGAGCCGGACTTCCGGCGGCAATCCGGGTGGTATCACGAAACCCGCTGCCGGTGAAGGCGGTCATGCTTTCATCGGCTTTTTCTCCCACAGTGGCTGCCAGTAATGAAGCCATCATATGGGGAAGGTGACTGGTGTTGGCCAGAATTTCGTCATGGCGGCCAGCTTCCAGTGTCACGGGAAAGGCTCCCAGGGTGGAGACCAACGTTTTTAGCCGGTTAATGGCGGTTTCTGGTGTTTTTTCGTCTGGTGTCAGAAAATAATAGGCATTTTCAAAGAGGGTGGATGTCGCTGCCGGCAAACCGCCTTTTTCTGATCCTGCCAGAGGGTGTCCGCCGACAAAAGCGGTTTCTGGCAACAGATGGTCGGCTGCTGCTGTCATGGCCGGCACTTTCACGCTTCCCAGGTCAGTGACCACTGCTCCCGGTTTAAGATTAGGTGCCATTGCCTTGAAAAGGGCCGTGTAGCTGCCCACAGGAGTTGCCAGAATCACCAGATCAGCCTGGGCCACTGCTGCGACCATATTCTCTGCCACCTGGTCAACCAGTGCCATCTCGAGCGCCAGGCGACAGGTTTCCGGATGGGCATCATATCCCACCAACATACAGGGAATGCGCTCTTTAAGCGCCATGGCCATGCTTCCTCCCATTAACCCCAGGCCAATAACAGCAATTTGGTGAAAGTCATTCATGGTGTCGTCTCCTTCCGTCGGTATCAGTTGTCATTACCGAACGGCGTAAATTTTCTGTACAGTGTCCATCAACCGCTGAAAATTATCGTATTTCAGGGACTGGGCACCATCTGACACTGCTTCCTCCGGTTGATTGTGAACCTCAACGATCAGTCCGTCGGCTCCCACGGCCACTGCTGCCTTGGACATAGGTTCCACCAGGGTCCATTTTCCGGTACCATGGCTGGGGTCCACCACCACAGGCAGATGGCTCAGCTCTTTGATCACCGGCACTGCACTCAGGTCAAGGGTGTTGCGGGTGTAAGTCTCGAAGGTGCGGATGCCCCGTTCACACAACACCACGTTGGGGTTCCCCTGGGCCAACACATACTCTGCCGACATGAGGAATTCTTCCACAGTGGCACTCATCCCCCGTTTCAGCAAAATGGGTTTGCCGCTTTTACCAGCCTGCTTCAGCAAGGCGAAGTTCTGCATATTCCGGGCACCAATCTGAATGAGATCCACATATTCTGCCACCATGTCAAAGTTCGCCTGATCCATGGCCTCTGACACCACCGGCATCCCAGTAACTTCTTTTGCTTTTTTCAGCAGCTTAAGGCCTTCTTCCCCCATTCCCTGAAAACTGTAGGGTGAGGTGCGGGGTTTGAAAGCACCGCCCCGGAGCATACGGGCTCCCAATCGTCTTACATTGCAGGCAATATCCATCAGCTGGTCTTCGCTTTCAACGGCGCAGGGGCCAGCCATCATCACCAGGCTGCCGTTTCCAATGGTAACGCCGTCCAGTTTAACCACGGTATCTTCCGGGTGAAAATCCCGGGAGGCCAGTTTGAAGGGGTGCATGACCCGAATCAAACGCTCCACATGTTCGTTGGCTTCAATTTGACTGGGGTTGATCTTTCGGGTGTCCCCCACAAGGCCCAGCAGCGTTCTGTCAGTTCCTTTGGATTCATGGACTTCGCAGCCCAGGCTGAGCATTTTTTGTTTGATTTTTTCGATGATGGCTGTTGGTGCTGAAGGTTTCATGACAATAACCATTTATTTCCCTCCTGTTAACTGATTTGATGGTTGATATGGGACACAAGTAATTGAAAGTGGTTAAAGAGCCTGCCATTTATCTCAACAGGACGTCTCCTGCCGGATGTTGATGGTGATGCCTTTGCCGCCAAATAAAAAAGAGACTCTCTAAGAGTCTCCCGGTTTCCCTGTCTGGTATTGAGGCAGAGGCCATTGAAAGATGTGTATGCCACCCTATGAGAGGGCGGGAGCACTTAGATTGAACCACAGTCTGTGAAGTTTTGGCCACGCAAAAGTACCGGCGCTAAAGTAAAAATAGCCCCAGCTAAAAAAGTAATAGCCAAATACTTCATGGAATTGTCGGTTCAGTTTCAGTGACGGCATCTTCTTCACATTCCTTCGGCTTTATCATGCTTCCCTGCAGGCAATCTGCCTGTCCGCAATCTTTACCGGCGGGAAGTTATGGTTATTATAATCGCCTGTGACAAGTCTGTCAATCATATTCATGCAAAAATATGAAAAAATCTGAAAAAAGCAGACATTGATCTGGCCTGTCAGGTCCCCCCATCAACCTTACGCAAAGTCTCGGGGCTTCAGGCAGGAAGCCGGGATTTTCAGGACTGCTTACCTTCACCGTCTTTCAGAGGGCAGACACTCACCTGTTGAGAGGTAATGTTTCAGACGGCGGACACTGGTACTCAGCACCAGCTCTTCGGGCACCTGCAGCTCTTCTATGAGTATTTCCGCTTTGTCAAATCGACCCACATCCCAGGCTCCGTGGGCATCACTGCCCAGCACCACCGGTTGGTTCATGTCGCGGCAGAGCTCAAGAATCTTTCGGCAGTTTTCCAGACTTCCCTTCCGAAAACTGTGGGGCTGCAAGGAGCTGTTGTTAATTTCGATTAACTTGCGAAATGCGTGCACCGCTTTGACCACCGTTTCTGCATGAATGGGAAAAAGAGGATTACCAATGTGCCCCAGCACATGGACATGGGGATTGGCAACTGCCTTAATTAACGCCTGGGTATTTTCCTCCCGGCTGCCAGGTTTGATGCAGGGCAGATGAAGACTGGCAATCACCAGGTCCAGATCTGACAGTACGCTGTCTGGCAGATCAAGATCGCCCTCATGACTTAAAATATTGACTTCAGCTCCCTTTAGAATCTCCACTCCTGAAAGGGTTTTCGGTAAAATGCGCAGGTTTCGAAAATGGGTGGTGCCCGGTGCATCGGGCATGGCAGGGGCGTGGTCGGTCATGGCGATGAGCTTCAGCCCCCTTTCAGCTGCGTAGGCAGCCATTTCTCCAATGGTGCTGTAAGCGTGCCCGCTGGAGAGGGTGTGGCAGTGGGTATCTGTTTCAAAAAACATGGAACCGGCACCTCTTTTCCGATGAGTTGACTCTTGTGAAAGACCTGTCACCTGTAGTAGGATAGAGACATACCGCAGGTTAGCCATTGGAAGGACGTGGATCAGTGAAAATCATTGTGCAAAAATTTGGTGGTACTTCTTTAGCTGCCCCGGAAGCCCGGGAACAGGCACTTCGTAAAATTGGTCAGGCGAAACAGAAAGACCTGATGCCTGTGGTGGTGGTGTCAGCCATGGGACGGAATGGAGCTCCCTACGCCACTGATACCCTCAAAAACCTGGTGGCCATGGAGGGCACTCCCACCAGCCAGAAAAATCTTGATCTGCTGCTTTCCTGCGGCGAGATTATTTCAGCTGTGGTAGTCTCCGACCTTCTGGAAGCTTCCGGTCACCCTGCCGTGGCACTCACTGGCTGGCAGGCCGGCATTGTGACAGACGATCATTTTGGTGAGGCAGATATTCTAAGTATTGAAAAAGAAAAACTGCTGGGGTATCTGGAGCAGGGAATTATCCCCGTGGTCACTGGTTTCCAGGGAATCAACGCACGTCAGGAAATCACCACCCTTGGCCGTGGTGGCAGCGACACAACGGCTGTGGCTCTGGGCGCAGCCCTGAAGGCCGAATGCGTGGAAATCTACACCGATGTGAACGGCATCATGACGGCAGACCCACGGGTGGTTCCCCAGGCCTGTATGTTGGATGAAATTCATTATGACGAGATCTTTCAGATGGCGGATCAGGGAGCTAAAGTGATTCATCCCCGGGCAGTGGAAATCGCCCGGCAAAATGGTGTCACTCTGCGAATCCGCAATACCATGAGCGATCACCCCGGCACGCTGATCTGTGCCCGTCATCAGACTTTCAACACGGCTTATACCACCCAGAGAGAGGAACTGCTGACTGCCATTACCCAAAAAGATGGGCTGACCCGGGTCGTATTGGTTTCCCAGGGAGATGCGGCTACGGAGAGTCTCTTTTTTGATGATCTTGCCACCAGCGGGATCAGTATTGATATGATCAACTTCTCCACTGATCGTAAAGCTTTTGTCATTGATAACAGCGGCGTCTCCCGTTTTCACCAGTTGATGGAAAGCCGGCCCTTTACCTGCGAACTGTTTCCAGAGGTGAGCAAGGTCACCCTCATTGGTAATCGGATGACCGGCATTCCCGGTGTCATGGCCACAGTCATGCGGGCCCTGACAGATCAGGGGATCCCCCTGCTGCAAAGTTCTGACTCACATGCCACTATCTCCTGTCTGGTTCCCAGCCCTGAAGCCCACCGGGCGGTGCAGGCTCTCCACCAGTCCTTTGGCCTTGACCGCCGCAAATCCAACAGCTGACAACCGTCATCTTCATCAATCCTGCTTGTCCGTCTCCTGCCTTTCAGCCAGCCGTTTCAGAATCAGCTGATAACCATCTGCACCATAGAGCAGGCACCGGTTGACCCGGCTGATGGTGGCTGTGCTGGCACCAGTTGTCTTCTCAATTTCACTGTAGGTTTTTCCTTCTTTCAGAAGGCGGGCCACTGCCAGCCTCTGAGAGATGGACTGAACCTCTTTGATGGTACAGATGTCTTCAAAAAAGCGGTAGCATTCCTCGACAGTTTCCAGTGCCAGTACAGCTTCAAATAGCGCATCGGCAAAAGGATCTTTCAGTTTGGACTCGTAGGACACAGGCTCACCCCTTTTCATAATACCCTCATTATACCACTTTGTCGTCTTCACAGGCAGTGGTTTTAAGCGGTGCCAGCAAAATCATCACTGTTTGGGGTGCCAGTTCCAGAGTGAGCCACTCACCCTCCAGTATCACCTGGGAGCCGCTGATCAGGTCTGTCAGTGGCGCTTCCGTTGAGCGGGGCATTTTCTCCTGAAAAACCACCGATTGTTTCTCATGTCGATTCAACGCCACCACGGCCAATTCACCTTCATCACCGGAACAGAAACACCGGGTGAAGGCAATGTGATTCTCGCCGGTGCTGAGAAGCTGCCAGTCCCCTTTTGAAAACACTTCATGACCGTTACGGATAGCGGTCATTTTTTTGAACCAGTTCAAAAGGGCCTGGTTTTCAGAACCCCAGGGGAAAGTCCGCCGGTTCAGGGGATCGCTGAAGCCTTCCATACCCGCTTCATCCCCATAGTAAATCACCGGAACACCGGGGAAAGTCATCTGAAATGCCGTGAGAAGATAAAACCGTCTTTCTGCCCGGCGGCGTTTCTTTTTGGGAAGCCGGTACTGTATTTTTTCCTGAGTTCCCATGCCCGCTTCATCCGGCGCCTCTCCCAGCACTGTTAAGATGCGTGTTCGGTCATGGCTTCCCACCAGGTTCATGCAACTGTAAAAAGCCTCCCGGGGGTAATTTTCGTACAGGCTCATTAACTGCATGGCCGTTTCAGCACCACTGTCTTTTTCTGTGAAGAAACGGATCATGGCCTCTCTGAATGGATAGTTCATCACTGCATCCAGCTCGTCTCCCAACAAATATTCACGCCGTTCTCCGTAGGCCACCTTGTTGGTGGCGTCTTCCCAGACTTCACCAATGAGCACACTTTCAGGGTTGGTTTCTTTCATGGCCTGGCGCAGTTCCCGGATAAAGGGGTCCGGCAGTTCATCGGCCACGTCCAGTCGCCACCCGGCAGCACCCTTGCGCAGCCACCTGCGGATCACACTGTCTTCATCGTCAATGATGAAACTGCGGAAAGAGTGCTCCATTTCATTGGTATTGGGCATGTTATCAATCCCCCACCAGCAATCGTACTCCTCCGGGTAATTTTTGAAACGATACCAGGGGAAGTAGGGAGAGTTCTTGCTGTGATACGCTCCCAGCGTGGCGTAGTTGCCTTCCCGGTTGAAATAACGGCTGTCACTGCCTGTATGACTGAAAACCCCATCCAGAATGATCCGCATTCCCAAGGCTTCTGCCTTTTGGCAAAGCGTTTCAAAAGTGGCTTCCGACCCCAGCATGGGGTCAATTTTTTTATAATCACCGGTATCGTATCGATGGTTGCTGGCGGCTTCAAAAATAGGATTTAAATATAGAATGGAAATTCCCAGAGATTGCAGGTATGGCAGTTTTTCAATGATGCCTTCCAGGTTGCCGCCATGAAAATCCCAACGTAAAATACTTCCCGTCACCGGATCCTTCACATATACCGGATCATCTTCCCAGTGCCCATAAAGAAAGCTGTTTTTCTTGGGGCTTCTGATCTTGTTCCGGGAAAGACCGTTATAAAAACGGTCCGGAAAAATCTGATACATAATGCCTTCTTTGTACCAGGCGGGCACATGCATTTGGTCCCGGTGAACAGTCAGTTGCCAGGAGTAGGGTGCTTCCATCTGCATTTGCCCCAATCCTCCCAGCCGCTGTGAATTGTTGCCGTAGTAGCGAACTCCTTCCTCATGTTCCACCACAAAGTAGTACCAGACAAGCCCTGGTTTTTTTAACGCAATGAAACGGGCTTCCCATACGGCTTTGGCTGTTTCGGAGCCTTCAATGGGGCTCATGGCTATGATTTCTTCTCCCAGCCCTTCCCGCCACAGGCGCACACTTGCTTTTGCTGCCGTGGGCATCAATGTTCCGCCAAGGCGCAGTGTGACTTCCCGAGAGACAGGAACAGCCCCAAAGGGGCTGCGATAAAAGGGCTGGTGGGAATGATGATAAAGCTGATCCCGCATCATGACTGATCCCTTCTTTCCTGTTTTTACACACATTTGACTCTTATTTGCCGTAAATCGGCAGGTGCCACACCTGTTCGTTATAGTCACGAATGGTGCGATCACTGGAAAACTCACCGGCGTGGGAAATATTGAGAATGGCTTTTTTCCACCACATCTCCGGCTTTTTGTACTCCAGGCCCAAACGGGTCTGGGCCTGGCAATAAGGCTCGAAATCTTTCAAAAGAAAATAAGGATCAGCCATGCCGTAGTGACCATACAGCAACCCATTGTAGAGCCCCTGGAACATATCAGGATGTTCTTCCTGCAGGAATCCATTCACCAATTGGTCCATCACCTGGCGCAGCTCCGGTTGTCTCTGGTACAGTTCATAAGGCCGGTAATGGCCCAGCTGGTAATAATTGGACACTTCCTCTGCCGTTAATCCAAAGATATAGATATTGTCGGTACCAACAGCTTCCTTCATTTCCACGTTGGCACCGTCCAGTGTTCCGATGGTAAGGGCACCATTGAGCATGAACTTCATATTGCCCGTTCCCGAGGCTTCTTTTCCAGCGGTGGAGATCTGCTCACTCACATCGGAAGCCGGAATGATCCGCTCGGCCAGGGAGACCCGGTAGTTTTCCATGAACACCACCTTGATTTTGTCTTTTACCCGGGGGTCATTGTTGACTTTTTTCGCCAGGGTATGGATCAGTTTAATGATCATCTTGGCATTGTGATAACCGGGGGCCGCCTTGGCTCCAAAGATAAAGGTGCGGGGATGCATGGGGAAATCAGGATTATCCAGAATTTTATTATACAGAAACATGATATGCATCACGTTCAGCAGCTGCCGTTTATATTCGTGGAGCCGTTTCACCTGCACATCGAAAATGGAATCCGGATCAACGGTGATGGCGTACTTGTGAAAAATGTGATCTGCCAGCTTCGCTTTGTTCTCATGACGAATGGCTGCCAGTTGCTCCTGAACATCCTTGTTGCCAGCCTGTTCTTTGAAATGGGTCAATTCTCCCGGGCGCTTGATCCACCCATCACCGATGTGTTCAGTAATGAGATGTGCCAGTTTGGGATTGGCTTTCAGCAGGAACCGGCGATGGGTGACGCCATTGGTAATGGCTTTAAACTTCTGGGGCTCCACCTGGTAAAAATCCTTAAATACTTCTCTTTTAAGAATATCTGTGTGCAGCTTCGCCACACCATTCACAGAGAAAGAACCGGCAATGCACAAACGGGCCATGTGCACTTCCCCGTAAGATATGATGGCCATGCGGGCAATATGATCCCATTGGCCTGGATGAAGTTTCCATAGGTCCTTGCAGAAATTTTCGTTGATCTCATAGACAATTTCATAGATACGTGGCAGCAGGTTTCGCAGCATTTCTTCCGGCCACCGTTCCAAGGCTTCTTCCAGAATGGTGTGGTTGGTATAGGCGAAGGTCTGGCGGGTAATACTCCAGGCATCTTCCCAGTCCAGGCCCTCTTTGTCCATGAGAATGCGCATCAGCTCGGGGATCGCCAGAGCCGGATGGGTGTCATTCACATGAACCACCACTTTTTTATGAAAATCAAAGATATTGTTGCCGGCATCCTTGAATTTTCGATGGATGCTCTGAATGGAAGCTGATACAAAGAAATATTGCTGTTTCAGGCGAAGTGCTTTTCCTTCCGGATGGTTATCCTCAGGATACAGTACTTTGGAGATCACCTCTGCCAGCTCTTTTTCTGCCAAAGAATCCACATAGCGTCCCTGACCAAAAAGGCCCATGTCCATTGGCTTCAGCGCCCGTGCTCCCCACAGCCTCAGCGTGTTCACCACTTCAGAATCATATCCCAGCACCGGGACATCGTAGGGGATGGCTTTCACGCACTGGGCATCTTCCAGCATCACATATTCTTTGCCATTTTTAATCTTTCGTTCCACTTTCCCGCCAAAACAGATGATTTCCGGTTCTTCCGGCTTGGCCACTTCCCACACGTTCCCGTCTTCCAACCAGGGATCGGGCACCTCCACCTGAAAGCCATTCACGATTTTCTGCTTAAACAGGCCATATTCATAGCGAATACCGTTCCCATGGCCCTCCATTCCCAGAGTGGCCAGGGAGTCCAAAAAGCAGGCAGCCAGTCTCCCCAACCCTCCATTGCCCAAACCGGCATCTGGCTCGCTGTTGCGCACTTTTTCCAGATCAATGCCCAGTTCCTGACAAGCCTGCATCACCGGTGCCTCCAGCCCCAGGTTCATCAGATTGTTCCCGAAAAGCCGGCCCATGAGAAATTCCATAGACAGATAATAGAGCTGCCGGCCATTGGTTTCGATTTCCTGTTCTTTCGAATAGGCCCATTTTTCCATGACACGATCTCTCAATGCCATGGACATGGCTTTATATATCTGCCCATCAGAAGCCGTTTTCAGGGTGCGAGCGTAGAGGGTCTGCAGTTTCATTTCCACATTTTCTTTTATTTGGTTGACCAGAACCCGGTCAACCTGAGGCACTTCCTTTTCCTTTGCGGCAACTGCTTTTTTTACTTCTTTCGTATCCATTGGCTTAACTCCTTTTCACTGATCAGCTTCACCTTACAATCCTGTTATGAAAGTGTGTTTACAACAGCGGCGATCTGTTTTTCAGTGTCATGACTTCATAAAGTTCTTTGTAAGTATTGGCTGACTGATCCCAGCTGTAATCGCAGGTCATGGCATGTTTCACCAACTGCTGCCACCCGGGCGGATCACTCAGGTAAAGGGTTACTGCTTCCTGAATGGCGCCGAGCATTTCGTGGGCATTGTAATTGGTAAAGGTGAATCCGTTCCCTTTACCTGATGGGTGTCGGTGATGGAAGACCGTATCCTTCAGCCCTCCGGTTTCCCTCACCACAGGCAGGCTGCCGTAGCGAAGTGCAATGAGCTGTCCCAACCCGCAGGGCTCAAACTGAGAGGGCATCAGAAATAAATCAGAAGCGGCATATACCTGCCGAGCCAGATGATTGTCAAATTTCAGCTGAACACTGCATTTATCAGGATGACGATGGGCGGCATGCTGCAACATCTGCTCATATTGATGATCTCCTGTTCCGATAATGACCAGTTGAACATCCATTTCCATGATTTCATCCAATACATGCTGCACCAGGTCCAGTCCCTTTTGAGGCACCAGCCGGGTGATCATGGCAATGAGGGGCACCTGCTTCACCGGCAAGCCAAGATGCTCCTGCAGCCATTTTTTGTTGGCCATTTTTTTCTCAGGGTTTGCCGCTGAGAATGTTTGGGGGATCAGCGGATCTGTTTCCGGGTTATACTCCTCATAATCCAGTCCATTGAGCACGCCTCTCAGCTTTTGGTTGTGGCTGCGCAGCAGCCCGTCCATCTGTTCCCCGTAGTAGGGGGTTTGAATCTCCTGGGCATAGGTGGGGCTGACCGTGGTGATGATGTCCGCATAGTTGATTCCCCCTTTCATATAGCTCACATTCCCATGAAACTCCAAGCCTTCCCGAGTCAGATGTTCATGCCCCAGATTAAACAGCTCCCGCAGCACTTCCGGCGGAAAAACACCCTGATATCGCAGGTTATGGATGGTGAACATGGTTTTCATGTTCTGGTAGTACGGTTTCTGCTGATAGGCAATCTTGTGAAGGGCTGGTACCATCCCCGTCTGCCAGTCATGGCAATGGATCACATCAGGCTGAAAATCGAAGAACGGAAGCATTTCCAGCACTGCACGACTGAAGAAGGCGTATCGCTCGCCATCGTCTGGATAGCCGTAGTAGCCCGGTCGATTGTAATAGTATTTGTTATCTAAAAAATAGAAAGGAATGCCTTCGTACACCATATATTCCAATCCACAAAACTGATTGCGCCATCCCACCGGCACATAGATACTCTCCTGCCACTGCATTTTTTCCTGAACGCCTGGAGATATTTCCTGGTATTTGGGCATGACCACCCGCACATCCACATTTTCACGTTTCAGTGCTTTTGGCAGTGATCCGATGACATCTCCCAGTCCGCCTGTTTTAATGAAAGGCGCAGCCTCTGAAGCAGCAAATAGCACTTTTAACACGTTTGACACCTCATCTCTTTCAATGGTTTATGTTCCATTTCGCTCAGACACCTAAATAACCGCCTGTTTTTCCACCACCAGCGGGTATTCTTTTTCCCCCCGTATCTGCTTACCCGGTGTAATCACCACATCTTTATCCAGGATGGCATTCTCCACCACAGCCCCCCGGTGAATCTGGCCTTTCTGCATGATGATGGAATCCCGCACCACTGCACCAGGGTGCACTGTGACTCCCCGTCCCAAAATACTGTTTTCCACTGTTCCGGCAATGTGACATCCATTGGCCAGAAGTGAATTGCTCACCATAGCACTGGCTTGATATTTAACTGGTGGTTCATCTTTCACTTTCGTGTAAATACTGCCGTGCCTGAAAAAAAGCTCTTTCCAAACTTCCGGATTTAACAGGCCCATGCTGTGGCGGTAGTAGGTGTGTATGGAATCAATTTTGGCAGCGAATCCCTGATGTTCGTATCCAAAAATCCGGTACTTTTCCAGATTTTTGATGAGCCCGTCTTTGGTGAAATCCCGGTACCCCCTGGCAATACAATCGTCGATCATTTGCATGAACAGTGTTTTTTTCATAAAAGCAATTTCAAGTGCAACGGCCGGACTCAGCTTTTTCTCTCTGCTGGCTGCCATATCCCGGATCCGCCCATTGTTATCAATGAGAAGTGACAATACGCGAAAATTGTTATTTTCTTCAGTATCTGCATTCTTATAGACAAGCACAATATCCGCCTGCTTCTCTTCATATAGTTGCTGAATGTGCCGGTAATCCATGTTATAAATGACATTGCTGCTGGAAATCAGCACATATTGCTGCCTGCTTCTGGTGAAATAATCCATGTGATTGTAATAGTGATCCACATCTCCCAGGTTCCCAGTGAACTGGTCATAGCGAAAGATGGGAGGCAGAATGAACAGGCCGTCCCGCTTGCTTAGGAGGTCCCATTCTTTCCCCGAATCCACGTGATCCAGCAATGAGCGGTTGTAGCTCTGAGTAAGTATACCAATGTTCTTGATTCCTGCGTTGGCCATGTTGGAGAGAACAAAGTCGATGATGCGGTAGCGACCACCAAAAGGTACTGCCGCTGTGGACCGCACCCGGGTTAAGTCTTTCAGCTTTTGCTCAATGTCTGTGTCATTGATGATGCCCATCACATCTTTCATCATGAGATCACCTCCTGTTTCTTAAGGCCATTGGGACAACAGCCGAATTCATGACAGTTTTCAATGTTGATCTCCACGCCGCCGGGAATGGTTTTAGCTTTTACCGCCACCACATTTTCACCCAGCACCGTGATTTCATCCTGCCCTTCTCCCGGCTGACCAATGATGCAGTCATCTTCAACCGTGCATTCTTCACCAATAATGGTTCTCTCAATGGTCACATTTTTTCCAATGACGGTGTCCGACATGATCACTGAATCCTTAATCACACTGCCTTCACCCACCACCACTCCCGGGAACAACACCGAGTTTTCCACTGATCCATATATCTGACACCCTTCGTTCACCAATGATTTTTTCACCTGGGCATTGGGAGCAATGAACTGGACCGGCTGGTTGGGATTGACTGAATAAATCTTCCAGTCTTTTTCGTAAAGATCCAGCTCAGGGTGATCATGAAGCAGGTCCATGTTGGCCTGCCACAAACTTTCGATGGTTCCCACATCTTTCCAGTAATGCCTGAAGGGATATGCGTAAATCCGTTTCTCCTCCTCCAGCAGCCGTGGAATCAAATTCTTTCCAAAATCATGGTCGGAGGATTTATCCATTTCATCCTCAATCAGTATTTTACGCAGCAATTGCCAGTTGAACACATAGACTCCCATGGAAGCTAGGTTGTTTTTCGCTTTTTGGGGTTTTTCCTGAAATTCCACTATGGCATTATCCAGGTTGGTGTTCATAATGCCGAACCGGTGGGTTTCCTCCCATGGAACTTCGATCACTGCAATGGTGGCATCTGCCGCTTTTTCCTTGTGGTAGTCCAGCATGAGGGAATAGTCCATTTTGTAAATATGGTCGCCAGAAAGGATCAACACGTACTCTGGGTCATACTGATCCACAAACTCGATGTTTTGATAAACAGCATTGGCCGTTCCCAAATACCAGTGGCCGCCGTCATGACGCACGTAGGGTGGCAGTACCGTGACACCGCCCCGTTTCTTATCCAGATCCCAATGACTGCCGATGCCAATGTAGGAATTGAGAATCAGGGGTTGGTACTGGGTCAGCACCCCCACGGTGTAAATGCCGGAGTTTGAACAGTTACTGAGGGTGAAGTCGATGATGCGATACTTGCCCCCGAAAGGAACGGCAGGTTTTGCCAGTTTTCGGGTGAGGATTCCCAGCCGGGTTCCCTGGCCGCCGGCCAGGAGCATGGCAATGCATTCTTGTTTGTACATAGTCACGCCTCCTTCAGTTGTTGTTTGAAGATGGGTTTCATACTATAGTCATGAGTATCTAATTTCCACAATGTTTACCTACCCATTTTAATGGGATGTCACACGAAGGAAGCGGCAGAAAACACCTAATCGCCAAAAAATTCACGAAAACCGGCATTATGAAATCGCCATCCTCTTATCAGGGTATCTCTTTTGTGCTCATTTGTCATCAACAGACTGTTAATTCTAAACAACAACTCACCTTTGGCGGCATATATCATTGTTTCCGACACCCACAAATCATCCAAAGAACATTGGCTGGGAGCTAACTTTTCACCCTTAACCAAGTTATCCGCTCTTCTGTTCATGATCTTTATCAACAACAGACAAGGACGTTCATGGTCATAGCCGTAAACGTCCTTGTCTGTTGACAGTGATGTGAGTCTGTTTCTGTATGATGTTCTGCTTAAATCCACTTGTTTCGCAGAGGGGTGTGGTGTTACCAAAGACACACGGCACCTTCATTGTCGCCTGAAAGCGTCAACACTTCCCATTCTTCAGGTGTTTCTGCCAGCAGGTCAAGGAAGATCTGTTGGCTGTCCCGGGTCTGGGGCATCAGCAGATAGGCCAGCGTGGGACCAGCACCACTGATGATTAATGCCTTCAGTCCTTTTGTTCTTGATTGCTGATAAATGTGGTCCAGTGAAGGCAACAGCCGGCTTCGGTAGGGCTGGTGCAGCCTGTCGTCCAGGGCCTTCTCCACCACTGTGTAGTTTTCCTGCATCAGTGCAGCCACCAGCAAGGCCGCCCGTCCCACATTGTGAACAGCATCAGCATAGGGCACTTCTTTTGGCAGGGCCTGTCTGGCGGCACTGGTACTCAACTCAATGTTGGGAATCGCCGTCAGAGTTTGCAGTTCTGCCGGTACAGGAAACCGGATATAGCTGGTGTCGCCGGCTTCGCCTGCCGACACCACAATACCGCCCAGCAACGCCGGAGCCACATTATCCGGATGCCCTTCCAGTTCCACTGCCAGCTCCAGCAGTTCCTGGCGGTTCAGATTTCCTCTGATTAATTCATTGGCCGCCACCAAACCTCCCACAATACACGCTGCACTGCTGCCCAGCCCCCTGGAGACGGGAATGGCAGTGGTTACTCGCAAATGAATCCCCCCAGGCTTCCGTCCAACGGCTTCAAAAACCCGCTGCATGCTGCGCACCACCAGATGGGTTTCATCCGTGGGTAGTCCTTCTGAATCTCTCCCAATGTTTTCAATGATGAGACCACTTTCCAGTTCTTCCACTTCCAACTCATTATATAGGTTTAGAGCCATGCCCATACAGTCAAATCCAGGACCAATATTGGCCATAGTGGCAGGCACCCTGACGCGCATCATCGCCATAAGCTGTTCCTCCCTGATGTTTAGATGTCTTCCACCCGAATGATTCCCGCCACTTCAACCAGTTCATCCATGAGTCTGATGTCTCTGATGGCCTGCTGGACAGCAATTTCCCGGGTGCGATGGGTCACAAACACCAATGACACGGGATCAGCATCTCCCTTTTGAATCACAGAGGATAGGCTGACGCCACAATTTCCAAAAGCAGTGGCAATGCGTCCCAAAACACCGGGAATATCTTTTACCAACAGTCTGATGTAATAGGCGGTGGTGGTTTCATCCATCGACTGTACTTTCTTGCCATTTGGTTTGTAATCCAGCGGGTAGCTGGGGGCATGGTCATTGGTGCGATGATGTGCCACATTGAGCACATCTCCCATCACAGCACTTGCTGTGGGCAGGTCACCTGCTCCCCTGCCATAAAACATCAGATCACCCACTGCATTTCCCTGAATGTACACTGCATTATAAGCATCCTGCACCGAGGCCAGTGGGTGTCCGGCGGCTATCATGGTGGGGTGCACCCGCAGCTCAATTTTACCTTCAAGATCCCGGGCAATGGCAAGCAGCTTAATGACGTACCCCAATTCTGACGCATACTCAATGTCCAAAGGCGTGATGCGATCGATCCCTTCCCGATATACCTGACTGAAATCCACAGTGGTTTGAAAACCCAGTGAAGCCAGAATGGTCAGCTTGTGGGCTGCATCGAAGCCCTCTACATCTGCTGTGGGGTCGGCTTCAGCATAACCTTTCACCTGAGCTTCTGCCAAAGCTTCTTCATAGGTGGTTTTTTCCCGGGTCATTTTGCTGAGAATATAGTTGGTGGTGCCGTTCACAATGCCCATGATGGAGGTCAGTCTGTTGGCACAAAGGCTCTCCCGAATGGCCTGGAGAACAGGGATGCCGCCAGCCACACTGGCTTCATACCGCAGCTGAACACCCCGGTGAGCGGCCAGTCTGCTTAACTCACTGCCATGCTGCGCCAGAAGCGCTTTATTGGCAGTCACCACATGCTTGCCGGCTGAAAGAGCTTCTGTGATATACTGTCTGGCAGGTTCAATACCGCCCATCAGTTCGACGATCACATCAATTTCAGCATCCTGCAATATGGTCTGCCAGGATGTTGTCAGACGGGGGTCTTCCGCCGGTAATACCCGGCTTTTTTCAGGGTCACGCATAAGGATTTTTTTCACTGTCACTTTGATATCTGTTTGATGACTGATTTCTTCCTGATTGGTTTGAAGCAGCTGCCAGACACCCTGACCAACAACCCCAAACCCCAACAGGCCTATGTGTACTGTTTTCATTGAGATCACCTATTCTTTCCCGACAATCTTCACTTCGTGGATGCCGTTAATTTTTCGCAGTCTCTGAATCAGGGTTTCAATATTCACCGTCAGGTCCATGGTTTCCAGGGAAACGGTGACGTTGGCCACCTGTAAATAGGGAATATTCTGGTTGATGGTTACCACACTCCCGTTCACCCGGGCAATTTCTTTCAGCACTTCCAGCAGGCAGCCGGAAACGTGATCCAGCAGCATGGCCAGCGTAATGATTCTGCCTTTGCCCATCTCATAAAAGGGAAAGACATGGTGCCGGTACTTATAGTAGGCACTTCGGCTGATCCCAGCTTGCTCCACTGCCTCATAAATGGTGTTGGCTTTTCCTTTACTGAGCATTTCATTCACCTGAACGGTTTTAAGAAGCACCTCAGGCAGGGCCTGATGGTGCACCAGATAATAAGTATGCTTTTCCTGCTCCACAATGACACCTCCGTTGTTTTCTCAGCAAGTACAAATGTATTTTCAACAGATACATAGTACCATAAATGATAAAGCCTTTCAAGAAAAAAGACGGGTTCATCACCCGTCTAAGATTGTTTTCTTCTATGAAGCGCTGTACTTTTTATAAAGAATCAGATATACCACCAGATAAATGGCCATGAGGATGAAAAAGCCACTGATAAACCGCTGAAAGCTGCCGTAGAAATGCTCGTGCGTAATACCGGTGAGCTGTGAAAGTCCAAAGGCCACCGCCAACGTCAACGCGCCTGATGCCAGTTTCAGTTCTGTATCATTCCATTGCTGTTTTTTCTGGCTGTCTTGTGCCTTTGTCTGTTTCTTCTTACTGCCCATGGGTTGATTCCTCCTGTCCCGTAACGGGTGTGCGGTATTGCTCCTGTTCAAAAATATGGCGAATGACTGCCGGTTCCCGGCTTACTCCCAGTGCCAGCATCAGTTTGATTCTGGCCTTCTGGCCCGGCAGGTCTCCGCCAAAAATAACTCCCAAATCCCGAAGCTCCTTGCCTCCACCCGGATATCCGTAAGTGCCCAGCACACGGCCGGTGGGGCACCGGGAAACCAGTACCACCACCAAACCGCTGTCGATGGCACAACGAATCCCCTGCATCATGGCAGGCGGCACATTCCCACGTCCCATGGCTTCAATGACCAGTCCCTTGTCTTGCTGTTCCACACAGAATTCAATCAAACGATGATCCATTCCCGCCACACACTTAATCAACGAAACCCGTTCTTCCAGGGCTTCCGGCTGTAACACCTGGCGATGAACCACTTCCCGGTGAAAAATCACTTCATCATTATCCACAATTCCCAATGCACCAAATTCAAGGGATTGAAAGGTGTTGAGCCGAAGTGTGTTGGTTTTGGTCACTTCACTGGCTGCATTCACTTCATTATTCATTACCACCAGCACGCCTTTGTTCCGGGCTTCCGGTGAAATGGCAGTACATACTGCTGCCGCGAGATTACTGGGACCATCATACCCCAGCTCAGAGCTATTGCGCATAGCACCCACCATCACCACAGGTTTGCTGGTATTCAGAGTTAGATCCAGCAAATAGGCGGTTTCTTCCAGGGTATCCGTTCCATGGGTCACCACCACCCCGGTAATGTCATCACGGGTCAACAGTTGCTGCACCTGCTGTCGCAGCTTCATCATCAGTTGTGGATCCATGTGGGGGCCGGGCAATGATGAAAAGGTGACCGGTTCAATGTGGGCAAAACGGTCGATATTGGTGACCATGGAAAGAATCTGGGCTGCAGACAATGAAGGGATCGCCGCCCCCAATCTTTCATCGATGGACATGGAAATGGTGCCGCCGGTGAATACCACCGCAACGGTTGGCTTCATGCTGTCCTCCCCTTTCTGATGAGCTCCTCTGGTGAACATCTCCGGGGCTCTTTTCACAATCTCTTTATAGGTTGCTGTTTAATCATTTGATCTCCCATTTATTATATCTTATTTTACCGATTTTGACTGCCATTTTCAAAATCAGCAGTTTTTCTTCCCAAATCTGTGCTGAATAGGACTCCCCTTGCCTTTTGCGTCGTTCATTCGTTCATTTATCAGCTTAAGATATGTCCGTTTTCCAACCCGCTTCACCATCTGCATCTTCATCTTTTCAAAGTGATTAAATTCATGTATGATCGTTATGGGGGAGGGTTCCATCAATGACGGACAGCAAAAACCTGCTTTCGGGTTCCATTTTCAGTTCTTTAACCGCACTGGCATTGCCCATCATGGGCACGTCTTTTTTGAATATGGCCTATCACCTGGTTGACATGGTCTGGATAGGCATTCTTGGCAGCGGTGCCGTCGCTTCCATTGGCATCGCCGGCTACTTCATCACCTTCAGTATGGCCCTGGTGCGCCTTGTCCAGGTGGGTACTGAAGTGAACATTGCCCAGTCCATCGGGGCTGAAAAAGGTGACCGCGCCAATCGTTATGCCGGCACTGCCCTGCGCATGGCTGTTGGGATCGCCCTGATCTACGGGCTGGGACTGCTGCTTTTTAACCGGCAGCTCATTGGTTTTTTCAGAATCGATCACCCCATGGTGGAGCGCGATGCCCGGCATTACCTGATGATCATGTCTCTGGGAATGGTCTTTGTTTTTCTAAATCCCATTATTACCTGTATTTACAATGGTGCCGGGTACAGCAAGGCGCCATTTAAGGTGAACGCCATGGGAATGGCAGCCAATATGGTGCTGGACCCGCTGATGATTTTTGGCTTAAACCTGGGAGTCCGGGGAGCAGCCCTGGCCACCGTGTTTTCTCAAATGCTGGTGACGCTGGTACTGGTGCGCATGCTCATACGAAACCGCCCCTTTCAGCAGTTCCGGTTCAAGGGTGGCTGGAGCGCCAGCCTGATGCGTGAGATTGGACGACTGGGTGCTCCTGTGGCACTGCAAAGCGGTCTTTTTTCTGTCTACTCCGTCTTACTGGCCCGCATTGTGGCCGGTTACGGACCTGCCGCCATGGCTGCTCAAAAAGTAGGGGTTCAGATTGAATCCATTTCCTACATGACGGCTCACGGCTTTGCCATCGCCCTCAGCTCTTTTACCGGCCAAAACATGGGTGCGGGCAAACCAGACAGGGTGAAACAAGGAATCAAAACCGCCGGCGTAGTGATGTTCGTTTTCGGCGTGATCACCTCACTGATTCTCGTCATCTTTGCCCGTGAGCTGTTCATGATTTTTATCAGGGAAGAGGCCACCGTGGTCATCGGCACCCAATATGTGCGCATTCTCGGATTTTCTCAGCTGTTCATGTGCCTGGAAATCACTTTTTCCGGCGGCTTCAACGGACTGCGAAAAACCACCCCGCCGGCACTGGTGAGCATCCTCTTCACTGGCCTGCGGGTTCCGGCAGCTTATCTGCTGGCCCGGGAATCCCTGCTGGGCCTTGACGGTATCTGGTGGACCATCACCGGCAGTTCATGGATCAAAGGAACCCTGATGACGGGAATGACTTTCATGCTGCTACAGTCACCCCTCTTACAAACAGGCCATCCCACCATAACACCCGGCGTCAGCAATGCCAAAGATGATACCGTCTCATGATGTTCTTCTGAACCTTACTGATGTCAGAACAAATGCCGGAACCTGAATGGTCCCGGCATTACATTTCACGCTTCTTGTTCTACTGTTAATCCCGTTCACCGTGGGCAATGCGGCTGGCTGCTGCCGCCGCGATGGCCGCCACCATATCATCCAAAAATGTATGCACTTTAACCCCGTCTTTAGTATCCAGTTCCTTGATGATTCCCACCTTTTCCTTGTCCAGATACCCATAACTGGTAAGACCGATGGTGCCGTATAGGTTCACAATGGAGAGGGGCAGTATCTCATCAATCCCATATAGCCCTTCATCAGAGGCCACAATACTCTGCAGCGGTTCCGGCAGCTGTTGCTGTTCTGCCAGCTGATCCAGCGCCACCCCGGTGAGAACGGCATGTGCCACTTCCCGTTTGCGAAGCACCGCATCCACGCTTTCCAAACAGCGGTCCATGGTGAGCTCAGGCTGATAGGGCTGCTGTAAAAACAACACCAGCTTCCCAATGTCTTTCAGTCGAACACCTCTTTCTTCCAGTAACTCCCGGGTTTTTTCATAAAGCTCTTCCATGGTTGGTCGACTCATGAAATGATTCCTCCTTTATTTCTTCAGTTCTTTTCGGCCGCTGGTTCTGCTGACGGCCATTTTGTCCTGCTCATTTTACCCTACTCATCAGATCTCATCAACCAGACTCAAGCCAGTTCCTCGGCATTCTTCCTCGTTTCATTCCTCTTCCACAAACTTCTTATACCACATTTTCACGCTGTCTAACCCTGTTTAACCCTGTTTCTCCCATAAGTCCGTCCTTCGTCATTGAATATGACCGGGCTCTGCATTTTTAACTGATATTGTTTTTCAATTCCGAAAACTTGTTTTTGTGTCTGTGGTCACATCCAGATCTGTTTTGCTCCGGTATACTGATCTCACAAGCATTAATACATTAGTGAAGGAGTTGATCCCATGAATCCCTGGCGCCAGTTTTCAGAAGGCCCCTGGCAAACACAGGTGGATGTGCGGGACTTTATACAGCGAAATTACCACCCCTATGAAGGTGATGCCTCTTTTTTGGCTTCACCTTCCACCAAAACGCAACAGCTCTGGATACAGGCAGATGCATTGATTCAACAGGAGATTAAAGCCGGTGTGCTTGATGTTGACACCACCCGATTCTCCGGCATTGATGCTTTTGAACCCGGCTATCTTGATCAGGAAAATGAAGTGATCGTTGGTTTTCAGACGGATGCGCCCCTGAAACGTATCGTTAACCCTTACGGTGGCTACCGAATGGTTCAGGATTCTCTGGACGCTTATGGATATGCCATGAACCCGGAGCTGTCAGCTGTTTTTCAGGAGGTCCGCAAAACCCACAACCAAGGGGTTTTTGACGCATATACCAACGAAATGAAGGAAGCCCGTTCAGTAGGACTGCTCACTGGTTTGCCAGACGCCTATGGCCGTGGCCGGATTATTGGTGACTACCGCCGCATTCCCCTCTACGGCACCGCTTTTCTGATAGAAGAAAAAAAAGCTGATCGCGAGCGGCTTCTCAGTGGTCCGGCAACAGAAAAATTGATTCGCCTTCGGGAAGAGATCAGCGAACAAATTCGCGCGTTGAAAGCCATCAACCATATGGCGGCCCGCTACGGTGTGAATCTTTCACAACCGGCATCCAATGCCCAGGAAGCCGTTCAGTTCTTCTACTTTGCCTACCTGGCCGGTGTGAAGGAAAACAACGGTGCTGCGATGTCGCTTGGGCGAAACACCGCATTTTTGGATGTTTACCTGGAACGGGACCTGCAGGAAGGCACTTTGACCGAAACCGAGGCCCAAGAGCTTATTGATCAGCTGGTGATTAAACTGCGGATGGTGCGGCACCTGCGCACCCCTGATTACAATGCTCTTTTTGCCGGTGATCCCACCTGGATCACCGAGGCCATCGGCGGCATGGGGCTGGACGGCAGAACCCATGTCACCCGCACCGCGTATCGATTCCTCCACACCCTATCCAATCTGGACCCCGCCCCAGAGCCCAACATGACAGTTCTTTGGTCTGAAAAGCTGCCCGCTGCCTTTAAGCGATATTGCATGAAGCAGTCTGAAGCCACTGGCGCCATTCAATACGAAAATGACGATCTGATGCGCCCTCTGTATGGCGACGATTACGGCATTGCCTGCTGTGTTTCTGCCATGGCCATCGGAAAACAAATGCAGTTCTTCGGCGCTCGGGCCAATCTGGGCAAAGCTCTGCTCTACGCCATTAACGGCGGTATGGATGAGCTAAAATATCACACCGACGGCACCCCTTACCGCCTTATCGAAGGTATTGAACCTCTCAAGGGAGATGTGCTGGACTTTGACCAAGTGATGAAGAATTACCGGAAGGTGCTCACTTACCTGGCTCAACTCTATGCCGACACCATGAGCACCATTCATTACATGCATGACAAGTACGCTTACGAGGCCGGTCTCATGGCCCTCCACGACACTCATGTTCACCGGTTTATGGCTTTCGGCATCGCCGGTATCTCCATCGTGGCAGATTCCCTCAGCGCCATTAAATATGCCCGGGTAACACCTGTTCGTAATCGTTTTGGAATTGCCGAAGACTTTATCATCGAAGGCAGTTATCCCGCCTATGGCAACGATGATGACCGGGTGGACCAACTGGCCGTTGACATTGCCCAATACTTCAGCGATGAACTGAAGTCCAACCCCATCTACCGGGAAGCGGAACACACCCTTTCCATTCTCACCATTACTTCCAATGTGGTGTATGGAAAGAAAACCGGCAGCACTCCGGATGGCCGTAAGAAGGGCGAACCCTTTGCCCCCGGTGCCAATCCCATGCACGGCCGAGATACCATGGGAGCCCTGGCTTCGCTGAACACCGTTGCCAAACTTAAATATGAAAGCACCTGCCAGGATGGCATCTCCAACACGTTTTCCATTGTGCCGGCGGCCCTTGGCAAAGAACCAGAAACCCGTTACCGAAACCTGGCCGGCATTCTGGACGGCTACTTCTCCCAGGGAGCCTTCCACCTGAACATCAACGTATTGTCACGGGAACTGCTGGTGGATGCCATGAAACACCCCGACAAATATCCCACCCTCACCATTCGGGTTTCCGGGTACGCCGTTCACTTTAACCGCCTGACGGAAGAGCAGAAACAGGAAGTCATTCACCGCACCTTCCACCAGGCCGTCTAACATCGCCTTCTCCTTCTTCGCCGGGCCGAATCAACACTGCCTACGGCCCGGCGTTTTTTCCCTTTACGACATTTGAAAACTGTCAGAAATTTGGAATCACCTGAAAAACCCATGAGCGGGAGAAGTTGTGAACCGCCGGCTGAAAACCCGACAGAGAAATTAAAGCCTGCATCACATGAAGGAGGATCACTATGCTTCAGGGAATGATTCATTCCATCGAAACCATGGGTCTGGTTGACGGCCCGGGAATTCGCACCGTCTTTTTTCTCCAGGGCTGCCCCTTGCGCTGCAGCTATTGCCATAACCCGGATTCCCAGAAAACCTGTGGCGGTAATCTCATGACGCCTCAGGAAGTGGTGGCCCTTGCCCGTCGATACCGCCCCTACCACCAGAGCACTGGTGGCGGTGTTACTTTTTCCGGCGGCGAACCCCTCATGCAGGGAGAGTTTTTGTCACAATGCCTGACCCTGCTAAAGGCGGATAGGTTTCATACGGCCATTGACACCAGTGGTTTTGGCCCTGAAAAATGGATGGACAGTATCCTGACCAACACCGACTGCGTTCTTATGGATCTAAAAGCCACTGATTCTGAAACCCATTTGAAACTCACCGGTAAACCCATGACCGGCCGCCTTCCATTTTGGCGGCGGCTTCAGGCTTTTCAGAGAGAGGTTTGGATCAGACACGTGGTGGTTCCAGGCTTCACCAATAACCACCACGCCATCGACGCCCTCTTTCACCAGGCCTGCCAGATAAAGACGGTTGAAAAAATCGAACTTTTACCGTATCATAAGCATGGAAGCGAAAAATATGCGCTGCTGGGACTGGAAGACCCCCTGGCAGATACCCCAGCCATGGATGGGCCACAAACCCGCCAGTGGGAAATACAACTGATGGACCGCCTTGCCGCTTTTAAAGCGAAGCAGCCAGCCAACGCTCCCATGGTGCCAAAAGCTTCCTGATGAACAACCCTACAGGGTGACGGTTCTGTGAGCTTCATACCGCCATCAGCCATCTATGCAAAAAGGATGTTGCCATTGTGTCAAGATGCCCCCAGTGCCGCTGCGAGACCTGTCAGGGCCCTACCTGCCTTAACAAGACACCATTGCTTTCCAACCTGACCCGGGAAGAAGCGGATAAAATATCTGCCGGTGTCTCTTCAAAAGTTTTTCATAAGGGAGAGACGCTTTTTCATGCCGGCGATACCGCCGACAGACTTTACATTGTCTGCAGCGGCAAAGTGAAACTGCTGAAGCACACCGCCGAAGGGAAAGAGCAGATCCTCTATATCCTGAAGGCCGGCGATTTTTTTGGTGCCTTTAACCTGTTGAAAGAGGACCGATTCGACTGCACTGCCGAAGCCCTCACCGACAGCCTGGTGAGCATGCTGAAAAAATCCGAGTTCGATCGCATTATCCTCTCCAACCCTGAAATTACATTGAAGGTTTTCGAAAAAGCCTACGAACGCATTATTAAACTGGAAACACTTATTGAGCGTCTTTCCACCGCCAGCCTGGATGCCCGGGTGGCCGGGTTGCTGCTGAGCCTGATCCCTGACTTCGGCACCCATACACCTGAAGGCACCTTATTGAAGTTATCCATCAGTCGGGAAGACATGGGCAGCTACTCTGGTATTGCCCGGGAAACCATGAGCCGAAAGCTTCATCTTTTTGACGAGCTGGGATATATACAGCTGAAAAGCACCCGCCAGATTCTCATCAAAGACCTGGCAGGTCTCCAGTCACTCCTCCACGAATCCCACGAATAATCACAAATAGGATATATGTAAAAGTCCGGAAGACATTACCGGACTTGAGGTTGTTGAAAAAGTCTATGAAAATAGGCTTTTTTTCTTGCAATCAAAAAGGAGATTCGCCCCTTGATGTCGAATATAGATATAAGGGGTGATTCGAATGATGACAAAGAGAGACCATGTTC
>NZ_JBCITM010000027.1:0-39581 GCF_039414295.1 Anoxynatronum sibiricum | reverse complement strand
CGCCACTATCCTTGATAATAGAGGATAGGAATACCCTTTCTCAAAGCAATATCACCCCTCAAAACTGATTCTAAGCGCAAAAAAGCCATGTTTCATCTCTAAAACATGACTTTTTCGACAACCTCACCGGCGTTGAAGTTATCACGCCGGTTTTTGATATTTCAAACGCTGCATATGGACTTTCTTATTGATGATGTGAAGCGCATTCTGCCGCGCTGCCTTTTAAGATTTCAATACCATGAATCAGGGAGGGGCCAATAATATCCAGCGCTTCAATCACACCTCTGGGACTTCCGGGAAGGTTAATAATGATCGTATCTTTGCGAATACCTGCAACGGCGCGTGAGAGTATAGCTCTTGGATTAGACTCAAAGCTCTTAACTCGAATTAGATCGGTAAAGCCCGGAATAACGCGCTCGATCACATCTTGTGTGGCTTCGGGAGTAATATCACGTTTGGAAAAGCCTGTCCCGCCAGTTGTGAATACTAAATCCAGTTGATCCACATCACAAAAGGCAATTAATTGACTGGAGATAGCTTCCCTTTCATCGGGTACGACAACCTTTCGAATCACGTTACCACCGATTTTTTCGATAAAACCAGCAATTGCAGGACCACTTAGATCTTCTCTCTGGCCTTGAGCACCTTTATCACTGGCAGTGATGATGCCAACGGTAAACATAATTGAATCCCCCTTAGTTAAAATTCGACTGATTGTTGGTACCTGACTGTTCCGTTGATTTCAACCTCATACTGCGATGAGCCACTGCCAGGCGTACCGATGATACGCACCTCCCAATAGTCGCCATCACGATCAATCTGGTGCGTACGTACTTCGAGGAGTGTTCGTCTACCATCGTGCACACGATAAAGTGATAGCTGAGCAGTCCCTTCGAAGCTTAATGGTCCGACTCGCAATGTTTTACTGATATAGTTGGAATCAGAAGAAGGTGATTCATTCGTAGATGCATCGTTGTCCGGCGTATCATTAGGATCCCAGTTCCATGAATTTCCTGGATCAAAGGGGAAATAACTTCCGGAGCCATCAATTAAGGGATCATACTCCTGCAGAGGTAATTCGTACGAGAAATCCTGTGGAACAATACCATTATGCTCTTCAGGAATATAAGGCTCTGATCGCTTTGTAAAGATTCGGGTTTCAACTTCCCATGGGGGAGTCATCTCATTAGCCAGTTTCCCACTGGGAACATGAATATCAGCCTGCACATGAACTTCACAATAATCGGTTGGTTGTGTACCCTGTACAAATAACTCTGATCGTACAGTGCTTCCCCGCGGGTCAAGTGCACACAATTCTGTGGGAAGTTTTCCTGACTTGGTACATATATTAACTCGTACCAAGCCGTCAGGCTGTTCAAAGGACTTGGGAGCATGGTCTTCATGCACCCGCACCATTACCGTCTTCCACAATTCTGCAGCCATGCGACTTCCTTCTGACAGTTTTTCTGGCAAATCATGTCCGATCCATACACCTGCAGTATAGTAGGGTGTATAGCCGACGAACCAGGCATCTTTTTGATCACTGGTTGTGCCGGTTTTGCCTGCTACTGGAATTTGACTATTGCCTTGATCAATGCGGGCTCTGGAGCCGGTTCCCGATGAAACGGCATCACGGAGCAAGTCAGTCATGACAAAAGCGACCTGTTCAGAGAGAACACGGCTTCGTTCAGGTTTTTTATCCAGTATCAGGTTTCCCCGGCGGTCATATACCTTTGTAAAAGTGACTGGTTCAGTATATATTCCTTGATTTGCGAATACAGCAAAGGCATTGGTCATCTCAAGCGGCGAAACACCCTTTGTCATACCACCCAGCACCATGGAATAGTTCTCGTCATGGAAGGCCTGGCCGTTGCTGATAATAGGGTCATTTGCGTGAACCAGCGACGTGATACCCATTTGTTCCATATAGTCAAACATGATTTTGGCCGGAGGCCGTTCATCATATTGGCCAAGCATCTCTGCAAATCTTACGGCAGCAACATTACTGGAAACCCGCATCGCTTCACGCATTGTCATTAAGCCATAAAAGCCAATACTCGTATAGTGATTACGCGGCCAGGGAGTGTTTGGCGCATGAATATTTAGATAGGTAGGGATATCATCCACAACAGTACCTGCCGTAAGACCCAGATCAAGAGCTGCTGTATATGCAGCTAATGGCTTCATTGCTGACCCCGGTTGTCTGGGTGAGAGTGCACGATTAAATATTTTTTGCCCATCACTCATCCGCCCGCCAATCAGTGCCTTAATGTGGCCGGTATTTGCATCAATGATAACCATTGCTGATTGAGGCTGGACATTGCCTTCTTCATCCAGGATGTAATTCCCTTCACTATCACGCAAAGTGCCTGGAAAGTTTTCAGCTTTACTAAACTCTTGTTCCAAAATGCGCTGCATGCGCATGTTTAGAGTGCTGTGTATCGTAAGACCCCCTGATTGCACCATTTGCCGTGCTTCGTTGCGAGTATACCCAACGTTTTCAAGTTCATTGATAACATCACGCTGCACAAGATCGCCAAAATATGAGGATATCTCATCATTTGTCAAACGGTTAAGGTTGATACTTGCAGAAATATCCTGGTTTAGGGCAGCCTGATACTCTGACTCCGTTAAATAATTCAACCGACGCATACTGCTTAAAACCAATCGCATGCGTGGTAATGTTTCTGGATTGAATACAATTGTATACTCCGCATCGCTGTCATTATAAACAACATGTGTTTCACGAACATTTTCATTTCGAAGCGTAGAGACTGGAGAATATCTGGGTGGGTTGCGAGCAATGCCTGCCAGCAAGGCAGCTTCTGCATGTGTCAGCTCACTGAGATCCTTTGAAAAATAGAGTTCTGCAGCTGCTTGAATACCATTGGCTTGAACGCTATAAGAACCACTGTAAGCAACGCTTCCCAAATTAATGGTATTCAGATAAGCTTCAAGAATCTGTTCCTTACTTAACTGACTATCCAACTGCATCCCATAATAGGCATCTTTTATTTTTCTGGTATAAGTTTGTTCAGGAGAAAGATAAATAATTTTAGCCAGTTGCTGGTTGATTGTACTGGCACCCTGCATGGAACCTGTGCGAAAATTTGCCCAAAAAGCTCCGAAAATACGCTTAATGTCAATGCCGTTATGGGACCAAAATCGCTCATCTTCAATGGCAACAAAAGCGTTAATCAAATGATCTGGTATTTCTTGATATTCAACGAGGGAACGGTAGCCTTCCGTTTGAACTTTTTCCAGCACATTTCCATCTTCATCAAGGATGAACGAACTTTCATCAAGAAAAGAGTATATATTACTGGCATCTATGGGTTCTATTTCTTTAACTATTCCTGCGACAACCCCAAGAACAGTACCTGCTGCCAGAAAAAGCACCAAAACGATAGATATCAAGAGTGTCCAAAAAATGACTTTTCCGGCAGAACTTTTCTTTTTGCGTCGGCGCACAGATGATGCGGCAGAACTGCCTGTTGATTGGGAAGCCCGGGAACGATTGCTTGTTGTATATGATTGACGATTCATGAATGACCCTCCATTAATAACTGCAATTTAATCTCCGATTGATTATACCATAACCTGTTGATTGAAAAAAGAAGTAGCAGTTAAAGCCCAGCGCATTGTCAGTTGCAAGCTATATGATAAGAGACGTAAAATGCTTGAATAGGTTTCGTCAGGCAATCAAGTGGAAAACTGTAAAGATTTAGAAAAGGGATTGTAAACTTCATTACAATGAGGTATCATAAAGATAGTACAGGAAAGAAGGGGGAATCTGTTATGATTGTTCGCAACTGTGCTGGTGGCGTCGTGTTTTACGCAAATCAAGTGTTTATTCTTAAGAACGATAAAAATGAATGGGTATTGCCAAAAGGTAAGATTCGTAATGATGAACCAGCGGCAGATACTGCTTATAACCGCATTGATATTGAAGCGGGTCTTGAAGCAGAAATTCTGTCAACTGCCGGTGAAACATGTTACGAATTTTTTTCTGTCACAAGAAAGCGACCTGTTTGCAACCAAATTGTGTGGTACATCATGAATGCAAAATCCAAAGAGTTTCAAGTAAATAAAGCTGAAGGATTTGTTGATGGTGGTTTTTACCCAATAGATGAAGCCATTGATAAAATAACCTATAGTCAGGACAGATCACTCATTAGTCTTTCATATCGCAAATATAAAGAAATGATGAAGGAAAAAGTGGCCATCTAACAGAAATATCAATACACATAAAAGTAGCAGCGGTGGTGACACTGCTGCTACTTTTATGAATAAATGCAAAGATGCAAAGCAGGAGATGAACAATGAATAAATACAATACGGTTGCCCGGCAGTGTGTAAAGACACTGGAAATCGAAAAATCGTCGTTTGTTGGCATTGCTTTTCCACTGAAATCGGAAGAGGAAGTTGCTGAATTCCTGAAAAATGCCCATATGGATTATCCGGGAGCAAATCATTATGCGTATGCTTATGTTTTTGGAGTCAACCGACAAATACAAAAATTCAGCGATGATGGAGAACCATCTGGAACAGCAGGTCTTCCAATATTAGAATTGTTGAAGCATCGCTCACTGGATAATACGATGGTGATCGTTCTGCGGTATTTTGGTGGTATCAAATTGGGCACAGGCGGTCTGAAAAGGGCGTATTCTCATACTGCGATAGAAGCAATTCAAGCAGCAGGAATTATCACATTAACACGATGCAGCGTCTACGCCATTAGTTGTCCATATCACTATTGGGGTAAAGTACAATACGAACTAGAAAGCAAAGACGTCCTGATAGATGAAGTCAAATACAGTGAAACTGTAAAATTGAAGCTTGTGATTCCCCTCGACTATGAAAAAGAAGCATTAAAGCGTCTTGATGATATTTCTTCGTCGCAGATATTAAAGACTCAAATATCAACAACATATCGGTATATTAAGTCACTAAAAGACTGATTAACTTTTGAAATATCGGGCATAAACAGGATGTGAAGAATTTGTGGGAGGAATGGAAAATGGATAACGTACAGGAAAATAAGCATGAAATGATCTCTTTGAAGAAATGGGTGGTTGTGGGTGCAACACCAAACGAAGAAAAGTTTGGCTATAAAATTTTCAAACTACTAAAGCAAAACAATTACCAGGTATGGGGAGTGAATCCAAATTATGCAGAACTGGAAGGCGAGTTGCTGTTCGCAACACTGAAAGATTTGCCAGAAAAGCCTGACTGTATCAGCGTGGTGGTGCCTCCGCCTGTGGCGTTGAAATTGGTGGAAGAAGCCGCGGATGCAGGTATTAATTTCATTTGGTTTCAACCAGGAACATACGACCGCGATGTGTTGCAAAAAGCAAGAGATTTGGATTTAAATATAGTGTACAATGATTGCGTACTCGTCACGCTAGGTCACTAACTCAAAAAATGAAGTACAAACGCCTGATTTGACGGTTCACTTACTCGGGCGTTTATTTTTTTGCAGGCAAATGTGATATAATGCAACCAGATAAAAAAGAGAAAGACACTCTCACTCTATATGAAAGCGAGCTGAATGAGATGGATCAATTTAATGACATCCGTATTGCCAAAACTATTGAATGGTTGAAAGATCAGGTTAATGGTGCCGGAGCCAAAGGCTTGGTTGTTGGAATTTCAGGTGGAATTGATTCTGCGGTTGTTGCCAATTTAATTAAACGGGCTCACCCAAATAATTCTATTGGTTTAATACTTCCAATAAGCAGTCAGCAAAAGGATGTCGTTGATGGAACTGCTGTTGCTGAAGCTGCTTCCCTCCAGTATCAAATAATCGATTTTTCAGAGATTCATCGGACCATGATCAACAAAGTGACACATGTCCTGCAGGAAACAGGTCCAATTACTACACATTTTCTAAAAATCAGTGATGCTAATTTGAGAGCACGTTTGCGTATGAGCACCATCTATGCGGTTGCAAATGCAATGAACTATTTAGTGGTTGGAACTGACAATGCAGCTGAGGTTTACACTGGCTATTTTACTAAGTATGGTGATGGAGGAGTGGACCTTCTGCCCATTGCAGGTTTACTGAAATCAGAAGTATATCACTGGGCAGAAGAGCTAGGAGTTCCTAAACAGATTATTGAACGAGCGCCTTCAGCAGGGCTGTGGGAAGGGCAGACGGATGAAGATGAAATGGGAGTCACCTATGAAATGATCGATCAGTTTCTTGCAGGTAAAGTGATACCGGAAAAAGAAAAAATGATCATACAATCAATGCATGATAAAACTAGGCACAAGAGACAAATGCCCCCGATACCTGAGTGGTAAAGTTCAATTGCGCGAAGCCCTTTGATGTGCTAAAATGACTATGATAATGTTAAGTCAAACTAAGTTATGGCTAAACAGCGAATTGATTAATGCTCAATGGCTATTGCTTGTGAAGTTAAACTGAATAGGAGTGCGATCAATGGGAAGGATAGGCAATATTAAGGAGCGGAAGAACAAACAGGATTCGAAAAAAGCCTCTGTTTATACGAAAATGGCACGGCTAATAGCTGTTGCAGTGAAAGAGGGGGGGGCAGATCCGGAATATAATGCAGCTTTGAAAGCAGCAATTGATAAAGCAAAGGTCAATAATATGCCGAATGACAATATTGACAGGGCAATAAAAAAAGCCAGTGGCGATAATGACGGACAGAACTATGAACAGATTGTTTATGAAGGCTATGGACCTGCCGGTGTGGCTGTGATTGTTGAAGTTTTGTCAGATAATCGCAACCGAACTGCCGGTGAAGTGCGTCACCTTTTCGACAAATGCGGAGGAAATCTGGGAACCAGTGGATGTGTCTCTTATCTGTTTGATCGTAAAGGCCAGTTGGTTATTGAAAAAAATGATCAGTATGTCGAAGATGAGCTGATGATGATTGCTTTGGATTCAGGGGCTGAAGATTTTATTGTTGAATCGGATGCATATGTGATCATGACAGCGCCGGAAGATGTGCATCAAATCAAGGGAAAGCTGGAAGCTGCTTCCATTCATATACTTGAAGCAGAAACCGTCTATATACCACAAACACAAGTTGAGCTAAACGAAGAAGATGGCATAAAGATGGCTAAACTGGTAGATTTATTGGAAGACAATGATGATGTTCAAGAGGTGCATCACAACTGGGAACAGACATTGTAATTGTCAGAGAAATCACAAAAACCGAAACTGAGGAGTGATTCATTATCACAGGCATGAGAAGAGCACATTTCAGAAAAGGTTTACTGATAATAGTTTTTTTCTTATTAACTGTTCAAACGAGTTTTGCCAACATTGGCTCAGGCATTGTCATCGGTGACAATACAACAGTAAGGGCCAGTGGAGGATTTGACGAATCAGCAATTGCCAAGCTCTCAGTTGGAACGAACGTAATGGTTATGCAGGAATTAAATGGATGGTATCAGATATCGTCCGACGCGGTAACTGGGTGGATTTTTGAAGATTTACTGGTTATCCAACCTGAAAATCGAAACAGTGTGACAAAAGGAGTTGTTGATGCAGACAATTTAAATGTTCGCATATCCCCTTCAACTGAAGCACAACGGATCACTCAGTTAAAGCGAGGGCAGGAAGTAAGAGTAGTTGATAATGAGGATGAATGGCTGCACGTAGTAATGAGTGATGGCCAAAAGGGATGGGTTCATGGCGAGTACATTGTTCGTATACCTAATTTGCCATCTGGAGCCATCAACAAAGATTCTTCCACTGTTTACGACTCAAAGGAATTAAAACAGAATGTTACGACGCTTCAACTGGGCGATCTTGTATACATAAGCGGATATGAATCGGAGGCATACATCATTGAGACCGCCGACGGTCGAACTGGCTGGATACCCAAGAATGACATATCTTTAATCATCAATGGTCAAAATCCTGTTAATCGAGGCGGCTTCAGAGGTAACGAAGATGAGTTTATAAGCATTACAAAATCTTATCTGGGAAGTCCGTATAAGTACGCGTCTGCAGGTCCCAGTCGATTTGACTGTTCGGGATATGTTTATTATATTCTCAACACATATTATAAAAGCGAGTTAAAAGCAAATGGCATTAATTTGCCAAGATCATCACGTACGATGGCAGGTGCTGGAACACCTGTGAGCCGTGATGCACTGCAGGTGGGCGATCTTGTTTTTTTCAATAACTCGAGTGGTTCCATCAACCATGTTGGTTTTTATATTGGTAACAACCAGTTTATTCATGCTTCCTCCGGCGGGAGCATGAGCGTGATCGTATCATCGTTGAATGAAGATAATTATCGCAGACGATACAATACTGCCCGACGATTATTCTAGTTTTACCGGATAACCATGAGCAAAATAATCTTCAAGGAGGTCACGCGATGAAGTTGTTGGAGATAAAATCATTATTGGATGCAGAAATACTATCTGGTCACCAGTTTCTTGACCGGGAGGTCACAAATGCTTTTGCAGCAGATCTCATGAGTGATGTGCTGGCATTTGTAGACGACAAGACGCTGCTTCTTACAGGATTGACCAACCCACACACCATCAGAACTGCTGAAATGATGGATATCCATTCCATTGTATTTGTCAGAGGGAAACGCCCTGATGAGGAAACCATACGCATGGCAGAAGAAAATGATATTGTGACAATGACAACAAAAAACATTCTTTTTGTTGCTTCAGGAATTTTATATTCCAAAGGACTTAGTGGAGCAAATATCATCCACAAATAGTGATGGGGTGGTTACCATTCAGCGTGCATATGCTGTTGAAAAAAATGATTTTAAGAGGGCCGGAGAAGTATCCAGCCAAATTAAAAAAATCATGAAACAAGTTGGCGTCCGACCTGATATTATCCGACGTGTTTCCGTTGCTGCCTATGAAGCAGAAATGAATATTATCATACATTCAGACGGAGGCAGCATTGAGTTTATTCTCAATCCGGAAATCATTAAACTGGTTATTTTGGACCGGGGTCCAGGGATTGCTGATATTCAGTTGGCAATGAAAGAGGGCTATTCCACTGCATCAAAAGATGTTAGGGAGCTTGGTTTTGGTGCAGGCATGGGGCTTCCAAATATGAAGCGATGCTCTGATGAGTTCATGATCGAATCGGAAGTCGGTAAGTATACCAAACTGCAGATCATCTTCCATCAATCGGCTTGAATTTCTGGCAATGCAGATAAAGGAGGTGCCGACATGACAGTTGAAAGGCTGTGCCAGAACAAAGACCTGTCCTTGATTGCTGGCGCAAATGGACTTCAGCGGGAATTTGAAGGCATTTACATTGGGGACATGCTCAGTTGGGTTATGGGACGTGCGCAGGAAAAACAACTTTGGATAACGATCCAGACCAATTTGAATATATTGGCTGTTGCACTGATGGCGGATATTAGCTGTATTGTGGTAGCAGAAAATGCAGACATTCCTGATGAAACAATTGAGAAGGCCAACGAAGAAGGAGTACCTCTTTTTCAATCCTCTCTGACAGCGTATGAGCTGGCAATTAAATTGTCGGGTGCAGATGTGTCATGAAAGTCTATGCAGACCTTCATATCCACACCGTCCTTTCACCTTGTGCAGACGAAGATATGACCCCCAACAATATCGTGAACATGGCGTTGCTAAAAGGGTTGCAAATGATTGCAATTACGGATCACAACGCTATTGGCAACGTGTCTGCCTGCATCGAGGCATCACAAAACACACCATTATTGGTAGTTCCAGGCATTGAAATCACAACACAGGAAGAAGTTCATTTGCTCGCATATTTTTATGAGTATACTGCATTGGCCAACTTTTACAAAGATATTGAAAATCACCTTCCAGATTTGCAGAACAGGCCTGATATTTTTGGACATCAATGGCTCTTCGACTCGAGGGATCGACTCATTGATGAAGACAATCGATTATTAATGAACGCAGTTCAATTATCGTTCGACCAGCTGGTTAAGAGAATTATTGATTATGGAGGAGTGCCGGTACCGGCACATGTTAACCGAGACAGTTTCAGTATTCTTTCAAATCTAGGCTTTATTCCTTCGGAGCTCCCAATTCATTCTATTGAAGTAGTCACGAATAGCAGCAGAGCACTGCCTGTTATTCTACAAAAGCAGTTGGCAAAATACCGACAGATTATCAGTTCAGACGCTCACAACCTGGGCAATCTTCTGGAACAGGTTTTTTTTGTTGAGTTGAAACAGGCAAGTATCAAACAGTTGCTGCATTGGTTATCGCGGTACCAGGAGGCGAAATAATGAAAGAGTTGGCATTGCATATACTTGACATTGTTCAAAACTCTATTAGTGCGGACGCCAGCCATATTAGCATTAGTATTCATGAAGACACTGTAGCAGACCGCCTTGAAATTCACATTAAAGATAATGGCAAGGGTATGGATACAGATTTACTGAATAGCGTTAAAAATCCATTTACAACAACACGAAAAACTCGGCGTGTTGGTCTTGGGATTCCATTATTAAACCAAGCAGCTCAAGAGTGCGACGGCAACCTGGAAATCAAATCAGTTGAGAAGTGCGGCACTGATTTGATTGCGTGGTTTCGCCTATCGCATATTGACAGAATGCCATTGGGAAATATGGCAGAAACGATAGCTTTAATATTAATGAGTGATAATGATTTTGACTTGCAGTACGAACACCGGTTTAACCAACGCAAACTGACATTTAACACACAGGAGCTGCGTCTAATGTTAGAAGACGTGCCACTGAATCATCCTGATGTCGTTGCCTGGATTAAACAATCACTGCAAGAAGAAATAGATGAGCTATATCAACAACCTAATAAGGGGTGATCAGGAGAATGAAGTTTTTATCTTTCAAGGGCGGGATTCATCCGCCGGAATCCAAGAAAGCGACGGAATCGCTGTCAATAGAAACGGCCAGGGATCCACAGAAAGTTATCATCCCACTCCACCAGCATATTGGTGCGCCTTGCCAGCCTGTTGTGAAAGTAAAAGACTACGTTAAAGTAGGGCAAATGATTGGTGAAGCACATGGATTTGTGTCTGCACCAATCCATTCCAGTGTCTCAGGTGAAGTGAAGGAAGTTGCTGTTCGTGCCATTGGCGGAGGTCGGGAAGCAGTCTGTGTTGTTATTGAGTCAGACGGAAAGTTTGAAGTGCATGAAAGCATTGTATCTCCAGGTGATTATAAGTTGATGGAACCAAGCGAAATTACGAAAGTCATTCAACAAGCTGGTATTGTTGGCATGGGGGGAGCAACTTTCCCGACGCATGTTAAACTTTCACCTCCGGCTGAAAAATCCATTGATACGGTTATTATTAATGGTGCTGAATGCGAGCCTTACTTGACTGCAGACCATCGCCTCATGCTTGAAAGTTCCGATGAGATCGTTGAAGGTCTTCTCATTATTATGAAGGCTGTCGGCGCACAAAAGGGATACATTGCCATTGAGAATAATAAACCAGATGCCATTACAACTATGCTGCAGGCAGTTTCAGAAATTCCTGGTATACAGGTGGTTTCGCTTCAAACAAAGTACCCCCAAGGAGCTGAAAAACAATTAATAGATGCCTGTACCGGAAGACAAGTGCCTTCAGGTGGTCTCCCAATGGATTCCGGTGTTGTTGTCAACAATATCGGCACTGCATTCCAAATTGCACATAGCTTTAAAACAGGAATGCCTTTAATCGATAGAATTACAACAGTGACAGGTACCTGTATTTCAGAGCCGAAAAACCTTCGGGTGCGAATTGGAACTTCTGTTGCCGATCTGATTCAACAGTGTGGTGGCTATAAAGAAACTCCAGGTAAATTGATCCTGGGAGGGCCTATGATGGGAATAGCCCAAGAAATGGATGAAGTTCCTATTGGTAAAGGGACTTCAGGTATATTGGCCTTTAATGAAAACGAAGCGATAATTCCCGATCCGGTGAACTGCATTCGATGTGGTAAGTGTATTGATGTATGCCCCATTCATCTAATGCCGCTTATGATCAGTGAAAATGCATTAAAAGAACGCATGGATGAAGCAGAGAAGTATCATGCGATGGATTGTATTGAATGTGGGTCCTGCTCATATATTTGTCCATCGAAACGGCCGCTGGTTCATTCTATCCGAGTCGCAAAAAGCAGTATTATGGCTAAAAAGCGACAGGAAAAGAAATAGTTGACGGGAGGGAAATAGAATGGATCAAAAACTCATTGTCTCTTCATCACCTCATATTCGTGATGAAGGCAGTGTTCAAAAAGTTATGTCAGATGTTGTGATCGCACTTTTGCCGGCAACCATTGGTGCCGTGTATTATTTTCGAACCAGAGCACTGATTCTAATTCTAATTGCCGTGATTACAGCGGTGATAGCAGAAGCCGTTATGCAGAAGTTGAGAAAACAACCAGTAACCATCAGTGACATGAGTGCTGTTGTCACGGGTTTGCTGATTGCTTTAAACATCACAGCTGCATCGGCTTGGTGGATTCCAATGATTGGTTCTGCTTTTGCAATTGTAGTGGTTAAACAGCTCTTTGGTGGGTTGGGAAAGAACTTTATGAATCCGGCCTTGGCTGCCAGAATTTTACTGACATTATCTTGGACAGGACGAATGACTGAATGGATTACCCCTGGAGCGGATGCAGTTTCAACAGCCACACCATTGAGTTTTGTAAAAGGCCAAATGGTAGTACCGGCCAATGCGCCATCACTTTTTGATAGCTTTGTAGGTAATATTGGTGGTTGCATGGGTGAGACTTCTGCACTTCTCTTATTATTGGGCGGATTGTATCTGATATACAGAAATGTGATTGCAATACGGATACCTTTGATCTATATTGGTACTGTTGCTGTATTAACATTGATATATGGTGGATTTAACCTTCACTATATGGCTTATCATGTTGTCTCTGGTGGATTAATGATTGGTGCCATCTTCATGGCAACAGATTATGCCAGCTCTCCAGTGACAAGCCAGGGGCGGATTATTTATGCTTTTGGGTGTGGATTGCTGACAACGGTTATTCGATTGTTTGGCGGTTTCAATGAAGGGGTTGGTTTTTCAATCCTGTTAATGAATGTTGCCACACCATTAATAGAACGTTATACAGTCCCGGCTATTTATGGGGAGGTGAAGAAACAACATGCGTGATATGGTTAAAATGGGTCTCATTCTATTGCTGATTACAAGTATTGCAGGTCTTGTGTTAGGCGTTACCAATAGCTTAACTGAAGGGATCATTTTAGAACGTGCCATGGCTGGTGATATAGCATCAATGCAAGTATTGCTTCCAAATGCTGACAGCTTTGAACCGGTGGATCATGAAGAAATCAATTCTTCGACTATTATTAGAGAAGCTTATGCAGGATTCAGTAACGGCGAACTGGTTGGTTATAACATTAAAGTATCACCAAATGGATACGGTGGTGCTGTTGAAATTATGGTGGGAATCGCTGCAACTCATGAACTAACCGGCATTGAAATACTTGAACAGACAGAAACGCCTGGTCTTGGAACCAAAATCACCGAAGAAGCATATAAAAATCAATTTATAGGTCTGCCAACAGACGGCTCTGCCACCGTGGACACCATTGCAGGTGCAACCGTATCCAGCGAAGCAGTTAATATCGGTGTGCGTGCAGCCACAACACTGTATGAAGACTTTTTGAAAAACTAGCATGGAGGTGGAAGAAGTGAATCTGGGAAAAGTATTTGGGCGTGGAATTGTACTTGATAATCCAATTTTTGTACAGGCACTGGGCATGTGTCCTGTACTTGCGGTCACTAATACCGCCATCAATGGTCTGGGGATGGGACTTGCGACAACCGCAGTGCTCCTTGGCAGCAACCTTGTCATATCGCTGATTCGAAATGTGATTCCTCCTAAAATAAGAATTCCATCGTTTATTGTCGTCATTGCAACTTTTGTCACCATGGTAGGCATGTTGATGAAAGCCTATACACCTGAACTTGATCAGGCTTTGGGAATTTTCATTCCGCTGATTGTTGTCAACTGCTTAATTCTTGGTCGTGCCGAATCATTCGCTTCTAAAAATGGTGCAGGTGCATCCATTATTGATGGCTTGGGAATGGGTCTGGGTTTTACATTGGCCCTGGTTGTATTGGGTGTTGTCAGAGAACTCATTGGCTTTGGAAGTGTGTTTGGCATGGCTCTAATGCCAGAAGCATTCGAACCAATGAGTATTATGACCATGGCGCCAGGAGCATTTCTTGCGCTTGGAATTCTGATGGCCATCTTCAACAAAATGGTTTATTCTAAGTCAAAATCTTAAGGAGGTGCCTACTATGTCTGGCTCATCGATCTTTATCATTCTCGTCAGTGCCATTTTTGTCAATAATTTTGTACTTTCACGATTTCTTGGCATCTGTCCTTTTTTAGGTGTATCCAAACAGGTGGAAACAGCAATGGGTATGGGAATGGCGGTTACCTTTGTGATGGCAATGGCTTCGATTATCACATATGTAGCACAAAGATTTATACTTGATAAGTTGAGAATTGAATATATGCAGACGATTGTATTTATTCTTGTGATCGCCTCTCTGGTTCAGCTTGTTGAAATGGTCATTCAGAAAACCAGTTACTCATTATATCAATCGCTGGGTGTATATTTGCCATTAATTACCACTAACTGTGCAGTACTTGGCTTGACACTCCTCAACATTCAAAATGATTATAATTTGGTCGAACTGATTATTCACGCCATTGGTGCAGCCATAGGTTTTACCTTGGCGATCGTTCTTTTTGCAGCTATTCGGGAACGCATGGAACTTTCTGATTTGCCGCTGGCTTTTAAAGGTTTTCCAATTGCTTTAATTACAGCAAGCCTCATGTCTTTGGCATTTATGGGCTTTATGGGCTTGGTCTAAAGGAGAGTGGAGGAAATGAATATTGAAGGAATTCTGTATCCGGTAGCCAGTCTGGGTGGGCTCGGCTTGGTATTTGGTGCCGGATTAGCATATGCATCTCAAAAATTCAAGGTGGACGTAGATCCGAAAGTGACAACAATTCGAGAGTTGCTGCCAGGTGCCAATTGTGGCGGTTGTGGTGTTCCAGGATGCGATAGTTTTGCCAAGCTTGTTTCGTCTGGGGAAGCAGCAGTGGATGGGTGTCCTGTTGGCGGACCGGAACTTGCTCAGAAACTTGCAGAGGTAATGGGTGTGGAAGTGACTGGTAGTGCCAGACAGGTAGCCAAGGTTATCTGCAATGGTGGCAGTGAAGCTTGTAAAGAGAAGTTTATCTACAACGGCATCACTGATTGCGTAGCAGCAAATCTGGTCAGTGGAGGCAGTAAATCCTGTAGGTTTGGTTGCCTGGGACTTGAAACATGCAAGAACATTTGTCCATTTGGAGCCATCGAAATGACTGAAGACCATCTTGCTAGAATAATTCCGGAAAAATGTACTGGATGCTTGAAGTGCGTAGAAGCTTGTCCAAAAAATGTTATTGTCATGATACCATTCCAACAGGAAGTGGTAATTACTTGCAACAGTAATGATTCTGGGAAGTTAGTCAGGCAAAAATGTAGTGTCGGATGTATTGGGTGTCAGATTTGTGTGAAGGCATGTCCTGAAGGTGCTATTGATTTCGAAAGCAATCTTGCCTTCATTAACTACGAGAAGTGCACCAATTGCTATATCTGTGTGGACAAGTGTCCCACGAAGGCAATTGAAGGAAAAGTGAAAAGAACAACTGAAGAGACGGCTGTTAGCTAATATCCCAAAATAAACAGAGCCGCACGAGTAATCCTCAGGGCGGCTCTGTTTTTATGGCATTGGTGTATTTAACTTGCCATGCTTCTCTTTAAATGTTACACTTTTTATGGATTAAGAAGCGAAAGAAGTGATAACATTGAACTCAACGAAACAAATTGTATATTTTGGGATATTAACGTCTTTGGGATTGGCACTGCATATTATTGAAGGATTTATCCCTAACCCATTTATGGGGATTGTGCCTGGTGCCAAAATTGGTTTGGCAAACATTATTGGCCTACTGGCGTTGGTTCTTTTTGGGCTTCGTTTTGCCCTTTCTGTCAATTTGATGCGTGTCTTTATGGCTGGAATGCTCACTGGTGCAGTCACTTCAATGATGTATGGCTTAGCTGGAGCGCTTTTCAGTACACTTCTTATGTGGGCAGCCCTTCACTTTTTACAACGATTTTTAAGTCTTGTAGGCGTCAGTGTATTGGGAGCTCTGGGGCACAATGTGGCACAATTAAGTGTTGCAGGAGTGATGATTCAAAATGTTCGCATATTTGTTTATTTGCCATTCATGATGTTTGCAAGCATTTTTACAGGCATTTTCATTGGTTTGACGGCCTACTTTGTTTTGCAAAAAGTCAAACATCGCTTCACCAATATCACATACTCACTGACATAATAGATTTTTGAAAAGACAGGAGGTGCCAGAGAACATGCATCGCAGCAAAAATATGGGAGTACTTCTTTTTATGCTGGTTACCGGTGTTTTAATAGGCAGCCTGTTGGGAGCGGTGCTTTCAAGATTTATACCACTGCTCAGCTATGGACCAGGTCCGCTGGGGATCAAGGAGTTTGGCATTGATTTAAGCATTATTTCCTTTCAGTTAAGTTTTTTGATTGACCTGAATCTTGCTGGATTACTGGGTGTGATTATCGCTGTACTGATATTCAAAAAGCTTTAGAAGAGAAAAAGCATAATCTTATTTCTTATCATCTGGAGGCGGATGACACTGGAAAAATATCAAACAACCATCAAGAAAATGCCTGCTTCTGAGCGACCGCGTGAACGCATGCAAAGCGCTGGTGCCCACGTGCTGTCTAATCCTGAGTTGCTGGGGATAATTCTAAGCAGTGGAACTCAGGATGTCAGTGCTGTTGAACTGGGCCGCAGGATATTGTGTCATCACCCGAATGAAGGGATCGCATTCCTAAGAAATACAACTATTAACGAGTTGTGTGAAATAAAGGGGATTGGGACTGCAAAAGCTTGTCAGATCATGGCGGCTGTTGAACTTGGTAAACGCATTTCATTAAGAGAACAAAATCAACGATATAAAATAAAAAGCCCAGAAGATATTTCCAGATTACTGATGGACGATTTGCGTTTTCTTCAAAAGGAAAAGTTTTGTATTTTACTGCTAAATACAAAGCATGAAGTATTAAAAATCGAAGAAATTTCAGTGGGCAGCCTGAACGCTTCCATTGTTCATCCGAGGGAAGTTTTTTTGCCGGCGATAAAGAACAGTTGTGCAGCTATCGCATTAGTTCACAATCATCCCAGCGGAGATCCTTCACCCAGCAAAGAAGATATACAAATCACCAATAGACTTATTGAAGCAGGAAAACTCCTGGGCATCTCAGTCATCGATCATGTCATTATTGGTGATAATGTGTGTGTAAGCCTGCGAGAACTGGATGCTTGCTCTTTTCAATAGATGCAGTTTCATAAAACCCAAGTATTGAGTATATGTTAAAGATGGTGAATGAATTGATCAACTTGAACGACAAAAACCATGTGCCGATTATTCTGACCATCCTTGTGATTGTCTTGATTATGATAATTGGTTTCACATCCCATCAAAGGGAGCAAATATTCATTCTTGAGCGAGGCTTGGGAAATGTGTTTTTACCTATACAGCGTGTGATTTCAAAAAGCATGTCTCAGGTGGAGGAAAGTCTGGTTACTCTCATTCGTTCTTCGGATATTAAAGATGAAAACAATCAATTGAGATCTGTTAATGAGTCCTTGCAGCATCAGCTTATTGAGCTTCAACTTACTCAGGAAGAATTATCGGAACTGCGACAGCTGCAAAGAACACTAAACAGTATAGATCGACATGATGATTTCTTCCCGGTTACAGCCAATGTGATTGCAAAAAATCCTGGGAACTGGTTTGAAATGTTCACAATCGATGCGGGTTCACAACAAGGCGTTGAAAAAGACAGTGTTGTTATTGGCTCTGGAGGTTTGGTGGGACGCGTCTATGAAACTGGTCATTTTTGGTCTAAAGTGATTGCTATCATAGATAATAGCAGTTCTGTCAGTTTTCAGGTGTTGCGCGATGGTTCGCTTCAGGGAATTATTTCTGGAAGCGTTACCAATGAGTTATCAGGATATCTATTTGACCCAGATGCTGAAGTGGTTGTGGGAGATCAATTGATTACGTCAGGAATTGGTTTGTACCCAAAAGGTATTCTTATTGGTGAAGTGACAACCATTGACAGAACACCGGATTTGTTGCTTAAAAGTGTGAATGTTGAGCCGGCTGTTAACTTTAATCGACTGGATAAAGTACTTGTTATCAGTCCGCGAACCATTGATGAATAGAGGCCAGATATGCAAAAATATGTGATTGCCCTTACTGTTCTGCTGTCCATCATTGCTGAATCAGCACTTTTTCCATTTTTATCAATCAAAGGTGTTGTACCAAATCTGACATTGATTCTGGTCATCAGTTATGCTTTGTATGAAGAAGAAGGCAATGCCGGACTGATCGGCTTGCTTGCAGGCTTAACAAAGGATATTGTGGTCGGTCGTATCATTGGAGTCAGTGCTATCAGCTTTATGCTTACTGGCTACTTTGTTGCTCACTACAATCGGAAGATATTTGCTGAACATGTGACTACCCCACTGATTTTAGTCATGTTGGCGACGCTATTCCATGAAAGCATTTACCTGCTTTTTGTCTTTTTGTTAGGTTATCAGGTCGACCTTCTATATGCGATTCATCAGGTTTGGATGATTCAGTTCCTCTATCAATTAATCATGACAGTTCCTGTCTATGCATTTGTTCGCAAGCTATTGCAGTGTCATGGGATGAAGAAGCAATACTGAGGTGAAACCAATGTTCAACAAATTCAACAGACGTTTCGTTGTCATTTTCATTATGTTTGTTTTATTTTTTTTAGTGATCATTTTTCGATTGGCCAGCCTGATGATTGCAGAAGGAGAAGGGCATCGAGAGTATGCAGAAAACAGAATCGTCAAGAGTATTACTATAAGTGCACCGAGAGGAGAGATTCGCGACAGGTATGGGCGTTTACTGGCTGGTAATCGTCCAAGCTTTGCAGTGGAAATATCCAAAAATGAACTGGTAGACGATCAGATTAACGAAATAAGCGCCCAGTTAATTCGCATATTAGAGAAAAATGGTGACAGTTATCTTGATGAGTTTCCTATTAAACACAATGGCCATCGATTTTTCTACACTTTTGATCAAGAAATAGAGAAATGGAAGAATGACTATGATATTCCCCAGTGGTATCAGGCAAAAGAAGCGTTTGATCTTTTGCGAATACGCTATGAGATAGATGAAACTGATCCAGCCATGATACAACAGCAGCTTTTAGCTATTCCAGAACTGACAATTCCCATTTCAATTCGAACATGGAAATTCACGCAGGAAATGCAAAAGGATCAGTGGCTTCAGAAGTTTTTCATTCCAGAAGAGCACCATCGAGCTGATGAGGCATTTTTTTGGCTGAGAAATGAACGTTTTCGTATTCCTGAATCACTTTCAGATGATGATGCTCGAAAATTAATGGCAATGCGGGAACAGATTGACACTCAACTTCCGGGATTCATGCAATATCAACCAGTTAAAATTGCACAGGACATTTCTCAACAGTCAGTGACAATGGTTGAGGAAATGATTTTTGATTTACCCGGTGTTAGTATTGTAGTCGAGCCAGTGCGTACCTATCCAGAAAATGTATCCGCTGCTCATATTTTAGGTAATCTTGGAAAAATTTCACAGCAAAATGAAATTGAATACTACATTAATGAGCATGGATACCTTCCGAGTGATATAATTGGTAAAACTGGGATTGAACACAGTTATGAATCTTCTTTAAAGGGAATTGATGGATCTCAAAGAGTGGTTGTTGATTCTAAAGGTCGCCTGGTAAGAATTCTTGAAAAAGAAGAACCCATCCCTGGCGAGACGGTATTTTTGACGATCGATATTGAGTTTCAAAAAAAAGTTGAACAAATATTAAAAGATGTATTGTTGACCATTCAGGAGGGTGGCAGTTACGATACACAGTGGGGAAGCAATCGTTTGGTTGGCACACAAGGACCCCGACGAAACGCAAATGCAGGAGCAGTTGTTGTAACCGACGTGAAAACAGGTGAAGTTCTGGCGATGGCCAGTTACCCGGCTTACGATCCAAACCTTTTTGTTACGGGCATCAGTAGTGAAAACTGGAATAGTTTAATGCCTGATAATCCGAGAGATCCATTGGCTCCACGCCCGCTAATGAACATTGCAATGTCCACTGCAGTGCAGCCTGGCTCCACATATAAGATGCTGGTTGGCCTTGCTGGCCTGGAGCAGGGACTCAGCCCCGACTATCGAATACAGGACAGGGGTTATATTCAAGTGGGAGAGCATTCCTTTGGAAACTGGCTTTGGAACCAGAGTCGCCAAACCATGGGAAACCAAAACTTGTACGAAGCAATAGCATTTTCAAACAATTATTATTTTTATAGTGTCGCAAATGCTTATGACTATAGTAGAAATCGCGCTCTTCCCTTTGAAATGAATATTGATACATTGGTGAACTATGCCCATTTATTTGGCTTGGATGATCCTACGGGTATTGAGATCCTGATTCCAAGAGAGCGTTTTGGAGGTGTACCCAATCCCGACACCAAGGCTCGGACAGTCAAAGCGATGCTGCGTAATCATCTGAATCGAATCATGAGTCTGGATGATTTAGATGAAAGTAAAGTGGAGTTGAATGACGAAGGTCTGCGTGAAGCCATAGAACAGCTTGTCGCCATTGCAGATGACAACCCGCCCAGATATCAGGTATACCGCCATATATTAGATGCTGGCATTCGGGAAGAAAGAGCTAATGCCATCACTGACCTCGTTAAATATAGCTATTATAATCAGACGAATTGGTCTCTTGCAGATACCATGAACTTTGCCATAGGACAAGGCAGCCATGCTTATACACCTTTGCAAATGGCTAATTATATGGCGACATTAGCAAATGGGGGCATTCGTCATCAGGTGAGCATTGTCAAACAAGTCATTTCTCAGGAGTCTGGGCAGAAGAAGGTGACAGAAAGGCAGTTGTCGGAAGAACTGAAGCTGAACAACCCCGACAACCTTGCGCACATTCGAAGAGGAATGTATGATGCCACCATTACAGGTGGCGCCCGTAACTACTTTACGCAGTTTCCGGTTAAGGTAGCAGCAAAAACTGGTACGGCTCAAAGAGAAGGAAAAATTCCACCAGCTGATGAGGTTGCTTATTTAAAAACCCATTTGTCGGCATTCCGCGTGAATGAGTTGGAAGTCGATGAGTTGACTCAACAACTGATGAGTGAAAACCGAGACAATTATTTGTTCCAAGACGAAGGCTACGCCATGAGAGAAGCCATCAAGCTATTGAATCCATCCATTCGAAACAGTGATCTAGATCAGTTCAAGGATGATTATGATAACTTTTCGTGGTTTACCGGGTTTGCGCCCTATGAAGATCCTCAAATAGCCATTGCTGTGTTGGTTTTCCAGGGTGGGTCTGGAGGCTACGGTGCACCCATATTTAGAGAGATTGTGGCTGAATATCTTGGACTGAATCAGGAGACTCATAATGTTTCAAATGCATTTAATAGTTTTCAGACAGAATAGGATTATGATAAGATGATAACGATAGATGAACATTTTGCAATGTTTTAGAAAAACATCGTTATGAATGCGGTGATGACAGTTTATGTTGCCAGGAGGTGTTTATGATGCCAACGGGAGAGGGTGTAGTTGAGTTTAAAGGAACTGGAAACGGTCTAACCATTCGTGTTCATTTAAATCAACCCTATGAAACCATTAAAGAAATGATCCGCCATAAAATTGATGAAAAACCTGCTTTTTACACGGGAGCCACATTAGCAGCTGTCACATGCGAAGGAGTATCAGAGGAAACGCGGCAGGAACTTGAGAAATGGTTGGCATCTGACTATCAAATGACCCTCAGTGCACAAAAGAATCACGAAAAAGAACGGGAGATTTCGCGTAAAACAATCGGAGTTTCAGATGAAGAAGACAAGTTGGCTGCATTGGCACTACTGGAAAACAGCACTCAACAAAATCCGAAATTCGTTCAGGGCACAATGCGCTCCGGCCAGAAAGTGGATCATAAGGGTGATGTCATTGTGTTGGGAGATGTGAACCCGGGAGCAGAGATCTATGCCGGCGGCAATATTGTCGTTATGGGAAATTTAAGAGGAACTGCACATGCCGGATTAAACGGACAGGAGAATGCATTTGTGGCAGCATTGATACTGCAACCAACACAACTAAGAATTAATCAACTGATTACACGATCACCGGATGATGTGCCTGAAAAAATTTGGAATCCGGAGATAGCAAGAATAAAAGATCAGGTGATCTGTGTTGAACCATTTTTGTCAAGAAATCGCGAAATTGATTAGGAGGGGAATAAATGGGAGAAGTGTTAGTCATTACATCTGGTAAGGGTGGTGTGGGGAAGACCACCACGACAGCTAATTTGGGAACCGGATTAGCCCAGTTGGGAAAGAAAGTAGTAGTGATTGATGCTGACATAGGGTTGCGAAATTTGGATGTCGTGCTTGGACTGGAGAATCGCATTGTATATGACCTGGTGGATGTAATTGAAGGAACCTGTCGGTTAAAGCAGGCTTTGATTAAAGATAAGCGCTATCCAGACCTATTTTTGTTGCCGGCAGCGCAAACAAGAGATAAAAATGCCATAAACCCTGAACAAATGATTGCGCTTCATGAAGACCTTAAAGAAATATTTGATTATATTTTAGTCGATTGCCCTGCTGGAATTGAGCAAGGGTTTAAGAACGCCATTGCAGGTGCAGACCGTGCAGTTGTTGTTACAACACCGGAAATATCTGCCGTGAGAGATGCTGATCGTATTATAGGACTACTGGAAGCTGCTGAATTGCGTAATCCGATGCTGATTATCAACCGTCTTAAAATTGACATGGTGAAAAATGGAGATATGATGAATATCGAAGATATGCTAGATATTTTGGCTATTGATCTGTTGGGTGTTGTGCCAGATGATCCGGCAATCGTTATTTCCACCAATCGTGGCGAACCGGTTGCAGATGGATCACAATCTTATGCAGGTCAAGCATTTCGTAATATAGCAAGACGCATCTCAGGTGAAGATGTACCTTTTCTTGACTTGGAACTACAAGATAATTTCATTCATCGTCTGAAGAAGATACTGGGATTTGCCAGATAACTGTTAGAAAGGGGGATGCTCTGTGGATTTTTTCAAGTTCTTTATGGGTGAAAACAAAAAAAGCAAAAATGTTGCCAAGGAAAGACTGAAGTTGGTGCTTGTCCATGATCGAGCAGACTGTTCTCAAGATTTTCTGGATGCAATTAAAGGTGATTTAATCAGAGTGATTTCAGACTACATGGTTATTGATGAAAATGAACTCGATATAAGGATGACACGAACCAAGCGTGATACCGATGATACGATGGTACCTGCACTTGTGGCAAATATCCCCATTAAACAGATGAAAGATCGGAAAAGATAATGGAACAGGAGAAATGCATGAATATCGCACTGATTGCACACGACAACAAAAAAGATATGTTGGTCAATTTTGCCATCGCCTATGAACAAATATTTTCCAGGCATGCTATCTTTGCCACTGGCACCACCGGAAAACGTGTGATGGAAAGTACTCATTTAAAAGTGCATCGATTCTTATCCGGTCCAATGGGAGGAGATCAACAAATTGGAGCTGAAATTGCCAATAACCGCATGGATCTGGTCATTTTTCTTCGCGACCCCATGACAGCTCAGCCCCATGAACCTGATATCCAGGCATTAATTCGCCTGTGCGATGTTCATCTTATACCAGTAGCAACAAATATTGCCAGTGCTGAAATTATGTTAAAAGCTCTTGAACGTGGTGATTTTCGGTGGCGACAATATTTACACAAATATGAATCACCAGTCCGATAAATGAGAAGAGTGACAGAAGACTATTGAATCAAATGGTCTTTTTTGTCTTGTAGAGAGCATAAGCAACCAATGGGGGATATGATGAATACTCAACTGGAAAATCTTTTGAATAAGGTGGAAAAACCTGCACGTTACATAGGCAATGAGTTCAACAGTTTCCACAAAAAAGTGGAAATAGAAACAATCAGATTTGCCTGGTGCTTTCCTGATTTGTACGAAATTGGAATGAGTCATTTGGGTAGTCTGATTATGTACCATCTGCTTAATGAGCAGCATGACATATTTTGCGAACGATGCTATACTCCTGCCCAGGACATGGAAACAGCAATGGTTGAAGAAAAAATACCACTTTCTAGTCTTGAATCAATGACGCCCTTGCGTCAATTCCACTTTATTGGATTCACGCTTCAATATGAATTGAGCTATACCAATATTTTGCATATGCTGTCATTGGGCAATATTCCATTGTTGGCTTCAGAACGAAAATCAACCGATCCAATTATCATTTTAGGGGGACCCTGTGCTTACAATCCCGAACCTTTGGCAGATATAGCTGACTTGATTGTTATTGGAGAGGCAGAGGAAGTAATCCTTGAGATCATGGAAGCCTTCAGAGTCCATCGACAGGATAAAGATAGCTTTCTGACAGCATGTGCATCACTTCAAGGAGTATATGTTCCCAGTTTCTATAAATCGGTTTACGATGAAAAAACAGGAGAATTTCTCAAAACTTACCCAGTCAATAAAAGTGCGCCTGTTCAAGTAAAGAAAAGGATCATTCGAAACCTTGATACTGTTTATTTTCCTCAAAAGCCCTTAGTACCATACTTAAATGTTGTTCATGACCGGGCAACCATTGAACTTTTTAGAGGATGTATTCGAGGCTGTCGCTTCTGTCAGGCAGGTGTTATCTACAGACCCGTTCGCGAGAAATCATTAAGCGTATTAATTGATGATGCACAAACCATTATTCAGGAAACCGGTTATGAAGAGCTGTCGCTTTCCTCTTTGAGCACCAGTGACTACAGTCAGTTAAAGAGTCTGACAGAAACACTTACCGCCCATTTTTGCGATGATCGAGTGGGTCTATCATTGCCATCGCTGAGACTGGATAATATGACAATGGAAATTCTGAAAGAAGTTCAGAAAGTGCGAAAATCTGGACTCACCTTTGCTCCGGAGGCTGGAAGCCAAAGATTGAGAGATGTGATTAACAAGGGAATTTCTGAAGAAGATCTCATTACCGCGGTGAAAAATGCTTATGAAGCTGGCTGGAGCCAGGTAAAGCTTTACTTTATGATTGGTCTTCCAACTGAAACGGATGAAGACGTAGAAGCGATTTATCATTTAGTCTCAAAGCTCGATCATGAAGTCTTTCAAAAAAGAGATAAACAATTGACACATCCCTTGAGAATTAGCGTCAGTGTTTCGAATTTTGTCCCAAAGCCTTTCACACCTTTTCAATGGGCGCCCCAAGACACAGTTGAAGCTTTTGATGCGAAGCATCAACTGTTGAAAGAGAAGTTTCGCCACCGTCGATCCATCAGCTTTAACTACCATGATGCAAAGACAAGTTTTCTGGAAGGGGTTTTTGCCCGTGGAGACAGGCGTCTGGGAAAAGTGCTGCTGAAAGCATACCAAATGGGTTGTCGATTTGATGGTTGGGCAGAACATTTCAACTTTCAACGTTGGATGGAAGCGTTTGAGGCCTGTGGGATTGATCCATTGCAGTATACAATTGGAAAGTGTTCAATCGATGAAGCGCTTCCGTGGGATCATATTGATGTGATAGTGACAAAATCATTCCTTCAAAAGGAGTACAATAAATCAATTCATGGAGAAACAACACCCCATTGTCGTTCAAACTGTAGCGCTTGTGGGTTTCAGCAAACCCATCTGGGGGGGATATGTCCATGATGATACGCGCTCGCTATTCCAAAACAGGCCACATGAGATTCCTGTCTCACCTCGATTTGGTTCGTCTTTTTGAAAGAGCGTTTCGGCGTGCGCAGATGCCGTTGGCATTCACTCAGGGCTACAACCCACATCCAATCATTTCTTTTGCTGCACCTTTGAGTGTGGGAGTTGGGAGTATCGCTGAGTATGTGGATGTGCAATTAACGGAACCAGTGTCACCTGATACTTTTGTTCATCTCATGAATGAAATTCTTCCGCCGGGCATTATGATAATGCAAGCAACAGCGAAAGACCCTAAAACAGCTGATTCTTTAATGCAGGAAGCAGCAATCATGCAATATCAACTGACTTTTAAGGCCACAAACTCTTTAGAGCTTGCCTCTCTGCAAAAGCGTCACCAACATTTTATGGAGCTGGAAGAAATAATCATTGAAAAGAAACAGAAGAAGAAAAACAAGCAGCGTCACCGACGAAATGCTGACAAAGTAAAACGAATCGATATTGTGCCATATTTTCATAAATGCACCTTTGAAATTTTAGAAGAAGATACAATTGTACTGGATCTTTGCATTTATGTGACGCAAAATGGCACCATCAAACCGGGTTTGGTTTTGCAACAGTGGCTTGACCACTGCAGTCTACACATAGATTCGGATAATCTGACAATTGAAAGAACTGAAATATATCGCAAGACTGGATCTGGCTTTGAACCTATTCTCCCAGCAGTGCACGCATCAACCTAAAGAGTTGACTTAGGGCTGTTGTTTATCAGTTCATCATACAGAAAGTAGGGTAATCATGAATCAAATCATTGCTGATGTGGGTGTGTATGAAACAAGGGCAGCAGTGGTTCAAAATGGACGTATTATGGAAATGCATGTTGAAAGACATAACTACCGGAGTCTCGTGAATAATATCTACATCGGTCAAATTGTGAATCGACTGCCTGGTATGCAAACCATATTTGTTGATGCAGGATTACACAAAAACATATTTATATATCAGGAAGACCTGACTGTGCCTTTCAACGATTTGCATGAAGGTGACTTAATAATGCTGCAAGTTTCGAAAGATGCTTTTGGTGATAAAGGGCCTAAAGGTACTATGAGAATGGCTATTCCTGGACGGTTCCTGATAATGCTGCCAAACGATAACCACATAGGCATCTCACATAAAATTAACGATCTTTCAGAACGAGATCGTCTTGAAGAATGGGCACGAGCCATAATAGACAACCATACGGGCATGATCATCAGAACTGCTGCTTTTGAGCAAAATTCAGAAGCTTTAACGAAAGACTGGCATTATCTTCAATCTGTATGGAAACACATTGAAAATGAAAGCAAGCAAATGATCAAAAAAATAGTATACCGTGAACAATCGCTGCTGCCTCGTCTGCTGCGAGATGCAGCCAATCGAAGCACCAATCGTATTCTGATTAATGATTGTGAAGAAGCGCAACAGCTTAAATCTTTATGCCAGTTTACGCAGCCTGATTTACTGTCTGTTATTCAAGAAACTGAAACAGGTTCCAGTCCGTTCAATGATGAAAATTTTGAACTTGAATGGAAGCGATTGATGAGTTCTGAAGTGCATCTCGAAAACGGGGGAACACTTGCCATAAATGCGACAGAGGCATTAACAGTAATTGATGTTAACAGCGGACGGTATATTGGCAGTCACGGTTTTGAGGAGACAGCACTTCATGTGAATCTTACTGCAGCTGTTGAAATTGCTCATCAACTGAGGGTGCGTGATATTGGTGGAATTATTCTAATTGATTTTATTGATATGAAAAAAGAGACAAACAATAAAATGGTGCTGGAAAGTCTGGATAGGGCTTTGGCAATTGATCGCCAAAAAACTGTTATAATGGGCATGACACAACTGGGATTAGTGGAAATGACCAGAAAAAGAAGTAGAAGCAATCTGGCTTCTCTTTATCAAACAACGTGTCCCTGCTGCCATGGTTCTGGTGCAATTCTATCTGTTCATTGGTTGGCATATGAACTGGAAAAGGCCTTTAGACGCTATCAACATCATTCGGAAATCAAAGAAGCGCATGTGACCTTGCATCCCACAAGGTATCAGCAACTGTGCACCCACGAACTGGATTTAACAGCTTTAGCAAATGCTTACGGTTTGAATCTAAACCTGACACACTCAAAGTCAATCGAAGTTGAAGATTACACACTGTCTTTTCGTTGACAAATCAAGTGTTAGATGGTATAATTCAAATTTGTAGAAGCCGCACAAATCAGGTTGTAAATTCTGGGAGCTGAATGATGCTTGAGCGAACCTCAGATACCTTTATTTGGCGAGACTGGGATGAGGAGGTGTGACGATGTACGCAATCGTAGAAACCGGTGGTAAACAATATCGAATTCAAGAAGGCTCCACCGTTGTAGTTGAAAAACTGGCTGTATCAGAAGGTGAAAAAGTAGTTCTTAACCATGTGCTGGCTGTTTCAAAAGATGGCAGCATCACAGTTGGTGAGCCTTTTGTAGCAGGTGCTTCTGTGGAAGCTACCGTGATTGAGAATGGAAAATCTGACAAAGTGATTGTTTTCAAGTATAAGTCCAAAAAAGACTATCGCAGAAAACAGGGACACAGACAACCTTTCACAAAGTTGAAAATTGAAAGCATTAAAGCATAGGAATCCCTCATGATCAACGTAAAAGTGTGGCGCAATCCACAAAATGATATTGTACGCTATGCTGTGAGAGGCCATTCAAATATTGCGCCGATGGGCAAGGATATTGTTTGTGCAGCGGTCTCTGTACTGGCTCAAACAAGCATCATTGGTTTATATGAGGTGTTGGGTCAAAGACCCAGGTACAGCATAGAAGATGGGTTACTGGAATGCACAATTATTGAAGATTTGAACGAAACACAACGCAGGGAAGCAACTTTGTTGCTTGAAACGATGTTACTGGGATTTCAAAATATTCAGCAACAATATCCGGATATTATCGTCATTGATGACGAGGAGGTGTCATAATGATTTTTCAAATGAACTTGCAGTTGTTTGCCAGTAAAAAAGGTGTAGGTAGCTCTAAAAATGGACGCGACAGCATTTCCAAGCGACTGGGAACAAAAAAGAGCGATGGTCAGCTTGTTACTGCCGGAAATATTCTGGTACGTCAACGCGGCACAAAAATTCATCCCGGTTTAAACGTTGGTAAAGGCGGCGATGATACGCTGTTTGCCATGATTGATGGGATCGTTAAGTTCGAAAGAAAAGATAAAAAGAGAAAGCAGGTTAGCATTTATTCTGCTGAGACCCTGCAAGCACAGTAAGAGTTCAGCCGCCTGTCAGGCGGCTTTTTATTTAGAATAATAGAGATTTTTCATTGGTTGAACTGAAAGAAGGTGAATCATATGTTTGTTGATCAGGCAGAAATCTCTTTGAAAGCTGGAGATGGCGGCAACGGCATTGTAGCGTTCAGAAGAGAAAAATATGTGCCGGATGGTGGTCCGGATGGTGGCGATGGTGGTAAGGGTGGCGATGTTTGGATCATTGCAGACAGTAACCTTAGAACACTTATGGATTTTCGGTATAAAAGACATTATAAAGCCGATAAAGGTGAAGATGGTAAAAAGAAGAATATGTTCGGAAAAAGTGGAGATGATCTTGAGTTGCTGGTTCCATGTGGTACACTGATTATCAATAAGCAAACAGGTATCATGCTGGCTGATCTCGTGAGACCAGGCGATCGTTTTTTAGCGGCAAGAGGCGGTAAAGGCGGCAAAGGAAATGCACGCTTTAAGACACCAACACGACAGGCTCCGCAATTTGCCACAGCGGGTGAGCAGGGTGAAGAAATTGAAATTATGCTTGAACTAAAGCTGATAGCCGATATCGGTCTTTTGGGCTTTCCAAATGTTGGCAAATCGACTCTGCTGTCTGTAATTTCTGAAGCACGCCCCAAGATTGCCAATTATCATTTCACCACACTGACTCCCAATCTGGGAGTTGTGAAAGGAAAAGGCGGTGACAGCTTTGTGGTTGCCGATATTCCAGGGCTGATAGAAGGTGCATCGGAAGGTGTTGGGCTCGGACACGATTTTTTAAGACATATTGAGCGAACAAAAGTGTTGATACATGTGATTGATGCCGCCGGACTTGAGGGGCGTGATCCGTTGGATGATTATGAAAAATTAAATCAAGAGCTGTTTCAATACGCTAAAGCTTTAAAAGAAAAGCCCCAAATCATCGCTGCTAATAAGATGGACCTGCTTTTCGACGAAGATAAAGTGGCTGTTTTGAAAGCTGGTTTTGAAGAGAAACAAAGACCTTTCTATGAGATATCAGCAGCCACTGGTGCCGGTATTGACGAACTGATGACAGCAGCTGGAAAAATGCTGAAAGATGAGGAACAGCGTCTTGAACATGAGAGTCTCAACATTGAAACGGCTGAGCGAGTTGTCACACTTCCACAAAAGGATATAGAGCGATTTACTGTACGAAAGCAAGATGGTATTTACTTGGTTGAGGGAGACTTGGTTAGAAAACTGATCTATTCACTTAACATGGAAAGCATGGACTCACTTTTGCACTTTCACCGTATTCTTGAAAAGCATGGTGTTATTGGAACGTTGAAAGAAATGGGTATTCGCGAAGGTGACACAGTTCAAATCATGGAAGTTGAGTTTGAATTTACCGATCAAATGGACCCCGGACATTAGAAAGATAAATGAACATCAATATGAGGTGGTGCCATGAAAACGAGTGTTTTAAAACGCATTGGTATCTTGGGTGGAACATTTGATCCTGTTCATCTGGGACATCTCACACTGGCTCAAGCTGCACTGGAAGAATGCAATCTTGATATTGTATATTTTGTGCCTGCAGGAGAACCGCCGCACAAAAGAGGGCAGTTGATTTCACCAGCCGAACATCGACAGAGAATGGTCGAGCTGGCAATTCAAGGACAACCATTTTTTAAACTTTGCAACTTTGAAATAATGCGTCGAAAACCCAGCTATACAGTGCACCTAATGCACCATATGCAGCATAATTTTCCAGGCTCAGAACTGTTTTTCATCCTTGGAGCAGATTCTTTATTGGAAGTTGAAAGCTGGTATCAATTTGAAGAGTTGTTTCAATTGTCAAAGTTCATTGTTGTCAAGAGGCAGAAAAACACTGATGCAGAATTACTGAATAAAATAGCATTTTTTCAGTCGGAATTCCATGCATCCATTCAACTCATACAGGCGGTTAGAATGGATGTGTCGTCTTCAGAAGTTCGTTCAAGGACTGCTGATGGTCAATCCATTCTTTCAATGATTCCTGAAACTGTTCAGCGTTATATTAGACAACATCGATTATACCAGAGCGACACGAAAGGAAACGCCAATGAACATCAATGAAGCACGGTTAAAGCACATTGAGCAAGTATTGGCAAAAAGAATGAAAACCGGCCGATTCCAGCACACATTGGGAGTTCGCAATGCTGCCCTGCGCATGGCCGACCAATTCGGTGCAGACCGCGAAAAAGCAGCGATGGCGGCATTGTTTCATGACTACGCAAAGGGATTCAACAAAGAAGAATTACTTCAGACAGTAAGGCTCTATCACCTGCAGCCTGATTCTCTTATGGTTCAAGCCCATCAATTACTTCACGGAAGCGTTGCTGCTGCAATCGCACTTAATGAGTTCGGTATTGATGACGATGAAGTTTTAAAAGCGATTGAATATCACACCACAGGCCGTAAACACATGGGAACAATTGAAAAAATTATTTATTTGGCTGATTTCATCGAAGAAGGGCGTGATTATTCTGGTGTTGCATTCCTTCGAGAATTAGCTTATCGGGAGCTGGATCTGGCAGTATATCAGGCGCTGACCAACACAATGATTTATGTGTTGGAAACTGGAAAACTGCTACATCCAAATACCGTGGAAGCGCGCAATCATATGTTAAATGAACTGGGTGAAAGGAAAGTGAATGCTTTAAAAAAAATGTGGGAGGGATTATATGGAAAAGACTCGAGAAATTCAACTGGTGGAAACTATCCTTAAGAGTATTGATGATAAAAAAGGACAGCAACCAATTGTGCTGGATCTACGTGATATATCATCACTTTGCGACTTTTTTGTTATTGCCAGTGCACCTTCAGTTCGTCAAGTAAAAGCCATTGCAGAAAATATCCGTGAAGATCTGGAAATGAATGATATTATTGTCAGACACCAGGAAGGATTAAAAGAGTCGCGTTGGATCTTACTGGATTATGGTGATGTGGTTGTCCATCTTTTCATCACAGAAGATCGAGAACATTACCAGCTGGAATCAATCTGGAAAGATGCACCAGTGCTCGATATTGACACAAATTAAGCCGATCATGTATAATAAGTTGAACTATGAGGGTATCGTGAAAATATGAAATAAAGAAAAATGAATGAAACTAATTATTTATGGAATGGTGAAAGAAATAGTAAGCAAGCGTCACTTTCAGAGAACCGATGGTTGCTGTGAATCGGTAGTGACAAATGGTGAACTCATCTTTTGCGCAGCGTTCCAGGGGTGGTTCCCATATCAGCCGGTTAAGTGGACTTTCTGTCAAACAGGGTGGTACCGCGGATTTCGATTCGTCCCTGTCCTGGACGGGAAGTTTTTTTGTATTCACTTGTTCTTTCGTTTCATACTAATCTGTAATCAGAGGAGGATGACTGTTGGCGACCTATGATTTTAATCACATTGAAACAAAATGGCAACGTTATTGGGAAGAAAATCAAGTTTTTGAATTAAATGGCTCTGATCGACCTCAATATTATGCGCTGGAAATGTTTCCCTATCCTTCTGGCAAAATTCATATGGGTCATGTGCGCAACTATTGCATTGGTGACGTGATTGCCCGCTTTAAAACGATGCAGGGCTATGATGTATTGCATCCAATGGGATGGGATGCTTTTGGTCTGCCAGCAGAAAATGCGGCGATTCAGCATCAGATTCACCCGGATACATGGACAAAATCCAATATTAACGAAATGAAAGAACAGCTCAATCGTCTGGGATTAAGTTATGACTGGAGTCGAGAAGTTGCCACCTGCACACCGGACTACTATCGATGGACGCAATGGATTTTTCTCCAGTTCTATCATAAAGGGTTAGCTTATAAAAAAGAATCCAGGGTCAACTGGTGCCCCTCTTGCGATACTGTGTTAGCTAATGAGCAGGTTGTGGACGGTCAATGTGAACGGTGTGACAGTGCGGTAAACAAAAAAAATCTCAACCAATGGTACTTTAAAATTACTGATTATGCTGAAAAGCTTCTGGAAGACCTTGACTTGCTGAAAGGCTGGCCGGATAAAGTTAAGACCATGCAATCCAACTGGATTGGAAAAAGTACCGGCGCAGATATTCAATTTCCAATTTCAGGCAGTAAAAAAGTTCTTACTGTTTTTACCACACGTCCCGATACAGTTTTTGGTGCCACTTACATGGTGCTGGCACCTGAACATGCAGTTGTGGAAGAACTGGTTTCAGGTACATCCTATGAGAAAGATGTACAGGATTTCGTCCACCAATTACAACACTTGTCTGATGTGGAACGTACTTCTGCCGAAACAGAAAAAGAAGGCCGATTTACTGGGAGATACTGCTTAAACCCATTTACAGGGCAGGAAATTCCAATCTACATTGCCAATTATGTTTTGGCTGATTATGGAACGGGCGCCATTATGGCTGTACCTGCCCATGATCAACGAGATCTTGACTTTGCAAACAAGTATGGCATATCGGTGATACCTGTGATTCTTCCACCTGAAACTGAAGAACCATACAAAATTGATTCTGATGCATATACTGGTCCTGGAACGATGATCAATTCTGGTCAATATAATGGAATGGAGAGTCAAGAAGCTTTTAATGCTATCTGTCAGCAAATGGAGAGCGGAGGGACTGGCAAGCAAACCATCAGCTACCGATTGCGTGACTGGCTTCTTTCTCGTCAGCGCTACTGGGGAGCACCAATTCCGGTGGTCTATTGTGATCATTGCGGTATTGTCCCTGTTCCTGAAAAAGATCTGCCTGTTACACTCCCATTAGATGTTGCTTTTAGTGGAAAAGGAAAATCGCCGTTAACTACCAGCACATCCTTCTTGAAGACAACATGTCCGACATGCGGCGAAGAAGCGACGAGAGAAACAGACACGATGGATACTTTTGTGGACTCTTCATGGTACTTCCTGAGATACACAGACCCCCAAAACAGTGAAAAGCCGTTTGATAAGTCTCTGGCGAATCAATGGATGCCCGTTGATCAATACATTGGAGGCGTCGAGCATGCCATCCTGCATCTGCTGTACTCTCGTTTCTTCGTTAAAGTGATGAAGGATATTGGTTTACTTGATTTTGATGAACCCTTCAATAATTTACTGACTCAGGGAATGGTTCTCAAAGATGGTGCAAAAATGTCCAAATCAAAAGGAAATGTCGTTAGCCCGGCAGAAATCATTAAACTGTATGGTGCCGATACGGCACGGTTGTTTGTTCTCTTTGCAGCTCCTCCAGAACGTGATTTGGAGTGGAGTGATCAGGGAGTAGAAGGTTGCTACCGATTTTTAAACCGAATTTGGCGTTTGGTAACAGAAGCTATTAACGATGATCTCATTCACCTTGAAAACACACAGGAAACTCCTGAAGATAAATCACTGCGTTATAAAATTCATTACACAATTTCCAAAGTGACTGACGATGTCGAACAACGATTTAATTTTAATACAGCCATAAGTGCTGTCATGGAACTTGTCAATGAGCTTTATAAATATAAAGCTCAGAAAAAAGAAGATATTAACGGACAGCTGCTTCAGGAAGGCATTGAAACCATGATCCAGTTATTGGCGCCTTTTGCACCTCACATGATTGAGGAGTTGTGGCAGCTAATGGGTCATCGAGAAAGCGTTCACTTGGCTGAATGGCCAAAGGCAGACAAAAGTGCGCTGGTGAAAGATGAAGTGGAGATTGTTGTACAGATTAATGGAAAGGTCAAAGAAAAGTTGATCATTTCTTCAAATCTTTCAAAAGAAGAAACAGAAAAACTGGCAATGGGACACGATAAAATCAGACAAACCATCGAAGGACAACAAGTGGCCCGTGTGATTGTCGTTCCAGGCAAGCTGGTAAATATTGTTGTGAAGCCTTCCTGAGTAATTGTGAGGAATGCAAAGAAAGGAAAGCGTTATGGAAACCATTAATCGAAAAAAGCTACATCCTATTCTTAAAAGTATGATACCGCTGGTTGAATCCATCGGTAAAACATTTGGAAAAAACTGCGAAGTCGTGCTTCACGAAATTGGTGATTCTTATAAAACAATAGTAGCTATCCATAACGGTCATGTAACCGGGCGTTCGGTAGAGAGTCCCATGGTTAATGAAGGTCTTGAATCGGTGCGAAGCAAAGGCAACCATTCTGACCACATTCTTAACTACCAGAATAAAAGTTCGAATGGGAAGACGCTCAAATCTTCCACAATGCTGGTTCGGGACGAACAGGATCAAGTGATAGGATGCCTTTGTATTAATTTGGATATATCTGAGTTCATGATTGCACGAAAAGTACTTGAAGAAGTGACCTGGATTGAATCGCCGGAAGACCCCTTGGCAGTTGATCCCTCCAGCAGCAATGTCAACGATGTATTAAATCATCTACTGACTGAAACCCTGGAAATCAGTGGAAAACCTGTCGCCTATATGAACAAGGAAGAAAAAGTAGCGATTGTTCGCAAACTTGATGAGCAGGGAGCATTTCTTATCAAAGGAGCTATTGATTCAGTGGCAAAAGTCTTGTGCGTATCGCGTTATACCATCTATAATTATCTTGATGAAATTCGAGTAGACAGTTAAAATAAAGGAGGATATTACCCATGAATCAAATGATTAGCACAGAAAAAGCACCAGCTGCCATTGGCCCTTATTCCCAGGCCGTGCAGGCAGGAGACATGATTTTTGTATCAGGTCAACTTCCATTAAACCCTGATACGATGGATTTTGTTTCAAATGACATACAGGATCAAACACGACAATGCCTTGATAACTTGATGGCCATTTTAGAAGCAGCTTCCTTTTCAAAAGAGAACATCGTTAAAGTAACCGTCTTTTTAAAAGACATGAATGATTTTGCCAAAATGAATGAAATTTATGCCACTGTCTTCACCGATCACAAACCCGCCAGAGCTGCAGTTGAAGTTGCTCGCTTACCCAAAGATGCCCAAGTGGAAATTGAAGCCATTGCCATTAAAAACGCCTGATTGATAAATGTGCGATGCATTTGAAATGAAAAGCCCGGTTACGGCAGAAGATCTGCTCGTTACCGGGCTTTACTATTCATAAGACTCGTATTGTTGATATCTGTCGGTTCTGGCTTGCATCCGGCGAATGCGTTTTTTCTTTCGACGCAAATGATTTACGTAGCTTTGCCAAATCAGAAAGAATAGTAAAAAGGTCGGCAATAAATAATTGCGATAGCTGATGCGTTGATATACAGGCACGAAATCAACTTGCTGTTGATTGACCAGCGAGATCTGCCCAATCATGTTATCTTCATAAAAATACTCAACCAAACCCAAAATAGTCCCGGGCTCAATGGGGGCAGTGATACTTTCATCAATGAGGGAGAGTTTTGGCTGAATATCATCTGCCATGATATTCCTTGGAATAACAAATGACAGCGTACTGTCACTAAATAGCGCCAAAGAATCCTCGGTACCGTTTAAAACAGGTATCGCAGTTAGCTCAGATCCCGACTCAACAAGAGTGACGGTATGAAAATGTTGAAAACCATAATCAAGCAGTGTTCTTGAATCTGAATAAATATTTTCCTGCTCAGCATTCAATACGACGGCAATAAAATGCTGGTCACCAAAATGCGCCGAGCTTACCAGACAGTTGCGCGCACTGTTGGTATAACCTGTTTTGATACCATCTACCGGTTCATAAAAAATATCGGTACTCACTCCCTGATACATCATTTGATGATTTGGGCCGGTTCCCCAGAGAAAGCGGTTAGAATTATTATAAACCCGTTGGTCGGTTTCGCCGGTGGGGGGGATGACAAGTGACCGATTGGCAACAATTTCGCGAAACAGATCGTGACTCATCGCTTCCCGTGCGATCATTGCCAAGTCATAGGCGGTTGTTGTATGTGATTCATTTGGCAAGCCATGAGGATTGGTGAAATGAGTGTTTTTAGCGCCAAGGGCGGCAGCGCGTTCATTCATCAAAAGAACAAAAGAATCAACAGAACCTGAGATATGCCGGGCCAACACTTCGGCCGCATCATTGGCAGAACGAATCAATAATGCTTTTAAAAGTGTTTCCACTGAAAAAGATTCACCGGGGACGATGTACATGCTAGACCCGGTCACTCCAGGCTCGTAGTCGATATGAACAATATCATTCAGCGATGCATTTTCTAGTACCAACAGCGCTGTTAGAATTTTAGTGGTGCTGGCTGGAAAAGTGGGTTCATTGGCATTTTTATCAAAAAGAATGGTGCCAGTATTTAGATCCATTAAAACAGCACGTGGTGCAATAATATCGGGTTCAACCGCTGCTGGAAAGGCATAAACAGGAGTGATTAAAAGGGAAAACATTATCGATAGAAACAGCAGGCTCGATAGAACAGTTTCTGAAGTGCGTTTAATTGAGAATTTCAATGAGTGATCAGCTCCCGATAAAAATAAGAATAGTTAAAAGTCTTGGTGAAGAAAGACAGACATTTCATCCCACAAAGCCACTATTATATAGTACAATAGATTTGTTAATTTGTTAAGAGTGGAAGACATCAAATCAGATTTCCATTTTTCGTCCTGAAGGAGCTGACACATGTGGCACTGTCGCGGCAACATAAGTGGATTTTTATTATTGGAACCTGTTTACTGTTTGTCATTTTGGGACTTTATCAACATTATGAACAACAAAAAACGATTTATATCCTTTCGGAAATAGAGAAAACCAATCTTTCTGAACAGCCTCAACCAGAAAGTGCTCTTTCAGCGGCTTCAGCTATAGAACTAGAAAAAAGGATAATCATGGTTCACATCGAAGGAATGATCCAACACCCAGGTGTTTATGAACTGGAAGAAGAGGCACGTTTGATTGATCTCGTTCATTTAGCTGGTGGCCTCAGGGAAGGAGCTGCCAAAAAAGTTAACCTGGCACAAAAATTACATGATGAAGCCTTTGTGTTTATTCCCAGTGAAGAAGAATTTGACTTAGAAGTGGATACTACGTTACCGACCTTAAATTTTAAATCTTCTGTTTCATCATCTAACAGTCAGCTGATCAATATTAATACAGCTGACCAACGTCAGTTGGAAACACTCCCCGGCATTGGACCAGTTCTGGCCGAAAGAATTGTGAATTATCGGGAACAGCATGGTCTATTTAAGACGCTTCTAGAATTGAAAAAAGTCAGTGGAATTGGAGATAAGAAGTTTCAGGACTTGGAATCATCCATTACCATTTGAAAACACTTGATTATCGGAATGAAGGCACTGAAATGATATATAATGCGATGATAAGGAGGTGGCGTATATGGAATCAACACGGCTGACAACCCTGACAAAGAGCGCCGGCTGAGCGGCTAAAATTGGACCGGAGGTCCTGACTCAGGTTTTGGGGCAGTTGCCTAAAAAAATAGATCCAAGAGTACTTGTAGGCCTTGAGACAAGTGATGATGGTGCAGTCTACCAATTAACTCCGGATTTGGCGATTATCCAAACGGTCGATTTTTTCACACCTGTTGTGGATGATCCCTACACATTTGGGGAAATTGCCGCTGCCAATTCCCTAAGTGACATCTATGCCATGGGGGGAACGCCGATTCTTGCTTTGAATATCGTTGGATTTCCCAATTGCCTTTCAGCCAAGGTGTTGGAAAAAATTCTGCAGGGAGGGGCTGCAAAAGTATTGGAAGCAGGAGCTTCTTTGGTGGGGGGGCATTCGGTGGAAGATGATGAGCCCAAGTATGGTCTTTGTGTAACGGGAACTGTTCACCCTGATCATATACTCACTAATAAAAATGCTAAACCGGGAGATAGGCTGATTCTGACAAAACCGTTAGGAACTGGCGTGCTTAACACAGCTATTAAGGCTGAACTGTTAAGCAAAAGTGACTATCAAGAAGCTGTATCAGTAATGACGTTGTTAAACAAATCTGCGCTTGATGCCGCCAGAGGTGGTAGAATTAATGCTTGCACTGATATTACCGGGTTTGGTCTTTTGGGTCATGCCATAGAAATGGCTGAAGGAAGCGGAGTGACTATCCGGCTTAAAATGTCGGCAATCCCTTTTATTTCTGCAGCGATTGCCAACGCTCGAATGGGTTTAATTCCAGGGGGAATGTATCGAAATCGCGATTACTTTGGATCGCGTGTACAGGTCACAGGAGAAATTGACGAAGCATTGTTGGACTTGTGCTATGATCCGCAAACTTCTGGTGGATTATTGCTGGCAATACCCGAAAATGATGTTTCGCGAGCACTGGAATCTCTCGCAAAAATGCTGCCCTGTGCATTTGCCGAGATTGGTAGCGTTGGAGAAGCTGGATCATATTCAATAGAAATAAGTGAGTAATATTAAGAACTCAACTTTCCCACCCAAGGGAAAGCAAAAAAACCTTGAAAATCGCTAATAAACATTCGTGAAAAACATATAGAGAACCCCCTGTAAGTGGTATAATAGAAGTATCCAAGTCCCACTAATACCAA
>NZ_JBCITM010000026.1:0-40275 GCF_039414295.1 Anoxynatronum sibiricum | reverse complement strand
CTTTTTGTGTTACTTAGTCAAAGATCAAAAGCAAAGACAGTAACGAAGCTATTGGCTCACAAATTGGCGAGCACAATGGCTCAAAAATTCATCAGCGCGCGGCTCAGAAATTCATTGACATTCGGAGCTTTCTCCCTACCCTCCCGTGAACACCTAACGATTCAGCTCCAAAAACACGCTCTAATACTTGAAATAACTTGATTTGCTTCAAAATAATGGTTGCCAAATAGTTCGTTGCGTGATACAATATACGTAACGAGGAGTGATGATGATGGCAGCCATCGTATACCAAAAAGACAAGCGTTCAGGCCTGACCTATGCCTATGAATCCGTTTCTTACTGGGACAAGGAAAAGAAACAGTCCCGGGCTAAACGAAAACTCATTGGTAGGTTGGATGAAGCTACGGGCGAGATTGTACCCACCGACGGACGTAACCGAAAAGAAAAGAAGGATGTTACACCTAAGCCTGGCCCTGTGCCGGCGGAAAAGGTATCTCGCTCTTTCTTTGGTGCCACTTATCTAATGGATGCCATTGGCGAAAAACTGGGGATCACCAAAGACCTGAAAGCCTGTTTTCCTGACAGGTATCGGCAGATCCTCTCCATGGCCTACTACCTGGTGTTGGAAGACCATAACCCTTTATACCGGTTTGAAAAATGGAGCAATCTCCATAAGCACCCCTGGGGAGAAAACATCCCCTCCCAACGCAGCAGCGAGCTCTTTGCCTCCATTACCGAGGAAGAACGCCACCAGTTCTTTGGCCTACAGGGAAAGCGGCGGGTGGAAAAGGAATTCTGGGCCTATGACATCACCTCCATTTCCAGTTACTCTGAAGGACTAAAGCAAGTGCAGTACGGCCACAACAAGGAAGATGACAAACTGCCCCAGATCAACCTGGCTTTGGTGTATGGCGAAACCTCCAACCTGCCCTTTTACTACCGCAAACTGGCAGGCAACATCCCGGATTCCAAGACCATCACACACCTTTTGACAGACCTGGAAGACCTTGGTTTTAAGAAAGTCAAGCTGGTGATGGACCGGGGCTTCTGCAGTGAAGCCAACATCAACGCCCTGTTAAAGGACCATGTGAAGTTCCTCATCGCCGGTAAGATGTCCCTGAACTTCATGAAGCACCACCTGGAAGACATCTATCTCCACTTCAGAAACTTTGAGCATTACAACGACACCTATGAACTCTACCACCACACCGTACCCGCCCAGTGGCATTACAGCCAGGAGCGGCCCTACAAGAAAGACACCATCAAAGCCAACCGCCGGGTGTATATCCACTATTACTACAACATCGACAAAGCCGCTGAAGAAGAAAAAGCCTTTGACCGGAAGCTGATGAACTTAAAGCAGGAACTGGAATCCGGCAAAAGAAACCCGGAGCATGAGAACCAGTACAACAAGTACTTTGACGTAAAGACCACTCCCAAACGGGGAACTACGGCCACTGTCAAAGAAGAAGCGGTGAGTGAAGCCAAGAAGTACTTTGGGTTCTTCTGCCTCCTGACCAACCAAGCTATGGATGCCATCACTGCCCTGGAAATCTACAAGAACAAAGACCTGGTGGAAAAGGCTTTTGGCAACCTGAAAGAAAGACTGAACCTGCGACGCACCCTGGTATCCTCGGAACAAAGCCTAGACGGAAAGCTCTTTGTGGAGTTCATTGCCCTCATTTACCTGTCTTACATCAAGAAACAGATGCAGGATGCCCAGCTGTTCAAGAAATACACACTCCAAGGTGTTCTGGACAAACTGGATGTCATTGAGTGCTTTGAAGTGCCAGGCAAGAAACTCCGGGTTGGTGAAGTGCTGGAGAAACAGAAAGAGCTCTATCTGGCGCTGGGGGTTGAACCACCTGTCTCGTTATGAGTGGGTGGGAATCCAGGCTGTACTTCTCTGCAATCTGGTTTACGGTGAACTCCTCTGAGAGGATTTCAAGGACGGCTTTTGTTTTAAATTCGGCTGTGTAATGGGTTCGTTTTCTCATGGTTTCATTATAACTTATTTCCTCGTGTTTTGTGTCTCACCCTATGGGTTCATTATAGGCTGTCCGCTCGTCAGTTCTTTCGTAGGGATCAGCTCCGATTTGTTCTTTGGACTGGGCTAATAGTACTTGGTTGAAGATTTCTTCCATCAATTTTGCTACTGCCTGGTCTCGACCGTTACTGGAAAAAAGTCCGTGCAAATGTTCTTCGGTTAAGGTAATATTGAACTGAGCCATGATTCATCCTCCTCGGTTTGGTATTTGCTTGACACTTATATTGTAACCGAGGAAATGAGTTTGTGGCTCATTTTTCTTTTTACACCATTATACGGACTTTATCAATTAAGCTCCCGAATACATCTTATCATAGTAATTAGCATAGTCTCCTGAAATGACATTCTCAATCCATTTAGAATTATCTAAATACCACTGAATTGTCTCCTGTATTCCCTGCTCAAAAGTATATTCTGGCTCCCACCCAAGTTCGCTCGTGATCTTGGTATTATCAATGGCATACCTTCTATCATGTCCTGGACGATCTTTTACGTATTTAATTAGGTCTTCTGACTTTCCAAGAGTTTTTATTAGAAGTTTAACAATTTCAATATTAGCTTTTTCGTTATTTCCACCAATATTATAAACTTCCCCATCTTTGCCCTTATGAAGAACAGTATCAATTGCACTGCAGTGATCAGAAACATGTAGCCAGTCTCTTATTTGCATACCATCACCATAAACAGGAAGGTCTTTTTCTTTTAAGCAATTATTTATCATTAGTGGTATTAACTTTTCAGGGAATTGATATGGACCGTAGTTGTTACTACATCTTGTAATATTCATAGGAAACCCAAAAGTTTCATTATAAGCTCTTACAATCATATCTGCACTTGCTTTTGATGCTGAATAAGGACTGTTAGGCATAAGTGGCATTGTTTCAATAAACATTCCAGTTTCCCCGAGTGCACCGTATACTTCATCAGTAGAGACTTGAAGGAACTTAACTCCTTCTTTGTACTTTTTACAGTATTTATCATTAGGATTAATTTTCCAGTATTTCTTTGCAGCATCTAAAAGTACTTGAGTTCCAATAATATTGGTTGTTAAAAAAACTTCTGGTTCTTCAATACTTCTATCTACATGAGATTCTGCTGCAAAGTTTACAACCATGTCTATGTTTTGAGTTTTGAAAATCTGCTCTATTACCTCTCTATCTCTAATATCTGCTTTTACAAAGGTATAGTTAGAAGCTGTATCTATATCAGAAAGATTCTCAAGGTTCCCCGCATATGTTAAAGCATCTATATTGATGATATTATAGTCTGGATACTTCTCAACCATCATCTTCACAAAGTTACTTCCTATAAATCCAGCTCCACCTGTTACTAAGATATTTTTCATTTAACTTCACCTCTCTTTTTATCGCTTATTTAAGTAGTGAAAGAATATACTTACCATATTCTGTCTTTTCATATTGATGTCCTATTGCTTTAAACTCTTCTTTAGAAATCCATCCATTCTTATAAGCTATTTCTTCTATACAAGCTACATAAAGTCCTGTTCTTTTTTGAATAGTTTTTACAAAGTCTGAAGCATCTGCTAATCCATCGTAAGTTCCTGTATCTAGCCAAGCAAACCCACGTCCTAGTAGCTCAACATGAAGTTTACCTTCCTCTAAATACGCTCTATTTAAATCAGTAATTTCAAGTTCACCCCTTGCAGATGGCCTAAGATTCTTAGCTCTTTCAACTACAGAGTTATCGTAATAATAAAGCCCTGGGATTGCATAATGTGATTTAGGATTTTCAGGCTTTTCTTCTAATGACAGTACTTTTCCTTCATCATCAAATTCAACAACACCAAATTCTTTTGGGTTATTTACGTAATAACCGAATATAGTCGCTCCTGATTTAGTATTTGATGCTTTCTCTAGTTTAGGAACAAATCCTTGACCATAAAATACATTGTCCCCAAGTATTAAACAAACATCGTCGTTCTCAATAAATTCTTCTCCAACTATAAAAGCATCTGATAATCCCCTAGGTTTTTCCTGGATTTTATACTCAAACCTCATTCCTAATTTGCTTCCATCTCCAAGTAATTTTTTGTATATGTCTATGTACTCTGGATTAGAGATAATTAGGACTTCCTTGATTTTTGATAGCATTAAAACCGATAATGGATAGTAAATCATCGGCTTATCGTATATTGGCAATAATTGCTTGCTAATTCCTTGTGTAATAGGATAGAGTCTTGAACCACTACCTCCAGCTAAAATTATTCCCTTCATAGTAAATGGACCTCCCTTATTTTATGGTTTAACAATAACTTTTCTAATTTTCTTCTTGATTATATTTTTTATGACATCAATGTCATCAATTTTCATAAAACTAACTATTAAAAAGAATGTTGATGCTCCTACACATATTGCAATTAACAAAGATACATTTTGGCTAAATAATATTGTAAATTTGTTGAAACTCAATTTTGCTATTACTCCCATTAAAGATGAAGCTACGACTATTTTTAAAAAAATAGAAATAGTATTTTTCATTCCAATTCCACCAATTTTTTTTCGAAGACTAATAAACATCAATCCTGTTGTAAAAATAGCTGCAACTGAAGTAGCAAGTGCTAAGCCCCCTATACCTAAATAACGTGATAATATTAAGTTTAGAATAATATTCAATGTCATTCCAATAGATGCATTAATCATTGGGGTCTTAGTATCTTGTAGCGCATAAAAGCCTCTAGCCAATACTTCCCGTAGCCCAAAGCCCAATATACCGATTGAATAGAAAAAAAGAGCACTCGATGTCATCTCCAAAGCTTTAGAATCAAATGCACCCCTTGCGAATAAGAGTGTAACAATCTCTCTTGAGAATATCATTGAGCCAAAAACAACTGGTAATACTAAAATTATAATTCCGTTAATTGAACTAGTTATTGATTTTTTAAATTTCACCATATCATTGTTTACTTCCATTTTAGATATACTTGCATATAAAACAGTAACAACTGACATGATAAAAATGCTTTGAATAAAAGAATTTAGTCTACTTGCATAATTCAATGCTGATATTCCACCAACTGCAATCTGTGAAGCAATTGTTCTATCTACTAATTTGTTAATTTGATTTACAGATGTTCCTGCCGCCACAGGCAATGCAAGATTAAATACTTTTCTAATATCATTGTCTCGTATATTAGCCACAAATGAATGCCTATAGCCTACTATGAACATAAAAGGCACAATAAGGCAAAGTTGAGCAATAACTGCTACAATTTTACCATATGCTAATATCCCATGACCCAGCCTGGTACTTAAAAAAATAGTTATGATTAAAATTAAACTCATCGGCAATCCAACTAAAGCAGGAACTGCAAACCGGTTCTTTAACTGTAAATATCCTTCTGAAACGTATATGATACCCATGAAGAAGATAGCAAATATTGTTATCTTCGTAAAATATACTGCCATTTCAAGAGTTTCACCATCAAATCCAGATGCAAATAACTTTACCACTTGTTCGCTAAATAGTAATACTATAATGACAATAATTAATGAAAAGAATATCAGTATATTAATTACATTGCTAGTAAAATGATCAGCTTCAACTATTCCTTTTTCGTTTTTAATCCTACTATACATAGGCATGAACGTAGTTTTTATGGCTACCCCTATAAAAGCAAATATAACTGTTGGGATAGTAAGTGAAATTAAAAAAGCGTCACTCACATTTGATGCCCCATAATAATATGATAGTACGATTTCTCTTCCAAAGCCTATTATCTTTGATGTAATGGCGAGAATCATTAATATTAATGTTGCTTTTTTCATTCCTACACTACCTTTTCATTAAAATCATTTCCATTTTTTTTATGATTTTCTCAAATTCATCTTCATATTTTTCTCTAAACACTTCATTGTTGATTGTTGTATATATTATGCCACTGTCATTAACGTACCTTTTTAATGTTTCATATCTTTCTTGTGACTCAACTAAAACGTTTTTTTTATCCTCGTTTGATAGATTTTTCCAAATGCTTGGCCACCCTTGATTGCGTTTATTCATTCTATGATAATTTTCCATTCTATCACTATCTATAAGCACATATAAATTACTATTCTTTTCATAACGTATTTTTTTTGCCTTCTCCAATAAGTAAAAATACTTTCCTGAAATTTTTTCATCTTGATCTTTTTCTAAATAAAAATTCGATAAATGAAAAAGATTCTCATCTAAAATGAAAATGTTTTTTTTTCTTGAATTATTTTCAATCTGATTTACTATTTTTTGATTCCATAGCATATGCATGATATAGCTTATTGATTTGAGTTTTATCTTAATAGGCTCTTTCTTTTTCGCATACATATATATCAATTTTATTATATGAATATCTAAAAGCATAATAAAGTTCTTTATCAAATGAATTCTTCGGAATCTCTTATGTTTATTTTCAGTACTTTTTATATCATCAATATCTTTATAAGTAAAAATACTATACTCTTTTTCATTTAAATTGTTCTTCAAATATTTATATAGCTCATTCATTAAGTACGTTTTCCCTGAACCAGGAATCGCAGCAAATTCGATATTCAATCCAATCCCTCCCCTTTATTAAATTTGAATATGTCAAAGTTTTTTATAACTTAATAGTACATTAGTAGGTATTGTTTATAAACGATTGTGAAGAAAATAAGAAAAGAAATATTTCTTACAAATGGATGGATACAGTTTAGCGATGACATACCAGCTTAAGTTAAAAATAAAAAGAGTGAATTTTAATTGTTATATACTGAATATCACATTGATTCATTCCATAATATAATGGTAATCTCAATAGTCTATCACTCTCTAAAGTCGTGTACCTATCTTCTCCATGAAATCTACCATACTTGATACCAGCCTCTGCACTATGGAGTGGAATATAGTGGAATACAGCATGAATTTCATTATCCTTTAAATGCTTGATTAATTTAGTTCTTTCATCAAAATCTTTGCACTTAATATAAAACATATGAGCATTATGTTCACAATCATTTGGTATTACTGGTAGTTCTATAAAACCTTTGTCTTCTAGTTCTTTTAACCCTTCATAGTATAAATCCCATGTCTTCAACCTATTATCATTAATCTTTTCAGCTTCTTCAAGTTGAGCATATAGATATGCCGCATTTAATTCACTAGGCAAATAAGAACTTCCAATATCAACCCATGAATATTTGTCAACTTGACCTCTAAAGAACTTACTTCTGTTTGTTCCTTTTTCACGAATGATTTCTGCTCTTTCGATATGATCCTTATTTTGGATTAAAAGAGCTCCACCTTCACCCATTGTGTAATTTTTAGTTTCATGGAAACTATATGTACCAAAATCACCTATAGTCCCTAATGCTTGCCCATTGTACTTTGACATAACCCCTTGTGCTGCGTCTTCAATAACATAAAGGTTGTATTTTTTAGCAACCTCCATTATCTTGTCCATTTCACAAGAAACTCCTGCATAATGGACAGGTACAATAGCCTTTGTTTTATCCGTAATCGCTCCCTCAATTAAATTCTCATCGATATTCATCGTGTCAGGTCTGATATCGATAAAAACTATTTTTGCCCCTCTTAACACAAAGGCATTTACTGTTGAAACAAATGTAAACGAAGGTGCTATTACCTCATCACCTGGTTGAATATCGACTAATATAGCCGCCATTTCTATTGCATGTGTACATGAAGTAGTCAGCAATGCTTTAGGAGTATTAAATTTTTCTTCAAACCAAGCATTACATTTTTTCGTGAATGGACCATCTCCACAAAGCTTTTGATTGTTTTCTATTGCTTCTTTTATATATTCTTGTTCCTTTCCTATGAAAGGTGGTACATTAAAATCGATCATATTCTAATCCCCCATGTTTATTTTTCTTAATTTTCAATTCCTAAAATATTAAGAACGTCTTTCAATTGCTCTTGATCATTAATCTCTAAGATGTAGTGGCCATTTCGGGTTGAGCTATCTGTTACATTCATAATTTGAGAATCAATAAAATATTCCTTTATTGTAGCTGGATATTTATTTTTCAAAATTTCTAACTTTTTGATATCCTCATTATCAAAAATAAACTTTACGAGAGCTAATTTATCACTCGCATTATGCTTAAAACATATTGTTTCCGCCATTGCAGCTTTTATAACATTTTTAACAAAATCAAACCCCGTAGATATTTCAACCATGTCAGATCCTATAAAATCTCCACCCATTCTCGCTGCTATTTCTATTATCTTTATGTCACCTTCTGGAGATACCTTTATTTCTGAATGTGACGCTCCATTTTCAACCTTTAAAGCTTTTAAAGATTCCTCTATTGTTTTAAAAATTCGTTTTTTTAAATCTCCATCAATTCTAGCTGGAGATAAGTGTGCGCTTTCTATAAAATTAGGCGCACCAGAAGTGAATTTTTCAGTTACTTGAATTATTTTATGTTTTCCTTTTTGCGATATACCTTCAATACTATACTCTTTTCCCTCAATATATTCTTCCACCAAAATAGAATCTATAAATGAAACCCCTCTAGCATTTTGTATAGCCATTCTTAATTCATCTAAATTCATAACTTTATAGATTCCGCGGCTACCTGATCTGTCAATAGGCTTAACGATTGCAGGAAATTTGATTTTATCAAAATCTATATCCTGTTCATTTTTTATAAGTTGAAACTCTGGTATAGGCATGCCTTTTTCTTTTAGTTTTTTTCTCATCTCATATTTATTTGTAGTTAGAATAGTGCATTTCTGGGAGTTTCCAACAAGTCTTAACTCATTTGCTAAATAATTTACTGTTGGCATAGCTAGATCGGACGCTATAGAACATACACCATTCACATCAATTAACCTGAGTTTTTCTAATATTTTATCTTTTTCCATTATACTTATGGGATAAAAGTAATCTGATACTTCTTTTGCAACAGCGCCTTCCTCCCATGCAAAAACATGCGTCTCAATCCCCATATTTTTAGCTTTTAAAACAAGCTTTTTTTGAAATTCATTTGCTCCAATAATTGCTATCTTTTTCATAATAATATCACCTACTCATTCCAATAATTATTACTCTTTAACAACTCATGATAATCTTCTTTCAAAACAGCTAAAACAACCAAATTATGGAATTCTCCTTTGTAATATGCAGCTTTCTTTTTAAGTCCTTCTCTCTTCCAATTGCATTTATCTATGCACATTCTTTCTGAAGCTTTATTATATTCAAGCATAACACTTTCTAAGCGTTCTAATTGAAGTTCTTCAAAACAATACCGCATCGTCGCCATGGTAGCGTCAGTTCCTAATCCTTTTCCATGCTCACTACTAAGCGTCAGCTTCATACCATACGAAGCACTTCTATTCTTCCAATCAATACCTGTAACCGAAACTAAGCCAATTGCTTTTTTCTCTTCATTTTCAATTGTTAAAAAAAAACTATTTGGATTTGATTGGCTACTTTCATACCACTTTTGTTGCTGTAGTTTGGAAACGGGAAAACTTTTTCCACCAGTCAGTCTTTCAATATCTGGATCATTAATCATTTCTCTTAACAACTCTAAATCACTTTCTTCAATAGCTCTAAGTAAGACTTTATTTCCCATTATATTCATAATAAATTTCTCCTCTTCTTTGATTGCAGAATTATACATTGATATTAAAATGCTCAATAATTGAATATAAGTTATCTAATTGGAACGGCAACCATACTTGTCGTCCAATAAATTACAAGCAAAGGACATATTTGGATTCAGGATTTCATAAAAATTCATACTATATTTTAGACCTTCACTCAAAAATATTCATTAAATCTTCAACTAATTTTTTTTCCGAGAATTTTGTTTTTACATTCTCGACATTTTTCTGCTTAATATCTTCATCCATTTCTTCAAACAAATCATCATAATCACCATTTGCACTATACACTTTCAAATCATGATCTATGCAAAAATGCCAAGTCGTTATTTCTTCACGGATATAAACTTTTTTGCCAAGTCCTAATAAAGTTGTTATGTTTCCCATAGCCTGCTGCCTCTTATGGTTAAAAATCGCTATATCTATCTTTGACAGTAACTGTAAATAATCATCAAATGGCATAAATTCTGTCAAGGGTTTGAATTTATGCCCGAAAATTTCTTTCCCTTTTACAATAACTGCTTGTCTATATGTACTGTTACCATATGACAGTGGACATACAATCTCAATATTTTCATTCTTGTGCTTTTGTAATTTTTCAAATATTTCAATGTGGTTATTACTTGGAGCAGCAGAATTCCCAATTTGAATTACTACTTTTGGATTCGTACTTTCACTCTTTTCAATATCATACTCTTTGAATAAGTTGCTGGGGTACATGAAACAATAATGAAATTTACCTTTTGTATTATACCATTCTTGAGCTAACTCATAGTCTCCTCTCACTTGAGTAATCAAGCCGCTTATATTTTTAATAATTCGTTTTCTTATAATTTCTAATATGCAGTTAAGGATATTATTTTTTCTTTCCTTATATCTATACAAATCGCCGCCCCAAATCCCCCAATAACTCTTTTTTAAAGAATTAGGGCTTATAATTGTAAAATATGAAGCAATAATTAAGTTCTTATTAAATAAACCATGAAAAATAATTTTTTCACATCTTTGGATTTTTCTGATTAAAGAAATAAAATAGGTGGCTTTTGTTATTTTATCAATTAATATCACGTTAGAAAAATCATTTTTATGAATAAAACCTTTCCCCACTATTATAAAAAGATGTTCTTTGAAATTTAATTTTTTATTAATCAGTTTTATATACGCCTCTACAAATGCGGTATTTGGTATTACATGTACGTATCTCATTCAATCCCCCTTAATACATTGTTCTAATGCTCATCACCACTCCGTTACTAAGTCTTATAGTTTAGTTCATCTATGATAATTCCACCATAGCATAAGGCTAATAATGCCCAAAAATCCATAGACCCGGTTAAATTTCCATGTGTTGAATATAACCCTATTGATAAAGAGAGGATTCCAAAACTATATAAATTTCTTTTATTTATAGATTTAGTCAAAAGAAATAATGTAAAAATAATAAATATGCTAAATCCTATTAAACCTAGAGTTATAAATGTATCAAACCAAACTGAGTGAGGATTGTAGTCATAACCACTTAAAAGTGCCAGTTGTCTAAATGAGTTTGGTCCTGCTCCTATAATAAACTCATGACCTTTCATCTGTACGAATCCGCCCATCCAAATAAGCCATCTAGCATTATCCCCAAAAGAACTAACTCGAAAACTGCTCATATACCTTCCTGCTGCACTGCCTTGAACAAATCTAATTGCCCACCATACACCGCCAATTCCTAATGGATAAAGAATGATTTTTTTTATTGGTTTTGATTTTGCTTTTAGTAGAACTAAATTGCCTAGAAATACACAGAAACCAGATACTATAAGACCTAAGTAGGCACCTCTAGATGCAGTAGCTAATAAAACAATTAAACATAGTAAAAATAGAAAAATCACTAACCATATTGGAAATCTATTATTAAAAATTGATTTTTTATCTTTTTTGCTTAGAAAGATTATTTCAATGTACAGCATAATAATCGCGGGTGTTGTTACATTCGCAACTCTTCTAATGTTGTCACCTATATTCAATCTTGCAACCTGCAAAAAATCCCCTGATAAAACTGTTACAAAGAAGATTGCAATGGCAGTAAAAACATACGCTTGGTTAATAGCTCCAAAAGCTCCTTTGTAGTTTCTAATTGTATTTACCATTGATATCATAGTAAAAATTGCAGTTAACAACATAGCAAATGCCATTATATTTTCTTGAGGTGCTCGTGAAAAAAGCCAGGAGAAAGAAGCAACTATAATAATAGAGATTGAAAAAACCACTAATGGTACAGGTATTGTAAATTTTCCACCTTTAAAAATCTGTATTATAACACCCTGTAATATAAGAGGTGTGAGAAGAAAATAGCCTAATATACCGGTAGCATCTGTTAAAATGGAAAAAAATGCATACCCCATTACCCAACCAGCGTATGCAAGTGTTGGCTCCTTAAAAGCAGAAAATACTACTGCACCTAAAAAAACAAAAGCTGTAATTCGGGAGGGTATCAAGCCCATTATTATAGCCAATATAGCTAAAATAACAATACTTAAGTTGTAAAATTTTATATTAATTATTTTATCGTTGTTTTTCATTTTTTCACCGCCATAAATCTATATTCCAGTCCATTTTAAGTACATTGTTTTATTATTCATTTTAATGTCTGTAAAAATATTAGTGTAATTTCACTGATTCCTAATAACTCTTTAAAACAATGCCGCAAATTCTATCAATATCGTACTGCGTCAAATACGGGTGCATAGGCAATGATAAAACAGTATCACAGAGTTCATTTGTTACTTCAAAGTCATTATGATCATATTTATACTCAGCAAATGCACCTTGTTTATGCATTGGCTTCATATAATAAATCATACTAGGAATACTTTCTTCTTTTAACTTAGCTTGCAAAGCATCTCTCTCAGCTTTATTATTTAACTTAATTGTGTACTGAGCAAAACTAGATACATAACCTTTAGGTATTATAGGTGTTTTTACAATACCTTCAAGCTTCTCAGTGTATAGTCTATATACTCTATTTACATCTTCAAGTTCATGTTCAATAAAAGCAGTCAGCTTTACATTAAGAACTGCAGCCTGTATGGAATCAAGTCTAGAATTTACTCCTATTCTAACATTGTCGTACTTATTATCACCTTTCCCATGAACCTTCAATGAATTTAAAAGTTCAGCTAATTGATTATCATTTGTAAAAATAGCTCCACCATCACCATAGCATCCTAATGGTTTTGCCGGGAAGAATGATGTTGTAGCGGCATCCCCAAAGCTACAAGCTTTCTTACCATTAATACTTCCACCAAATCCTTGAGCAGCATCTTCCAGTACTTTTAGATTATACTTCTTTGCTATTTTTTCGATTTCTATATGATCAGCAGGAAGACCAAATAAATCTACTGGTATAATGACCTTCGGAGTTAACTTGTCTTCATTCAATACCTTAATGATAGCCTTTTCAAGTTTATTAGTGTCAATATTAAACGTATCTCTATCTACATCTACAAATATCGGTGTTGCTCCTACAAAGGATACAATCTCTCCTGTTGAAAAAAATGTAAAGTCAGGTACGAAAACAGCATCTCCTTCTTTTATACCCCAAGCCATCATGAGAAGAGTCATAGCTTCAGTTCCGTTAGCGCATGATATACAGTGTTTAACCCCTACATATTCAGCCAGTCTTTGTTCTAATGTGTTTACTTCTTTTCCACCGATAAAATTTGTGTTGTTTATGACTTCCTGGATTGCAAAGTCAATCGCATTTTTATATTTATTGTACTGGGCTTTTAAATCTCTAAATTCCATAGCCAAGGCTCCCCCTCAATTACTTTTCTTTCAATTCCTCATTTTCTAATGTGTATTCTCTTTCACATTCAGCGCATTTATAGTTTTCTTTTAACGGTACTCCACACTCACAAACCCATCCGATCTGTTTTGCAGGAACACCCGCCAATAATGCATAAGCTGGTACATCTTTTGTTACTACTGCACCAGAAGCAATCATTGCCCACTCACCTATGGTATTACCACATACAATAGTGGCATTTGCTCCGATAGATGCCCCATACTTAACTAATGTCCTTTTGTAACCTGTCGGTCCCTTTGGATATTTACTTCTTGGAGTTAAGTCATTAGTAAATACCATTGAAGGGCCACAAAAAACGTAGTCTTCAAGTTCAACACCTTCGTACACAGATACATTGTTCTGAATCTTAACACCATTACCAATTTTCACGTTGTTCGACACATTTACGTTCTGGCCCAAAGAACACTTCTCACCAATCTGAGCACCTTTGCGGACATGACAGAAATGCCATATTTTCGTACCGTCACCTATTGATACATTCTCATCTATATAACTGCTTTCATGAACGAAGTATCTCATTTGTCGAACCTTCCTTTAAAATCTAGTGTGCTACACTTATCTAGTGGTAGTTTTGCACTCTTTCCTTCAGCTGCTGATTTGTAAATTGCAAGAACTAGTTCAAGTGCATTTCTACCATCAACAGCTTTTACATAAGGCTCTCTATCATTCTTAACCGCATCAATAACATCTGCATAAAGTGGATTATGCCCAAACCCATATACATTTGGTGGATTTTCATGGTATTTTTCTTTTACTTCTTCTGGATCATCTAAATTATCTTCAAACTGCCATTCCTCTATTAGGTTTACAGATTTTCCACCGGCTTTAACCGTTCCTTTTTCTCCAAAGATGTATAAAGTTTCTTCAAGATTCTTAGGATAAATATTTGTGGTACCTTCAATAATTCCATAGCTTCCGTTTGAAAACTTTACTAATGCCATTCCTAAGTCTTCAGCTTCTATAAATCCATGGATTAAATTATCTGTCATACCTACAACTTCAGTGATTTCATCACCCATCATCCACCTTAAAAGATCGATATTATGGATACACTGATTCATAAGAGCCCCACCATCTTGCTCCCAAGTACCTCTCCATGGTGCCTGAGTATAATAATCTTCTCCTCTGTTCCATCTTATATGAGCTGTCCCATGCATTAGCTTTCCAAATCTATTAGCTTCAACAGCTTCTCTAATTTTGAGAACAGATTTATTGAATCGATTTTGATGACATGCGCTAACTTTTATATTTTTTTCATTGGCTTTTTCGATAATCATATCTGCCTCTTCTAACGAAAGAGCAATAGGCTTTTCTATAATTAGATTAGCTCCAGCTTCAATAGAATCTAATGCAATTTGTCCATGTTTTCCACTTTCCGTACATATTGCTACTAGTTCAGGCTTCTCATTACTAAGCATTTCTTTATAATCTACATATTTCTTAGTAGCCATTGTAAGTTCATGTATTTCAATAGCTTCATTCATCTTCGATTCTTCAATATCGCATAACGCTACAATATCCAATTTATTTTCAAGTGCAGCAGCTATGTGATTTGGTGAAATTCTTCCACAACCTATAATTGCATATTTTAAACTCAATGTAAGTCCCCCTTATAGCAACTCAATATTCTCACGTGCTTCAACTTGCTTCATAGCATTTTTTGTGTCAAAAATTGCCTTAGCATGTTTCTGAACAAAATCATAATCGACATTTGTGTGAGCAGTGGTTACAATGACTAAGTCTGCACTTTTAATAAGCTCTACAGTAAGTTCAGACTCTCCTTTTTTTACAACTCCATGTTCATGATATTCAGAAACAAATGGATCGTAATAAACTACTTCTGCGCCTTCTTTTTCAAGCTCTTCAATTACTCTAATAGCTGGACTTTCTCTAAAATCATCGATATCTTGCTTATAAGCTACTCCTAAAATTAATATTCTAGATCCGTTCATTGCCTTTTTAAATCTGTTTAAAATCTTACTAGCTCTTTCAGCACAGTATTCTGGCATTCTATCATTAACCATCATAGAAGATTCAATCATAGATGTATGGAATCCATACTCTCTTGCTTTCCATGATAAATAGTATGGATCAAGAGGTATGCAGTGCCCACCAAGCCCTGGACCAGGATAAAACGCTTGGAATCCATAAGGTTTTGTTTTGGCAGCATCCACAACTTCCCAAAAATTGATTCCCATCTTATTACTTAAAATAGCCAACTCATTAACAAGTCCAATATTTACATTTCTATATGTGTTCTCTAGGATTTTTTCCATTTCTGCAACTGCAGGCGATGATACTCTGTGGATAGGTGCTTCTAGAATAGCCTCATACATTGTAGCCGCTACATCCGTACATTCAGGTGTTATTCCACCTACTACCTTTGGCGTATTCTTTGTTTTGTAAATAAGGTTACCTGGATCAACTCTTTCAGGAGAGAAAGCTAGATAGAAATCTTCTCCACACTTAAGACCTGATTTTTCAAGAATAGGTTTAAGTAGTTCTTCAGTTGTGCCAGGATATGTAGTTGATTCAAGAACGATTAACATATCTTTATGCATGTATGGAACAATGCTTTCAGCAGATGCTTTAACATAACTAATATCTGGTTGTTGATATGCATCAAGCGGTGTAGGTACGGCAATACAAACACAATCTGCAGATGCTACTTGAGCAAAATCCGTTGTAGCAGATAATAGTCCTGACTTAACAATTTCCTCTAAATCTTCATTAACAACATCACCAATATAGTTCTTACCTGCATTGACCATTTCCACTTTAGATTCTTGTACATCAAACCCTATAGTTTTAAAACCAGCCTTAGCCTTTTCTACCGCTAATGGAAGTCCTACATAACCTAATCCTACGACACCAAGAGTTGCTGTTTTGTCCACTAACTTCTTTTTAATATTATTCATTGATTTTCCCTCCATCGATTATTGCTTCACAAATTTTTAAAGCGGCATTTCCTTCACCAAAAGATTTCGGCTGAGGGTACTTTATACACGTTAATTCACGTTGAACCTTAGTTTTTATCTCTTCAACATCTATCTGACTTAAAACATTCCAACAATTTTCTAATGTTTCAACCCATTCAGTCTGATCCCTAAGTGTTGTACACGGAGTCTTAAGAAAATATGCTTCTTTTTGTAATCCCCCTGAATCTGTTACTACCATATAAGCGTTAGATATTAGATAAAGCATCAACAGATAACCAACTGGTTTCACTATTATTATATTTTTTAAGTCTACCTCTAGGCCCTCTATCAATTTTTTTGTTCTTGGGTGAAGTGGTAGCAACACAGGTTTGTCCAAGTCGCTAAATGCTTTGAAAATATTTAAAAGCTTTTCCTGATTATCAGTATTTTCTGCTCTATGAACTGTTGCTAAGTAATATTCATTTTCTCTGAGTTTAATAATTTCGCCATTTTCTCTTACTATTTCATCAAACCATACTCCATTACCGTACTTTTGATTTGCAATCTCAATATTTCTAAGCACAGTATCATACATAATATCTCCTGTATTAACTACACCTGATACAACTCCTTCTTTTTTAAGGTTACTAACTGCAGTTTCTGTAGGGCAGAGTAGTATATCTGAAATATGATCTGTCAAAATTCTATTTTGCTCTTCTGGCATTAATTTATTATAACTGCGAAGACCAGCTTCTACATGATATACAGGTATATGAAGCTTACTTGCAGCTAGAGCTCCCGCAAGTGTTGAATTAGTATCACCATAAACTAGAAGTCCATCTGGTTTTTCTTTAAGTATTATCTCTTCTATTCCTTCTAGCATACAAGCAGTTTGTTTCCCATGACTACCAGAGCCAACCCCTAAATTATAATCTGGTTTAGGAATTCCTAACTCATCAAAGAATATATCTGACATATTTGCATCATAGTGTTGTCCAGTATGAACAAGAATTTCTATATTTTTTTTTCTAAACTCTTCAGAAAATGGCGCTGCTTTAATAAATTGTGGGCGCGCACCGATAATTGTTATTAATTTCATTGAACCTATCCTTTCTACAACTATATTATTTCAAGTAATTTAGCAGTTAATTTACTAAAATCATAGTCCTGAGCAGCAATAAATGAATTAATACACATTGTATTATATTCGCCTAAGGAAAAATTTTTTATCTTAATTATTTCTTCAGCTATCTCTTTGGGACTAGCACTATCGACTACAACTCCGCAATCATATCTTTTGATGAGATCATAGCCGAATTCGCAATCCGAAATAATTGGCTTACCACTCGCAAAGTACTCAAAGAGTTTATTAAGGCTTGCTCCATATTTTTTGATATTATTTTGTTGAAAGTGAAGAATATTTAAATCTGATTTACTTAAAATATAAGGAATTTGATGTTTTGGTACTCTCCCCTTAAAAATTACACTAGTAATGTTTTCTGTTTTACACCTTTCTACCAATTTATCCTTGTCATTCCCATCACCATAAATTATTACCTTTATATTTTGGGCACCACTAAGTTCAATCTCTTTGGCAACTTCAATTAAATAATTAACATCATTTACTTTACGTATAGAGCCTGTATAGATAACTTTGAAAATATCTTTATTATCTAAGTCTTCATCAACAAATGAAAATTCTTCTCTGTTTTGAGTGAAATTTACTAAATTAATTCCATTATTAATATGATATACTTTATCTATATCTATAGGACCACCATTCTCTTTACCCCATCCTTGCTCAATAATATAATCTTTACCGCCTTCCATAGTAAAAATAAGTTTATTAGCTTTCTTATAAATCCACTTTTCCCCTTGGTATAATATCTTTGCTCTCACGCTATTACGCTTTAAAGATCCATAGGCCACTATACTTTCTGGCCACAAATCTCTAACTTCGCATATGCATGGTACTCCTAATTTCTTAGCAATCTTAATTCCCGCAACTAAAGTAAGTGGATGTACACTTGAAGCAAGTATAATATCTGGTTTGCCGTTTAACTTAGCATAATTCTTAGCAGTAGGAAATAAATTTTTATAGAAAGAGATCATATTTATAATTCTCTTTTTCCCGTTCCCCGAATACTGAGGAGTTTTTACAACTACAAACGGAACATCTCCAGATTCATTTTTTACAAATAAATTCCCCTCTGTATCTATGCTTTTATTAGAATTATGTAGGGTAGAAGCACAAAATATTGTAGGCTTGTACCCATTTAGTATTAAGTTTTCAGCTAGCCAATAGTGTCTACCAGCTTTATCTTCAATCATATTTGTAGCGTAATGATTCAAAATCCAAATATTTTTTTTCATTTTATATAAACTCCCATTATTAATTCCAGAATGATATTAATATGATTATTCCCGATAATTTGGAAAGAATGATGTATTAGTATCGAATCCACTTTCCATATTTCGGATTTGTATCAGTTCATCATATTTCTCTTTATCAAATATCTTCTTCCCTATAGAAAAATATGTATCTGAATTCTTGTTAAACGCTTTCTTGAATTTATACAAGCTATCTTCTTTGCTACCTAAGCCGCCACCCAAATGAAATGACTTATATCCATTCTCACAACCCCAACATGCCGCCTCATACAGAAGCAAATTTGTTGCTGCAAGACTTTGATGTTCTCTATCAGAAGCCGACAAATGATAGTGCATTTTATCATTTCCAAATATAATCATTGAAGATGAAATTACTTTTCCTTCAAATACAGCATAGAATATCAAACAATTATATTTTAAATCATTTAATACACTATTATAAAAATCATTATTGAAATAATAATAATCAGTAGCGTTGTCTTTATTCATAGTCGCATTATATAAAGGAATAAATTCATCAATTAATTCTGAACTACTACCCCAAAATATCTCCACTCCCGACTTAATTGCCTTTCTAATAACATTGCGATTTTTACTACTTAAATCATTCCATATTTGCTCTTTAGATTTTAAGTCCATGTTTATTGTATTACCTAGATCAACCACATCATAAATGGTTTTATTAAGCTCCGAGTTTCGTAAAACAGGGTGGAATCGAACGAATTCACTGATGATATTATTTGAAGTACAGTAGTCTGAGTAAACTTCATTTAATTGCATTAAACTGTTTTCATTTATAGTACCTTCAACTATAAAGCCACCATAACCATAGGGTGTAGTAATATCAAAGTATGTTTCTGACTCTATTTTTCCTCTGAATTTTCTGTCTTTCTCAATATCTCGTTTCATCACTACATTTATTGCACGAGTATTTTTATTATCATAGTAAAAAAGTATAGGTTCACCATCACCATGTAACTTAAATGCCCTAGTATAACTTGATAGATAATACACATCATACTTTTTAAAACTTTTCACTATTGAATCCCATTTATCTGCATTTTCTAAAGTAACTATTGAAAACAAGTTAACACACCCTCTTCTTCCTTCTAAGCTAATTCTTTAAGCACGTCTATTATTCTTTTCATATCGTCAATTCCATACCGTTGATCACAGGGGATTGACAGGATTGAATCATATATATTCTTTATTCTGTTATCCATATGACCTTCTAATTGGCAAGGAATTGGCCAATGAACGGGACAATAAATTTCTTTAGAAATTAGATAAGATTTAAGCCTATTTCTATTGTTATTCACATATATAGGAAAGAATAATGGTGTTACACCATTATTTAAACCTTTAAATATAACTTCTACTCCCCTAATCTCCTTAAGGTGACTTAATAAAAATTTGTAGTTCAATCTTCTAATTTTCTCTAATTCTTTTGTGTCTAAATCCTTAATAATCATTTCTGAGATCTCATCGATTCTATAACTATTAACATCTTTATCTAGTAATTCCTCTGCGCTTCTAAAACCTTCTAAGTAACCATCTTTTAAAGATTTATTTCGTGTTTTGATGTATTCAAATTTCTGCTGCAAGCTAGATATTCTTAGATTTACAAGATCGCTTGGGGGATCAGGTAAGTTCATATTAACAGTTTCACTTGATGCTAAAAATCCGCCACTTGGTATACCAGTCCATTTACGTAGACTACCTACTACAAAATCATTATCTATATAGTTTTCATGCTTTGAAAAAAGCGTATGAGTGACATCTTCAATGATTATTACTGAATTGGCTCTTAGCTTTGCAATTGTATCCCTTAACTCTCTATTAGTAGGAAATCCAAAATACCCCATATGAAGGAATATGCCTACCTCAATTTTTTCTGCATTAACATTTATAGCTCTAAAATATTCATCCACACCATAGTAATATATTTCATAACAAGCTTTTTCAAAAGGCAAAATCACAGAGTCACAAATATAGGAAGGGAGTAAGACTTTTTTAATTATAGGATTAACATGTTCTAGAATAAGGTTAATAGCTCCTCTGCCTGATGAAGTTAATACTACATTTCCGTACTTTTTTAGCCAATGAGGCAGATCCTCATTTCTTTGTTCCTCTATCATTTTTTCATTACTAATCCAAAATTCACTACCTATCTCTCTACTCATCATTTTTCCCAATAGTTAGTCTTGTTCACTAACTCGAAGTACTCTTCTCTAAGAATTCCAACAAGTAACTCATCATGATACTCATTCATCTTGAATGAAGATTTTCTTTTAACACCTTCAACTACCCAACCGCATTTATCACAGTATAATTTTCTTGAAGCTTCATTGTATTTAATGATTGATCCATCTAAACGATTTAGTTGCAATTCTTCAAATGCATATTTCATAACTGCCATTACCGAATCCGTACCAATTCCTCTTGATCTAAATTTTTTGTTTGCTATTTTAATCCCGTGAAAAGCACTTCTGTTTTTCCAGTCGATATTAACTATATTTGCAAATCCAATTGCACCATCTTCCTCTGTTTCAATAATTAGTCTTAAATTGTTCTGGTTATTACTATTTGCTTTAAACCAATTAACTTGTTGTTCTTTTGAAATAGGATAAGAATATCCACCAATCATTTTTTCAATTTCAGGGTCATTGATCATATCTCTTAATAGCTCTTGATCTTCGATTTCCATAGCCCTTAAAGTAATAATTTTACCTTTAATATTCATTAGCATCTTCTCCTTTGCTCAACTTTTGCCTGTAAACATGGAAATCCATGGGAGCATCAACACCACGCTCACCAATATCCGAACGTTTAACTGCCTTAAGTGTGGTTTTAATGATTATGCTTAAGTCACAAGCGAATGAAATTGTCTTAATGTATCTAATATCATGGCTAAATCGTTCTTCCCATGTTGCTGTATTTCTTCCATTGATTTGAGCCAATCCTGATAATCCCGGTCTTACGGAGTGTCTTAGCCTTTCGTTCTCAGTATAGTAAGGCAAATATTGAACGGCCAATGGCCTAGGCCCAACAATACTCATATCACCCTTTAAGATGTTAAATAGTTCAGGTAGTTCATCTAGACTTGTAGATCTTAGCATCCTACCAAACTTAGTGAGTCTTACTGAGTCTGGAAGAAGCTCCCCATTCTCGTCTTTTTCGTCTGTCATAGTCCTGAATTTATACATAGTAAATATCTTCTCATTAAGCCCAGGTCTTTTCTGTTTAAACAGCACCGGACTACCCAGTTTTAACCTAACAAAAATCGCAATGATTATAAGTACCGGACTTAAAGCGATAATTGCCATCAAAGACAAAATGAAATCCATTGGTCTTTTCAGGAACCTTCTATATATGCCCTTATTAATTGTACCGCCTATACTCGGCCTAGTTTCCTGTTTTACTCCGCTCTGCATCTATTCCCACCTACTTCTCCTTAAGCCCATAGGCCTTTTATAATTGAACATATTCTCTCAAGATCCTCATCCGTCATCTTAGTATCAGATGGCAAGCACACACCATTCTCAAATAACTTTTCACTTACATCGCCACCAACATAATCATACTTAGCGAAGAATGGCTGCCTATGCATCGGCTTCCACACAGGTCTTGACTCTATATTTTCTTTCTCTAATGTTTCCATCACATCTAGTGGCCTTACTGAACCACTCAAAGTCATCACACTTAGCCAGTAATTAGGTTCATTCCAATCATTAATAGGCATGAATTCTACACCATCTAATTGAGCAAGTTCTCTCTTATAAAACTCGAAGATATATTTCTTCTTAGCTACTCTCTTATCTAGAACTTTAAGCTGTCCTCGACCAATCCCAGCAACCACATTGCTCATACGATAATTGAACCCTAATTCGCTATGCTGGTAGTGTCTTGCTTGATCTCTTGCCTGAGTGGACCAGAATCTAACTTTCTTAATCTTCTCCTCATCATCAGAAACAAGCATACCTCCCCCTGAAGTAGTGATGATCTTATTTCCATTAAACGAGAACACTCCAAATTTTCCAAAGCTTCCAGTATGTTTTCCTTTATAATAAGCTCCTAGTGACTCGGCAGCATCTTCAATCACCGGTACATTGTACTTATTGCAAATCTCCATGATCTTATCCATATCAGCTGATAGACCATATAAATGCACCACTAAAACAGCCTTGATTTTATCTCCGTATTTCTCAAAGGCTGCCTCTAATGCTTTAGGACACATATTCCAAGTTTCATAATCACTATCTATAAATACTGGAGTAGCGTTCTGATATATAATAGGATTAGCAGTAGCAGAGAAAGTAAGACTTTGACAAAGAACAATATCCCCTTCACCAACGCCTACAGCCTTAAGTGCTAAATGAATGGCTGCTGTTCCAGATACTAAAGCAGCAGCATGTTTTGAACCCATCTTAGCTGCCAGTTCTTTTTCAAATTCATTGACATTAGGTCCTAGTGGAGCTACCCAGTTTGTATCAAAGGCTTCCTGTACATATTGCATTTCATAACCCTCATCACTCATGTGGGGAGAGCTTAACCATATTTTTTTTACTAACATTCAATCACCTCCACCTTAAATACGCTTATCAATTACAACGTTAATATGAAATGGCCCATCTCTTTGAATATTGACAGCATGTGCCGTTAATAAGCCTTTTGGTTTTTTATCGTTAATTAAAATTCGCTCACCTATGGGTAAATTAAATAGTATGTGATCAAATCTAACTCCATTTTCTACCAAAAACCGTTTTGTTTCTTCTTGAACGTCAGTGCTCCTTGCTGTTAGAATAAGCACCACATCTTTTTCAGGCAAATTATCCAGAAACTCTTTAATGCCTGGGTTTAACCTTTCATTCCCTTCCTTATAGCCATTGTGCTTTACCATGGTTCCGTCTAAATCAAGGATCCATGTTTTGGGCAAGCTGGATAGAACAAGCTTGTTCTCTTCCATTATTTCAGCTCCCTCAAGGTTTCTCCAATGCTGCCGGCAGGGTGATTGTTCTTAAATTCCTTCAGTGATATGTTCATCCGATCACGGAGCATCATTGCTAATCCCTGCAGTAAGATTAAGTAAACGCTGGTTGAGTTGTTTGGTATAATGTCCCATCCATCGCCTTCACTTTCAAGATCTAGGATGATGGAGTGGTTCAACAGTTTTATCAGCTTGGAGTTTCTGTTGAATGAAATCAGCCAAATCTCTGCTTTACGTTCTAACAGATGATTCGCTAAAAGTATGGATTCTTCGGTATTGCCACTTTTTGTTAACAGCAGTACGATATCATTTTCTTTGATGACTCCTAAATCACCGTGTAGCGCCGTATGTGTATTTAGGAAAACAGCGTTGATTCCCAATGAGTTAAGTGTACCAATAAACTTTTCGCATATGGGCACATTTTTGCCTAATCCTGATGCTATGATTTTTCCTCCCGCATTGAGTTTTTCCTCAAGGGTATTCAGCAGTATTTCAAATTTTTTGGCGTCTACCGAGCTGATGGAGTTACTGATTGTGTGAATGGTTTTTTCAAAGTAGTCAATCATCACCGTTCTCCCCTATCTTAAAAACTCATCAAGGTAATAGATCCCGTTATAAAAAGCTGCGCATATAGCATCATAATCTTCCCATGTGTAAGTTGTCAAAGATAACCAGATGATCGCATGGAGAAACTTGATTTTGTCTGTGTCAACCTTGCCCAGGCTTCTTAAATAGTAGTCACTTAACTCTCTCCATCCGCTGGTTTTAATGGTTAACTGTGCGCCTTTTTCATCCATGCTTAGCTGAAAGTTCTTATTGTTAAATTGATCGTAATCTCCGTAGATGGAATAGTATAATTTGGCCCAATCGTAATCACTATCGCCGTAAACTCTTAGACTGCCAAAGTAGCCTCTGGGATCAATCAGCTTAATATCCATCGCTTCATCAACTAAAATGTTTGAAAAAGTGCAATCGCCATGGATCACAGAAAAATGTGTGTCTGGCATGATTTCTTTTACCTTTTGTTTAAACGCATCCGTGTGGTGAAATATGTTTCTACATGCTTTTCCATTTATGACTATCTCTTTGTTTTCTGCAAAAGGAATGAGGCGTCTGACGGATTCGATTCGCTTAAGGGTCTTTGTGTAATATGTTTCGTACACGCTAAAATAGTCTCTCGGCGAAGGCTCTAAGTTATGTAAGTCTTTCATGGTAACAATCAGCTTATGGATTACCGTTTTTTTCTCTTCCCTTGACAAGTTGGTTTGAAAGAGATTTATCCCCTTGATCTTTTCCATGGTTAATGGGTCATAGCTGTAAATCTTAGGGATTTGCCGGTATCCTTGGCTTGCCACTTTTCTATACCAGTTTTTTTCATTGACTGATAATGCTTCACCCTGGCTATCAATTGGCATTTTGATAACCTTATTATCACATACTTGAATTTTATTAAAAGGTCTGCAGCGCATGTGCTCACTCATTCTTTGTCTGATAGCTTCAACAGTGCCATATTCCCGTGCACCATCAAGGTCTAAACCCTCACATTGAATCTCCTTTTGGCTTAACCATTTAACGAATTCACCAGTGGTGGGTACTTGGTCTAAAAGCTGTTTGCTTTTAAAGATGAATACGCCTGCAACGCCATGTATCGTTGATTTTTTATGGGTAAATACATTTTCAGCAAAGGACCATCTGCATTCAAACCCTTTCGAAAGTCCCACATAGTTTTTTTCTTCAAGATTGTCTAGTGAAAATTTTTCGCCTAAAACTAAATCTGACCATATCAACATCAAAGGTTGGTTTTCAGGCAGCCAGGACATAGCTTTTCTGACGCCCCCACAAGTTCCTTTCTCATCCGCTTCCACGAACAAATACTCTACATTTGAAAACACTTCCAGGTATTTTTCCAAAACCTCTTTCTTGTAATCTCCTATGATCACAAATTTCTTGTGGGGAAACTTTCTGAACAAGTGAAATAACATCGGCAAATTGTCAATGGGACAAAGTGCCTTCGGCTTGTTCTCCGTGAAATGTTCTAATCTAGTGCCTTTGCCGCCTGCTTGAACGACAATATAGTTGACTACCATCTCATCACACCTAACCTAATAAGCTTAGTACGTTGCTCACTATTGTTTCTACATTACTGCCATTGTATCTAAACTCATGCAACTCACTGTTTACTTGCCACTGGGACAGTCTATAAAAATCTGACCACGGGTAGTCCGTAGAGTCGATGGCGATGATCTTTGCATCTGAGTGAACCACTAAATCAAAAAATCCACTTCTAGTACCAATGACAAAACCACAGTAATTGGCTAAACCCACTGCTTCTCCAATGGTGAAGTGAATCGCCATTGTCCCTTTAATTGGCGTCTGATTTCCAATGGTGCTCGTTATTAATTGATAACCCATTGTTGAGAGCTTCTCTGAAATCTTCTCGTAAATGATGAACGGAACCCCGGAGATACTATGGGCGTATGGGTTGAAGATGATTGTTTTTTTCTTCTTGATATCAAATTTGTCAATTAGGTAACTGATATCATGTATGCTTTTTAAGTCTTTAAGCTTTCTTGGCTTTGAATGCTGAGGTATTTGATAGATCGTTTTGGTCAATGTGATGACATCAATTGTCTTGTTGTATTTCAAGTAGTCGCTTCTGATGTAGGTAGTGCAAAAGGTATTTATAAATCTTGGATGATTGCGCCTGAAAATATAACCCAAGTCAGACTTGAAAAAAAGCATTAACACTCCATGAATAAATTTAGAAATATGAAGAATATGATGGTAGCTACCTTCAAAGTAATGATATGTTTCTGCATTTGTATTTGGTGCAACAATTGTAATATGATCAATTCTATTCACTTCTTTATATGTATCTAAGAAGGCCAGTGAAATGCATGCATCTCCAATGCTGTTGAATGTCATTATATAATTTGTTTTTTTGTTTTTTATCAAGTAATATTTAGCAATGAGCCATCCAAACAGGTATGCCGTCATAACCTGTAATAAAGTGATTGCCTTTGTTTTTTTCAGTTTCTTCCCCTCATTTCCCGCTTTAGCAACAAGACCAATTGCATTTGTTGCTTCAATCCATTTCTTCGATGTAAGCACAAAGCTATTAAGCCCCGCTTGATTTTTAAACCCCTCGAATTCGATGGGATTAAAATCTAGGTTGAAATATAGTCTTCATTATTTACTGTGTTGATGACAACTTCTCTTCCTTGGACATCGATTTTATTGTTTTTAGGTTTCATGGTTGTCTCCCTTCATCACAGCATTCTAAAGCTTGTTCATGTATGTTTAACATTTTGAACTTGTAAATAATCCTTAGTAGCTATTTTTTAGAATTTCTTTTGTAAATCGACTTCCCTACACTATCAATGTGTTTTTTTAACGCTTCATTTGAAATGTCATTATAGTTTAAAACATCGAAAAAATAGGGCAATGGATATTCTTCATTTAAATCGTCACTTATTCTTCTTAAAATCTTTCTATCGATGTTTTCTCCTACAATAGCTAAATCAACATCAGAACCTTTTTTATAATTTCCCATGGCTCTGCTGCCAAATAGAATAACTTCTTCAATTTCTGAATACTTATCAACAGCTTCTATAATAAAGTTTAAATCTCTATCAAGTAATCCATTCATTGCTATAGCTCCTTCACTAGCTTATGGTACAGTTTGTTAAGTTCTGGAAAATACACGTTTATAATGTCATTTATCATTTTCTTCGCCATCTCTTCATCATAGGTATGAACTGTTAAGTTGCTATCTGAAAGGGCGTCAATCCAAACGTGGCCATCATCAATCAAACCCATTTGGTAGGCCTGTTTAATGGCTTCTCTTGGGCTTTTTACACTCATTTCTTGCGCTTCAAGATAATCTTTCATCAACTTCCAAGCAAGTTCAAAAGAAATTTCAAAGAACTGAATAATACCTGCTCTTTCGAGTTCTGTTTCAATGGGTTGGTTACTATATTGTTTCAATAGCTTGTATGATTTTTCAAAATTGGTAAACCGCTGTTTCCATCTGATCTCCTTCAGTGTATCCATTTGGAGACTCCTTTCAACTGATTAATTGGTTAGTTGGTCAGTGGTCGTGAACAGCCACTGTTATGGTTTATCTATAACTTCTCCAGCAGGTTGATGGTGGGGTTGGTGTAAGCCAGGCTGCTGTGGGGTTGGTTGGGCAGGCAGTGCACCAGGGGCACTTTGGGTTCCTGGGCACTTTCCATGTCATTAATGACGATGATAGCGGGGTTGTTCAGCTCTTCCACGGCGGTCACCACCAGGGCCCCGATTTCGTCGTCTGTGTGGAGGACGTAAAGGGCCGGGTGCTGGGTGAGGAGCTGGGTAAAGGTGGTTTTCATCACCTCTTTGGTGTGATTGATGGCGTTGTAGTGGCGTTTAATGTAGTTAACGGTTTTGTTGGCTTTCTCTGCCATGCCTTTGGGGGTGAGCATATAGGCCACCCGGTGGGCGGGGATGGATTCAATTTTAATGAGGCCTTCTTTGGCCATTTTTTTCAACAGCAAATTGACGCTGCCCAAAGAGAGCCCGGTGTGGCGGGAGAGGTCCCGCTGGGTGGCGTCGGGATTGGCGTCGATTTGGGTGAGGATCATATGTTCTTTGTCGTAAGTTGAGTTCATCTTAAACCTCCAAAAATAACCCTGTGTTCAATTGTTGAACGCAGGGTTATCGTATCATGGGAATGTGTCGTTGTCAAGGTGTGGAAAGAAATGGTGTAGAAGAATTGGGTGGGCTCTGGAGCTGGTTACTGTTGAAGTTTTGATTTCTGCCAATATTCGATGAAGAAGGCCATGAAGACGCCAACCATCAAGCCCAATACCAGGGCAATGGCCAGGTTTAAGCTGGTGCGGGGAGAAACTTTGCGAAGGGGTGAGCCACCCATGTAATCGGTGGCTGCCCGCACCACTCGTACAGGGGCCGTTTCAGGCTGGTTCAGCTGTTTAATAACGAGGTTTGCCTCATCTTTTAGTTCATCCAGTTGTACTTTTAGCTGGTTCAGTTCCATTTCTGCCTGAGTGACGGTTTGAAGCCTGGTCAGGTAGGAAGGGTTGGTTTCCTGGGTGCGTACCACGGTGGTGCGGTTGGCGTTGGGGTCAGCTATAGCCATGGAGGGGTCATCCAGCAGGGCCCTCTCCAAGGTGATGTAGGGGTCGGTGGCTTCCAGCTGGGCACGGTTGGTGGCCAGGTTCATTTCGGCTGTTTGAATGGCACGTTGTTTTCGGCTCACTTCCTGGTTTAAGGCTCTCGTGATTTCATCTACGGTGATGCGGTTGAACTGGAAGGCCATTTCGTCCACCAGCCCCAACAGGGCGTCTTCTTCTGTTCCCTGAAGGTTGATTTGGAATAGGTAGGGGTTCAGGGAATTAATTTCAATGGTTTCCATGAGGCGGTTAATAGGGCGGGCCACAAAGCCCTGTTCTATCATGGCGGCTTCCACCACTTCGGGGCTGTTGATGAACATTTGCGCGTTACGAATGTTCATTTCATTCCGGTCGTTGAAGGAAACCAAGGAAAGGCGATTGCTGAGAATCTCCTGAAGGTTCTCTTCAGTGGTGTACCGATCGGGGCGGTTCATGCTGACGATGACCCGGGCTTCATGCACTGGGGTCATGATCCCAATTGTGACGGCGGCGGCCAGCACCACAGCTGCCAAAGTGATGGCAGCAATTTTTTTCCAGTGTTTCAGCAGGGCCTCGATAAGCTCCCGAAGGCTGATTTCTTCTTCGTAAGTACCATTGGGCTGGGGGTGGTGATATTTTTCTTCTGGCATGGTTGGTCTCCTTTATTCGTGATTGATTTGCTGCGCCACCAGTCCTCGAATGGTGAAACTGCCGGGATCAGCATCTGGATCTCCTTCTGGGTGAATGCCGGGGTGATCGAAGCGAATATACTGGTCTTTTGCCGGGTCTATGTCGTCTGAAGTGGTGAAGGTGAAAGCAACTGACAGGGATTCTGTTTCTTCAGGTGTGAGGATGTGGTGGTGCTGTACCCGGTGGTCTTCGCTGTCTGCGGCGATGACGTATACCGACAGGGGGTTGTGGAGAGAAATCTCCGCAAAATCCACCCACACCTGATAAGTGGTGTCCGGTTGCAACTGGATATTGGGGGTGTAGGCCAAGCCCAGGTCTGTGCCGGTATTGGTGGTGATCAAGCCCTCTGGAGTGAGAGTGGTGACCAGTTGGGCGTCTTCGCGGCCCCAGGCTCGCCAGGCTCTTTCTGCACCGGTGGCATGCTCCAAGTCGAGGAAACTGACAAACACAGGGTTTTCTGATGGATTTAAGGCAAAGGGTAGACTGCCTGCGGCAAACTCCTGCCATGCCCGAAGGTGCATCAGATTGCTTTTAAAGGCACCAGTGATGGCCAGGGGCACTTCCGCCCGTTGGTTGGCCTGCTGATGAAGCTGAAAGAGCTGAAGGCCTTCCTTGGCGGTTGCAGCCAACGTTTGTTCTGGCAACGAGTTCGCATCTGTCTGATTACCCGCCATATACTTTATCAAGCCCAAATAGGCATCTGAAACATCTTCATAGCCTACTCGATCCAATGGTGCCTCATTGATGCGCTGTAGCAGAAGGGTCCTAGCTTCATCGTGATTTTTTTGGTAAATTTTCAGATTCGCTCCTGCCATCAACAGCTCCCGGTGTCGAGGCGCATAACGCACGCCTTGCTGCCAGTGTTGATCTGCCACCGTTAAGATGGCTGGGTCACCGGTGGTACTGTAAAATTGCAACAGGTTTCTCAGCAGATCCATTCTGTAGTCTGGCCGCAAGCGATCCAGAGAAGCTGCCTGTTCCAGGGTATCATAGGCCAATTGAGTTTCTCCCATTTGACCGTAGAGATTTGCAGTTTCATGACTTCTGGCGGCACCCCACGAGGTCATGGCCAATATCATTGGTGGCACAAGAACCAGGGCCACTGCCCACCCGGGCAAGCTTGCGCAGAAGAACCATGGCAGTTTTCCTGAGTCTGATTTGGCCTTCATTGTGAGGAATCCCTTGGGAGGCTGCAGCAGCGCCAGCAGTATCCAGAAAAGAAAAAAGGTGGATAAATAGCTGAAGTTAAAATCAAGGAAACTGTGCCCCAGCAAAGACAATGCTGCCACATGCAATGATGTCTGCAACAAAAGCTCTTGTCTAAACACCCGGTATAAACCCCACAAAATGAGGCCTACCATACCTGCCAGGAGCATGAGACCTATGATGCCTGCCTCCACAGCAGTTTGAAGGAAGAAGTTATGCACCTGGCGACTGTAGTATGGCTGACTCTGATACTCCCGATAGAGGGCATCCCAGGCACCGCCACCGGCACCCAAGGGGTGTGTTCTCAGAATGGTCATGCTGTCCCGGTAATAGGCCAGGCGGGTATCTGCACTGCTGGTTTCTCTGTCAATGCTTTCAAATCGTTGTACCAGTGCTTCTGGCAAGAAGCGATACTGGAGGGGAATGGTGTCAGTAACCGAAGCTTCCAGGTGAACCAGCGTGGCACTTTTGAATGTGACAGCGGTTTCTTCAAAGTGATTGCGGAATACAAATCTTAAGGCCATGGTGTCTTCCAGGGTTTCAAAGGGGATGATCACCTCACCAGAGGCCTCGACTTCCCCCAAATGCTGCAAGATCCGCGTTCTTTCTCCTGTCGCATTTTCAGAAACCACCTGCACCAGCCAGGGCCACTGCTCTTCGTTCCCCCCCCGGGTTTCCAGCTGAAGACGAAGCTCATATTCCGTTAGCGGTTGCCTATCGGCCAATGTACGAGTAATGGTTTGATTGCGGGGCTCTTCACGGTCAAGATTGTCGAACACTAAGGGTTCTGTGGCCTGGAGGGCCACCATCAAAAAAAGTGCGGCAGCCAGCAAAATGGCTCCCAAAACGCCAAAGAGCCCTTTTTTAAGATGAGGATACTGCTGTGACTGTAAGAGACTTTCCAGCCGACTGAAGAGTCGCAGGAGGGCCAGCAGCAGGACTGCAAAAGCCGCCACTGCCACCAGTATGATGACGAAAACCCTGAGTCCACCGGCATCTTCCCCTGTGGTGGCCCGATAAAAGGGCAACAGTGACACCAGAAGGGGAAATCCGCTGATGACATAGGTAAGCAGCATCAAGAGTCTGTTTTTGCCGGGAATAAGCACCAGGTAGCCCAGGGCCACTATTGGAAACAGAAGCCAGGCAGCCCGGGAATAGGTGAAGACAAACACAAACAACATGAAAAAGCCAACGCTGCCATAGGCCACCTTTTTCCATTGTTGAGTGGATTCCAGCATAAGACCGGCAGCAATGAAGTATAAAGTCATCATCCATGCAGCCAAGGTGTTGGGGTACTGAAATGTCCCCGCCAGACGGTTACCCATAATGAGGTTGGGGTATTCCCATATGCCTGCAGCTCCCAGCAAAGAGGTCATAGCAACAACGATTCCCGCCAACAGTATCAGGTTTAAAAGTATTCGCGTGCAGGCTCCTTCGCGGTTCAAGTTGCGCGCCAACAGGAACACGGCAATGGCCACGATATAATAGAGGATCATTGTCAGTGCTTCCCACAGCACCACCCACTGGAAGGTAATCACCGGAACCCAGTAGGCTGCCATCAGGAGGAGCGGGCTCCAACCATGGATAGAGTCCCATAGCACCCGCTGACGAAAAAGGCTGATGAGGATAAAGACGATGACACTCAGCAGCAGAAACAGCATGGCGAACTGGAGCTTGTCTTTGGGAAAAAAAGATCCCCGAGGCAGTGTGGATAGTATCAATAAAAGCCCTGCAAGCATAATAAAGAAGGTTTGCAGTGGCAATACCGCAGCCGGTGAGGCTGCGGTATTGGTGCTTTGACGCTGTGTCTTTTTATCTGTTGATCCCTTTTGATTTGTTTTCAAAACATCACCCACTTATTGGTTTCATAACCTAGCGTTTCAACTCTTTTACCCCCTCTATTTTATGGAATAATGGGGGCGCTGTCAACCAAAGCAGGTTTTATTTAGTTTTGCGAACTCAATGCTCACCTATTCTTCAACAAAGAAGGTGGCGCTTAGTGTGATTTGATCCCATGTGTATTGAACATCCAGGGCTTTTGCCAGGTGAGCCACCGGTATCATGGTTCGTCCTGTTGTCCCGTCACCCACAGGCTGTATTTCTGCCGGGGTGTCCATCATGGCAATCAGTCCATTGACCCGTAATGCAGCATCACCAATGGTTAGTTCCACCGTTTTCTCCCCTTTAATCACTGTGACCCGTCGGCTCACTGGATCCCAATCCACTTGCTGTGCTCCCGTTGCTCTGGCCGCAAAGCTGACGGGCACCATGATTCGGCCACTGCCACCGCCAACATCTTTCACATATGGGGCGACATCTGATGTGGTGGGCACTCCATTAACCCAGTATCCCATTTGACCCACTCTAAAGACCACTTCCTTCTGTGTTGGTTCTATCGGAACCGACGGTTCTTCTGGAATCTCAGGAGTTGCTTCTTCCACCTGTACCACTTCTCCCAGATTCAACCTGACTGATTGCCTTCCATCCTGCAGCAAAGAAACTCTTACACCAAGGTCGCCTATGGCTGTTGCCTGAAGATATAAAGGGAGTTTTATGGTGGCTGCTTCTGCGGAAAAACCTTCGCGCGTCAATGCAACTTCTATCACCTGATGACTGACACGACGCACATTTTCCACTTTCACCTGCGAAGCCCCTTCAATAATAGTCGCTTCTTTCATTCGATTTGTGTTTAAATCACTTCTGGAAGCGGGAAGCCATTCTGCATTCTGCAACTCAACTCGAAAAGTCAACCCACTGGCAGGTATACCGTTGGGGACTTGTTCTGTAAGCACAAGATAAGCGCCCCTTTGCTGATTAACCACATCTTCCATTTGAAGCTGAAGCTGCTCATTGCCAGGGGTTGTCAGTGAGACTTGAACACCTTCATCTCCATTGCTTCCCACCACTTCAGCAAAGGGATAGGTACCGCCACTGACAGCTCCTCCAAAGGGATCTACTGTTACCGTTGCCAACCCAGCTTGAGTTGTTTTGCTGTAGAGAGGAATGCGAATGCTGGCTTTTTCTCCACGGCCTTCAGTGGGGTTTAAAACAAGTTCCAATACTTCACTGGTGAGCTGATTGATTGTTACCGATTCCACTTCCCGAATTTCAACCTCTGTCCTTAATCGGTCAATATTTCCCCATTCTGCATTTTGCAGCTGTAATCTGACAATCTCACCGGATTGAAAATCACCAATGGCATACTCCTCTATTGTGAGTCGTGGAACAATGCCTGGATTCTCTTCAAAATCAAAATTCCGACTCACCGCTGGTACACGATCTACCCAATTGTCACTGGCAGCGTAAACCGGGCTAATGATGAGTGTTACGATGATTCCTGCAATGATCAGGAGCCACTTATTGTGATGTTTCTTAATCATTTTTCTCCCTCCCTGCTGCATTTAGCAGCTATTCGAAAATAATATTCAATCTTAACTCCGGCGGCTGGTTGACATAATTCAAAGCCCTATATGATAATCATATCCACTCAAAATGCCTATAATCAGCATTCCTCTCTTTGTCAATAAGATGTAATGATTTAGTGGGGCAACTATCAGTTAGTAGGGAATAGTGAAAAAGAAGCTGAAAACCATTGCCAAAACATTATCCATCGCTTTGCTGCTCATGCTATTTCCGATACTTTAAAAGCGAGCTGCCAAATTTAACCTTGGCAGCTCGCTGGCATATTTTTTGGGAGTTTGTTTAATCTTCCACAAGAATCCGCGAGGCGACAAAATCATTATCCTCATAGGTTCCTGTAACCAGCACATAGTCATTACGTCGCAAGCCATCTATATCAATTTTCCGATAGTTGCGATCATAAATATCGGTGCTATTGGTAACGTATACCATCACTGTTTCCGAACGGCCGCTTACCGACAGAGTGAACCGGTTACTGTTATCGTAAATGCGTTGAATTTCTCCCTGGATCACTTCGCGGCCTATGTTGCGAACCACATCAATTTCTGTCACCAGTCCGCCTTCAATAAACAGTTCCACTTCTGCATTCATTGGAATATCCAGCAAAGAAGCTTTTTCATCGCGAATGTACACGGCCACGCGGTCTGAAAGGTCAAAGGATACCTCTTTGTCATCTTTGTCAATGATAAAAATCCGATTGGGTCGGGTTGCAATACGCAGTTCTTTGAAAAACCCTTTTTCAACCTGGTTACGACTGGCCCGTGATTGGGTGGCGTCGATGCGAACCACTTCATCCTTTTCCAGCTTCAATTTAACGATATCGCCAGATCTTAATTGGTCAAGATCGCTGCGACGATCATTTAAAAAAATGGAAACGTCGTCGGCTAAACTGTAAGTATCCGTTTGGTTGCCAGAACCTCTCACAGTGATCTGGTAACGAGCGAATTGAACGCTGTCCAGAATCCCTTCAATTTCATCGTATTGTTGATAGGGCTGGAGCTTCAGTACGTAAAGACCATCGTGAAACAGGGTCATCCGGTCGCCCACTTTTATGTCCCGCTCACGCAGCGTACTGCTCCCTGAGATGATTTCAGTATCTTTATTGACTCGGAAGTTCACCCGTTCCGTAAGATTCCGCAGGTTCTCCATCCGATAAACAATATAATCATCCAACTCCGTTTTACTGATGAGTTCACCATCAAAGCGGGTTTGCTCAGGATCAACAATCAGCTTTATAATTTCATTATCTTTGTTCAGATGCAGTACTGCCGTCTGGCTTTTACGCAGGTCTGCCAATCGACTGCTTTTGCTTTTGATTAGAATCTCTGCATCTCTTAAGATATCGTACATTTCAAGCCGATCATTATCGTCCAGTACAAAAAGGCGGCGGGTGTCCTGATTCACTTCTTCAATGGTGCGGGTAATTCTTCTGTCAACAGAAACGTCAGTTTTATCTTCTTCCTTCTCCTCTTCTTTTTCAGGTTCAACTGGTTTGAGGTCGATGATAATGGCACTTTTGTTGCTCAGCACATCATAGCTTTTGTTGGAAACTGCTGCCATCTCTGCCCGGGTAATGGTATTGCGCGGCCTGAAACGATTGTCTTCATAACCAGAGAGAATTTTTTCGTTCACCAAAAAAGCCACGTAAGGCATTGCCGAGCTGCTGATTTGTTCTGCATCAACAAAACTCAGGTTGGAACTTCCTGTACCGGCTTTGCCCTGAGTATCAAGAGCTCTGCCAAAGTAAAGGGCCACTTCTTCACGACTTGCCGGGTTTTCTTTGGCAGTGGTGCCTGAGCCCTCCATGAAAGTCACCAAGTCGGCCATGGTAATAATATTTTTTTCCAGTGCGTAGCTCACAAATCGGTGGGCCCACTGGGGAATACTGGCAGCATTTAAGCTTTGCTGGTATTTGGTGCTAAAATCTGCATTGGATTGCATTTGCCCTGTTTCCTGCAACAGCTTATACACCAGTGTCAGGGTTTGTACTTTTGTCACCGGATCATCAGGTGCATAAATGCGCACATCACTATTGGCTCTCGTAGTGCCGCTAATCACATTTTTTTCAACCATACGGCTCACGTGGGTCCATGCCCAGTGACTGGCATTGATATCCGGAAAACTTACCGCTGCTGCACTGATGGTTGCATTCAAGAAGAGAAGTCCCACTAGAATAACCACCCAGCAACTCTTCTGACCTTTTTTCATACCCATTCCTCCCCTTCTTCTTTGCCTGTTGCTATGCTGCATCCATTGCATTTGGCTGAAAAGCATTTTATCAACGCTTGTGCCTGGCACAGATCTCTTTTCGTTTCTTCACCTTTAAGACGACTCACTACCAAAAAAGTTGCACCCACCAGGAGCTCAACACCTCTTTATACTTCAGTTGCATTCCTGAGAGAAGCCACGTAGTGCCTCCCCTGAGGTGCCGCTGCCAGGTGCTTCATTGCCTGATGAGGCTGTTGCGACGGCAGTGTGCCCGCCAGCAGCTGGGTCTTGTATTGCTGCACTGCTGAAGCCACAGAAACAGTTCCCATCAGTCTGCCATCCTGTGTTTGATGACGGCTGATGAAAACCCCGTGGCGGGTATTGCTCCCACGCGAATCATCGCTGTAGGAGGGAGTAACCGGACGACTGCCAGCAATGGCAAAATCGGTGAAATCTCCATTGGCATTGGCGGGATGTCCGCTGCGGAAGTACCCTTCATATTCATAAATTTCACTTTCCGGCGATTTTTGAATTGCCTGTGCCAGATTGGTTTCAATACGGGTCATGCCATAAGCATCCACATAAGCATAAGCTTCTCCCCTGAAAAGAGGCTTTTCACCAACACGCACATACTGGCGATCCCCTGGCAGGTCTCGGGGATCTATGTAATCGCCGCGGTGGCCATTGGTTTCGTACCATTCTTCTGCTTTACCGGCATATCGAAGGACATGTGATGAGAACCGGGCACTTACCCCCATGTCCTGGAGTTGTTTTGATTTTTGATAGTTAGACAATGCTGAGTCATCGATGACTTTCCGCATATCCTCATTGGCCATGATTAAATTCAGGTAATTATGACTGTCGGCCGGGCTGTGAATTCCATAGTAACCTCTCAGCACATCAAATCGCTGCGTGGCTTCCTGTATGCTCATATCCGAATAAATGCCATAGACTTGTTGGGGGCTGTAGCCATGGGTGGCAATGAAATTCGATGCTGCATTCACTGGTCGGTGCTCTGCTGCGTTGCTCCAGGCTTTGGGATTCTCGGTGCCATGAAGGGATTTATTCCATTCCAACAGGCGATCATGAGCCCGCGCTAAAGAGACGGGTTCAGAAAGTTGACGCTGCTGAAAAGCTCCCGTCGTCTGTTCTGTTATTAGCGAATCACTTCGATAAGCATTCATCTGCTGATAATGCTCTGTTGGTGAAGTTTGTGTCTGGTTCCATGCGCTGTTGAAGACCGCTTCCGGCGTTTGATCTGCAGGAAGTTGAAACACTGCTGCAGCGTTTTCGTTTCTTCTTTGAATCGATTGATTATCATAATCTGCTGTCTTCAATATCATTGTGACAGGCTGATTAATTGAATCAGGCATCAAACCCCTCCACTTCAACTTCAAGAGTTTATTCTTACTTGACATACACTTACTAACAGTTTGCCACTCATGTGTCTGAAAGTCAAGAAAAAAGGGCCTCTCAGGGCCCCACAATAGTTCTTTTGACTGATTTGTCATTTGCTCTTTGTGCTTTCAAAAGCATGGTTCGTTATTATAGCCGAATTTCATAACGCAATGTGTGTCTTTCAGGGAAATTATCGTTGATGACATAGTCTACTTCAAATATCAGATATTCTGTGTCTTCGTCGATGGGACCGAATCGGATCCATCCATTGACTTTATCATCTTCGAAAATATTTTGTGTGAACCAGGTTTGATCAATTTGGTCAAGAACACCAGTAACTTCTGTGTGTTTGTACTCTTTACCATCAATAATCATTCGGGCGGAACGTTGATCAATCATAACAGGCCTATTAATCCTGCCCTCAGTTTCAATTTGAAAAGCTGTTTCCCTTTCATCAATTCTTACATATGGAAGATTAACAATGATGTCTTTTGTCTGAATCCGGATGGGAAGTCTTTGAAAATCGCCACTGGGTCGAATCACTTCTTTTTCGGACTCCTGTTCTTTTTCCTCCACTACCGGCTTTTCTTCAGGTGGAAGTGTGACTATAATCTGTTCAGGCTCAGGCTCTACCCAAGTTACCAAGACACTTTGACTGACAGGGTCCCAACCAACATTAGCTCCCAGCTCTTCCGCTATATATCTGGCAGGTGTATATACACGCCCCCCATAGTTCAGCACTGTCATACCCTCCGGCAGTGGTTTTTTTTCACCATTAAAAATAAACTGAGCATGGTTAAACACAGTGGCCGTTACTGACAACCCCGGCTGTGCAGCTGCGATACCAGTTAAAACGCTTCCTGCCAATAAACCTGCCACAAAAAAGCTTAATCCCTTTAAGTGATGTCCTTTCATAGCAAATGACCTCCTCTTTCCTTTACCAACTTGTGTTCGTATAGTTTGTACCAATAAGTTGGCTATCTTGCAGCCCACGGTTTCAAATACGCTAAGCTCATTTTTTCTTTCTTCGATTCAAGTGATTTAAGCGCATTCTCAAGTTCGCTCACCTGAAATTCTATTTTTGCCACATCCTGAGGAATCACCAATCCCACTTCAAGATTAATTTTGGCTACGTTCAACTGATCCAGCGCCATTTTTAATTGAAGCTCCAGTTCTGCCGCTGTTTTATCCATTTCTTCCATCGACTGATAGAGTTCCCGCAGGCTGTTTTCTGTCTGTCTCTTCATGTTCCCTGCATTTAAGCTTGCCGTGGTTAAATCAATTGCTTTTGCAGAATATGGATCCTGCTCTTGGTTATATACATATAAACGCAAACTTAACTCACTGAGTTCAACGTTACTCTCAAGAGACTTGATCAACGGGTCATTGTTGAGTACCCGTGCTATTTGTGCTGTCAAATTTGGAAGTTCTTCAACAGATGGCGCTTCACGTTCCACCCAATATCTTGATTCTACTGGTTCATTCAACAGACCATTTAGTGTGATAAACTTGCCGTCCAGTTCGACTTTTGATTTTGTAAGTTCATTTTGAGCCGCCTCATAAGCATCCTCTTGTTGAATCAATTGATATCGACTGCTAATCCCCTGCTGTTGGCGTACACGAGCTATAGCTAGTTCTTGCTCAGCCAAGCTAAGTGCCTTTTCTTCCTGGAGAACTTTACGCACTCCCTCTTCAATGTCAATCCACGCAGTTATCACTTGATATTCAATGCGGTCTTCCATTTGCTGGCGATCTCTTCTTACTTGATTGATCTGTGCATCAGCCGCGTATACTCCCAGCGTTGCTTGTTTTGCAATAAACTCTTCAATGGTATACATCGGGTTAAGCGGGTGGTATTCAGGGGCATAAGTATAGCCCACATTTAAGCCCGCTTGATCTCTCATAATCTCACTTCGCTTGAGCTGTTGATTGATACGTTGCAGTTCCAAACTTCTGCTTTTTGCACGCTCTATCAAGTCCTCCAAACTGCGGTTTTCCCAATCAGTTTGTATCTCCAAAACGGTCTCTTCTTCACTGTTTGTTGCAAACACAGGCGACCCATTTGTTAGTACAAAAACAACAATAACTATCAATGCGAGCCATTTACTCCTTATCATGATAATCGCTCCTTCTCTTTCATTCATATAAAGTCTTTTTTTCCACTTGCTTATTCATTACGTTATTGTGATTAAAATGTTTCACCAATTGATTATATCATGTTACCGTCATCATAAGCAAAAGAAAAGAGCCCTTGAAGGGCTCTTTTCTTTTGCTGAGGTTGTCGAAAAAGTCATGTTTTAGAGATGAAACATGGCTTTTTTGCGCTTAGAATCAGTTTTGAGGGGTGATATTGCTTTGAGAAAGGTATTCCTATCCTCTATTATCAAGGATAGTGGCGA